>JAUNJL010000047.1:0-6499 GCA_030533315.1 Eubacteriales bacterium
TGGCCTAGATAGATGATCACCCAACGACATAACCCGGCTTATCGGCCTGCTCGCATTTCAAAAAAAGACGCCCCGGAGCATCGCTCCGAGGCGCTTTTTTGCGGGAAACCTGGTTTTCCTTGTGATGCAGACCATCCTTGAAGGATCCCGTTTCACCCTGCCAAACTTTCCATCACATGGATTTTAGTCGGAGGAACGTTGAAGCACTCGATACAGGATTCCCTTGTGGCCCTATAGCCGTTCTTCCCATTTTCCAGGACCAGGGTGACCTTGATAACGCTGGTGTCCTTGGGAGGAGTTTCCTCGGTGGTAATCCTTTCAAAATTCAGCCTGTTGATAGAGTTTGCCATGTACACCCCGGATCCAAAATCCCAATCCACCGTACTACGGCTGCCAAGATTTCCAGAGCCCCCGCCAGGATTTCCATAGCGGATCGACAAACGCCCGTCATTACAGGAAATCTTCACCAGGGTTCCCAGCCTGTTGGCAAAATAGATGGACTTGCTACCATTGGCAATGAGCACGTCGATCTTCTTAGGAGCATCACCTTCTCTCTTCCCACTTACATAACTTTTGATATCATCATCCGCATTCTCATACCATCCATCGTAATCCGCCGCATACATCAGCTCCGCCCGGATGGCATCCATAAGATTGCTGGCCGCCAGCTCGGACTGGGAGATGGCCGTCATATCCGCCGTGTTGATTCCATAATTCGCCAAAACCGCCGATGCCGACGCCAGCAGAAGCCCGGTGAGGGCAAAGCTGACGATCAACTCTACCAGGGTAAAGCCCTTGCTGCTGTTCTTTTTTCTTTTTTTCATGGCCGCCCCTTTTTAGTGAAAATAATAAAATCCCGTACCTTGATCCTGATCAACAGAACCTGAAATATTAAAACATACGTTGTCAGCCTCATCCTTAAGACCCGTTTCTTCGCTAGCCCCCACTTGATAGTCCGGGGATTGATACAGCTTTTCCAGATCCCCCTCGTTCTTATTAAAACGAGCTGTGGAGGTGAGGACCATGTTCCTGGAAACCTCAAGAGAGGCGAACAGTGCAGAAATCCCCATAAGCAGAATCAGAAACCCCACCATCACGGAAACCATCGTAAATCCCCTATTTCTTTTCCCTCCCATCGCTCACGCCTCCGTCCACACCTTATTCCATTGCCATTTAAAATGCTTCCATTGATACTCATACGCCGGATTCTTCTCACCTTCGGGTCTCTCATCTGTCACGGAAAGCTCATAAAAGCTCCGAACCCTGCTGGACTGTCCCGTCTTCTCGTGCTGGCAGACCACCTGTACGCTCAACAGAATCCCATCATATTTCTGGTCAGGCTTATTCCACTTTCCCCAAAAGTCCTCGTAGTTCTCAAAGGTCCAGTAGACCTCCATAAACAGCTTATATTCCTGGTTGCCATCAACCTCACCAACATAAAAGCGGTGAATGGCCTCCTCCTTGCTACCAGCAGCCGGCACATTACTTGGATCCTTTGAGCTGATTTCATAGGCATTTTGTATCTTCCAGTAATACTCCCATTTTTTCTTTTCACTCGATATCGGCGGTTCTACCTCCGTTTCTAAATCCACATCATAGTCGATGGATGCCCGGACAAAGTCCTGGAATTTTTCACCATCAAGCCTATCCTTTGTTCCATCCAGTGGTTCACTCATAGCTCTATCCAACTGTTTCGCAAAGGAGGTGGCCAAAACCATACACTGTTTTCCAATGCGATCCTCCTTTGCTCTCCCCACCAGTACACTGGAGGACAGGATGGTGGTGATGGACAGTACAAAAAACAGCATCATCAGACAGAGCACCAGGATCATGGCGGCGCCTTTCCTGTCTCTCCGGATATTCCCGGAAACCTCTTTATTGTCCGACATCGTCCACAGCCTCCTCTGTCTGCCCTCCACCGCCGTCACTCAAAGGATCCGGCGTTTCCGGGATCATGTCTACCACATCCTCCAATTCGTGGGACATTTCTTCCCCGGAGGTGAAACCATGGTTCTCCGCTGGTATCATTTCCAACGGCACGTCCTCAACCCCCTCATACGCAAGAAGATCATCCTGCGCCGCATTCTGCTTTTGATCTTCCTTCAGCTCTTCCTCCAGAACCGTCCCCTTCGTTTCCCCAGAGGACTGGGAGGTAACCGGCCTATCCCAGATGAGATTCTGGATGATCCATCCACGCTCCAGATCCAGACCATCCGTTTCATTCCAGAACTGAATGTGATCTGTACTCTGAACATCAATGATCCGCGTTTTTGCAGATGCTTCCTGCCCTGTAAGGCAGATTCGGATCCACTGGCAGTATTTGGAATTTACATAATTTTGGGTATCTTCCGGGTATGCCTTCACTGCCACATACTGGGTTCTCTGGAAATCATATCCCTTAGCTTCCCCGTCCGGAAGGATCAGACGGAACTCAGTCGTCCCGGACGTCTCCTCCAGAACCTCCAATTTCAGGGCTGCCTTGTAAGAAAAGTTCAGGAGAACGTCCCCTTCCAGGGACTGTGCCTCCATCTCTTCCTCATAGCCCTCTATCAAAAGACTACCATCTTCCTCCTTGTACTTATGCTTAAACTCATAGACATAACTGCCTGCATCCCCACCTGGAACCGGCTGTCTTCCCATTGTTTCCTCCCACTTTCCCTCGGATGTGAGATCATCTCCTATGACCTTCCATACACCATCTTCCTTCTTAATGAAAAAGCTATACGGAGCCCTTTCATCTGTTTCCCCTTCACCGGTATGCAGCTTCCTCAGCTCAACCTCATAAGTTTCCGCATGTTTCACTGCCTCCCATTTGATGGCCGTATGATTGACAGACATCGATAGCTCTTGCGCAGCCTCCTTATCTTCACCGTCATTCCAAAAGTAACACTCTCTGTTTACGTTCTTGGTCTCCTCCTCCAGCTCCGGCGTGTCCGCCTGAACCTTCGGCAGTTTGAAAGAATAATAGTTGCTCCACAGGGAACTGATCGCATTGTCAGAGGTAGCCCGCACCCGAATCAGCAGATGCCATCCCGCATAATTCGAGTCAATCCCGGTAAAGAGATAGCTGCTTCCGTTCATGGGCACAGGTTCCTTATATAACGGCTGGGCTCCTTCCGGAACCTCCGAATACGACGTTTCCTCATCCTGCGAACCCACAAGATAAGCCTGGAAAATACAGGTATTGTTTTCCTCCTGCCCACTCACCTGGAAAAGAAAACCTTCCTCTTCAAATTCCTGCCTTGTGATGGTCTCTGGATTCTCTCCATCTTTCCATTTCAGGAACATCTTATCATGATCCGGAGTATCCATACGGGTGGGAACCTGGAACCTCACCTTCAAGCCGTCCGCAGAGTCCCTGTAAGAAGAACCCTCCTTTGCGATGGCCTTCACATAGATTTCCACCTCGTCTCCGCCGTTGATTTTTGGAGTCTGTTCAGCGCCGTTAATTTGAGGAATATTGTCAAAATCCACCTCTATCTGGTTCTTCCACTTCCAGCCATCCTTTTCTTCCCTAGTCTCACTGCCAAGCCAAATTTTACCTTCGCCCTTTTGTGCCCACACCTGGTATTCCCACAGGGCTTCCAGCTCAATCTCAGGAAGTCCTCCCCAGCTGATGTTATATTGCAGTTCGTTCTTGCCATTTGCCAGCTGGATAATGGGCGCTGTGATGGTAGTAAGCGGCAGCTTCACATCGAAACTCTTTGTCGCCTTCGCTCCAAAGTTTTTCAGTTCTCCTTTGCTGTTGGTTTCCCCGTATCGCACTACCGTCAGCTCCAGGATTGGGTAGCGCCAGTTTTCCGCTGATACGGTAAGGCTGAAAATATTCTCCATCGTACCGTAGTAAAGCGCCACAGCCTCTCCACCCTCTTGGATATAGCCGTTGAGGATCACATCATATTTGGCGCCCGACTGTGTCTCCCAGGTAAAAGTATATTTAGAATTACCCGAGTCATAGTCGCATCCGGTGATAATCGGAGCTGGTATTTTCTCCAGATTATTAAATAGCTTTTCCTGGATCTGCCTCTGGCAAGCCGTATATATGATCCGGTATTTGTCATTCACCTTCTCCACGAAATATCCAGACTCCATATTGGAGCCATCCCAATACTCTGACTCCTTCACCTGTTCCGCCGTAAAGTTCTCAGCCACCACCCATGCGTAGTATACCACGTCATTCTGGCTTCTCCAGGGATAGGCCTGAACCTTTGTAAAGACCAGGCTGTTTCCATCCGAATCCTGGGGAAGGTTTTCCAAAACCATAGGTACGTTTTTCACCACATCCATCGTAGGCACCCGGGCCACGGTACTTGCCACTGCTACTTCTATTCCCAGCTCCTCGTCATTGGCCATCAGATCTGTCCGGTAAAAGCTCTCACAATTTCCCGCAAGGGTGCTTTCCAGATAAAGGGTGTCAGGCGTCTCCCCATAGAAAACGCTGTTCGTCATTAGAGCAATCTTATTATCGCCTTCCAGATAGCTTCCCGACAGCAGCTGTGTCTGGTAAGCCACCTTTTTTGACTGCACAGTCTTTCCTTCAACCTCCCGAACGACCTGGGCGCTGACGGCGGCGGAAGGATTGGCGCCTATGGTAACATTATTTAGTCTCTGTACAGCACCTTCGCCCGTCTTTTGCATACGATTCGTCGAAGCCGTGATTCCCCCGAGCGTCAGGGTATCTCCATCCTCGTACTCTCCAGCATTATCCCACACCAGATCGTACGTCACATACCCGTTCTCAATCTTCACGATTTCCAGATGAAACTGTGGGAGAGGCAGGGACTCCTCCACATCCAAGGAGAAATCCGGTACCCAGGTATAGGGCAGAGACCTCCCGTAACGAGGGTTGCTCTCTTTAGGAAGATGATAAACATCAGCCATCGCCTTGTAGCCCTGATTGATATAGTCTTTCTGGATGGTTAATACTAGTGACTGAGTCTCACCCTCTGAAGAATTACCCGATGTGAAGCTATTTTCATACCTCGCTGGAAGATCAGACGCTACTATTTCTCCCTTATCGTTATATACATGAAGAACCACCTCCGTATCCACCCCATTCGTTAGACCCTCCGGGGGCGTCGGCTTCCTCCAGGACACCTCCAGCTTGCCCACAGTTTCCCCCTGGCTGCTGTCAAAGGTCAGCTCCATTTCCACTCCCTCCGGCATATCCAAGGGTATCCCTGAAACAAGCTCTTTTGGCCGAAGCAGGTAATCGATATCCTTATATCTTTGATAAGAAGACCAATTTAATCCTTCTCCATTGGGGTCATAAAGAAGTCCTGAAATCCCAACACCCGCTCCAATTGCGGAAAAACCATTAGAATTATTCATCGTGATAGATAATCTCGTTCCAAGTCGATCATCATCCCCCGCAGAGCTATGCACGTTCAAATTGATCTCCCAAATGGATAAATACTGCCTCGAGTTTTCTGTAGTACCATTCACGTCCCGAACATCGGTGACCTCAAGTATGATCTCTTCTACCTCTTTCAACTGCAGATTATCCAGCGTCTGCACCGCATGCTGTACACTGACATCACCTTGGCTCTCATCTCCTGCAAGAAAATCACAGTTTTTTTTGTACAACGTTTCTTGGCCTTTGCTCACGCAACTTAAAGAATACTCATATCTTCTCTTCGTAGACCCATTCCAAAACCAATCAATGGAAAGACTGTTCACACTTTTACTCTCAGGTTTGATGATGATTTTCGGCTTCAAACTCTTCACAGTAGTGCTGCTGTCCTTAAAGAACGTCCACCTTGTCCCTCTATTGCCATCGTATGCATTACTCAGGAAATCCTGATTATCAACAACGGAATCGATATTATTACCAGACTTATCCTGCACAGAAATACTCTTCACATGATTGGGAATCTCTTCTCCTTCCGACGCCGTGCTCCCAAAATAGTAACAATTCACCACATTGCTGGAAGAATCTGAAGGAGCAATCGGGTCATAAAGCAGCCCATTAGAGTCTCTTTCTGCGGAAACGCCGTAGCAGTCCTTAAAGGTAGCTCCTGCGCTTTTCGTCGCAATCCCACAGAACCCACTCTTGTTTTCTAACGGTCTTCCGTAGTTACGGCATTTGTCATAAACTGCCGTCTGAAATGCAGACAGACTGCTGATCCCTCCGGCTTTTTTTCCAGCTTTGAACGTAATATCACCTGCATTCACACAGTCATAGAAATAGAAACGACCTTTTTGGGTGGTGTTGTTCGCACATCCACTGATCATGCCCGCTGCGCCCAAGGCGTTCTCAGCCACAATCGATCCAAAATTTTTACAGGAGGTAAAGCGAAACTCAGAATCATCCAAGACACTGTACATATGACCGATCATGCCTCCCGTATACGTCGTAGAACCCGTCTGCGTGATGGTACCGTAGTTTTCACAGTAGGCAAGGGTAGCTCCCGTATACTTAACCTGTCCAACGAGGCCCCCCACCCGGTCCTTTCCCGTCACATATCCCCGGTTGATTCCATACTGGATGACAAAATCC
>JAUNJL010000047.1:6599-9463 GCA_030533315.1 Eubacteriales bacterium
GTAATCACACCCTGGAAGCGGCAGCCAGACACCGTACCTGCATTGATGCCGGAAATACCGCCATAGCCAAAGGCGCTGCCGCCCTTTCCCACAATCCCTGGATGACCTTGCGTGTTTACATAATGATAGCCGGTGATGCTTCCACCGTTATATCCTGCGATTCCTCCCATGTTCCCGTTGATGCCGTCAACGGCGAAGCAGACTTTCACATTACTTACTTTGTTTTTATCCGAAGTTCCCTGAATAGTTCCAGTTTTCTCATTTCTTCCCGCAAGTCCGCCCACATTGGAATTTTTACTGTAAGACTGGACCGTACCGTCTGTAAAGGAAACCCCACTTAGCGTACCCTCGTTGATCCCTACAGCGCCGCCTATACTCATCTTGGAGCCGCTCAGGTTTGAGTTTGTAACCGTTATGTATTGTAAAGTGGTAGTTTCGATGATTCCCTTATTCAGAGAAGTCACGCCGCCCACATTCTTTCTGGCGGAAACGGTAAGGAATTTATTCTTGTCCCCCTCTACTTTACAACGCTCGATGGTTCCATCGTTATGTGCCGCAATGCCTCCCACGTCGCCTCTGCCGGACTTCACCTCTCCAGTATTTGTACAGCCGGTGATCGTCCTGGATGCAGGTGAACTGGTATTTGCACCGCCGCCCTCTCCCGTACCATCGGCAAAAACTGCCACCTGGGGTCCATTCTCTTTCTCTTGTTTCATATTGGTGCTGATGATCCCGCCTGCGTTCCCGGCCTGCTGCGCTTCCACACTTCCGTTGTTTCTGCAGTTATCAATCTTATAATTATTCAAGTCAGTATTGCCCACGATACCTCCGGCGTCGCCGTTGACCGCCACCACGCTGCCTTCATTGGTGAAGCCCTGAGCGATGACAACCACGGAACCTGACTCAAAATCCTCTGCGGTGGACCTGACATCCCCGTTAGCCCTACCTATGATACCACCTACGCAGCTATCTCCTCTTACGGAGGAGGACCCATCAGGCGTAATACTCTGGGAGTTATCTTTCTTGGTACCACCAACAATCACTCCCTCATTGGTCCCGGCGATCCCGCCCACATACGTACCGTTTCCTGTCACCTTCAGGTTCTTCATATTCACATCACGGATTTTTCCCTGAACAACTATATCATTTCCATTTTTCACGGCTTTGTTGACACCGGCGATTCCTCCCACGTCCTTACCATTGCCGCTCACTGTAGCTTTATCGGTGAACGTGATATCCGAAATCTCTCCATAATTCTCCGCTGCCACTCCGCCTATGCAGTTCATGCCGAAGACCGTGCTGCCTACCTCACACTTTGTAATCGTTCCCGGCTTCTGGATTTTATTTACTATACTGTAACCGTTCACTCCCGCAAGTCCACCCACGTAATTCCAGGCATACTCTCCCACGGTGGTAGTGGTACAACATTGGATGGTTCCCTCGTTGACCTCCACAAGAGCCCCGTGGTAGGTCGTTTCATCCGGGGTCTTTACCCTTCCGGCGCCGTCATTGTGGCAATGATCTATCACCGTATATTGCGGCGCCATCCCGATGATGCCTCCGGCGTAAGAATAGCGGTTTCCTTCTGCATGGCTGTATTTATCATTATTCTTGTCCACTTTCTCGATATATCCGTTGGCAATTACAGGAATCTTATTGACGATATTTTTAATCGTCATGCGAGAGTCCTTCTGGTTGTAGCCCACGACGCCGCCCACATACACATGGCCCTCAATCTGGTTCAGCTCATACGTGCCCCCAGTACTATCAGAATTATTGTCAACATCGCCGTTAACGGTCAGCTCATTTACTGCCATTGTTAATGATGCTCTATTGACAACTTTCTCAACAGCGTCGCCTACATCAACTTGTTCCTTCAATACCCCTGCGTCCTCTACAGCTTCCTCTGCTGCACACGCCATACCATCTGCCAGATCTTTGATACTGTCAGACTGGCTTGTGCTATCAGCAGCTTTTTGGATATTCACATTGTAACCCAAAACTCCGCCTACAAACCACCCCTTACCCTTGTCCCGGGATTTGATCTGTCCCAGGAAGTTGTCCGTGTTGCTGCCGATGGTAAGATCTTTTTCAAGAAGGAGCAGGTTTCCTCCCACCATGCCGCCCACGAAATAATTACCTTCAATGCAGTTAGGTTTGGAAACCGTATGAAGCGTTTCTCCATTATCATCACTACCACTATTGGCTACAAACATCTTTTCTGAAACATTGACCCCTGCGAAGCCTCCCACAAAACTGTTTCCGGAAATGTATCCTCCGGAAAGGTCATAGCCTTCCACATCTCCATCACAGTCATTGTAACCTACCATCCCGCCCACATAGCGGTTTCCGGCAACGACACTGACCACCTTTTTGGTTCTATGATTACTATCCGCATAAATATATCCATTGTTGTAACCGGCCATACCTCCGATGTAGTTACCCGCAGGAGTCTCCTCGCTACCCGTATATTTTTTCAGGTACCCCAGCAGAACCTCCCCCTTGATGGCAGAGACATCCACGCTGCAGTCACAATTCTCAATCCTTCCGGCGTTATAGCCCGTGATCCCGCCGCCGTACGCCTCCCGAGCCGTCACCATACCCCTGTTCTTCCAGTTTTTCACCTCGATATGTTTGCTGTAAGTGCTTGAAGGTTTCCCACCGCTGCCCATGTCAGCGTTCGCCCCGACGATACCGCCCACATACTTGTTTCCGATCACGTTGGCCTTATTCACACTTCCATCGATTCCGTCTACCATTCCGCCTTCGCCACTTACTTCATTGTAGCCGATGATTCCTCCCACATATTTGTCTCCAATGAGCGTTCCGCCGGTGGTGAAGCAGCCGGTTACGTTCCCGCTCTT
>JAUNJL010000047.1:9563-19118 GCA_030533315.1 Eubacteriales bacterium
TGTCTCCAATGAGCGTTCCGCCGGTGGTGAAGCAGCCGGTTACGTTCCCGCTCTTGTTGTAGCCCACGATACCGCCTACATACTCTCCTTTCAGAAGAGGATCCAGCAGCTCATTCAGCTCCCCCTGACTAAGGCTTGCAAGGTCCAGGCTGAGGGCGGGAGCACTATTGCAGCTATCTATCGTCCCACCCTCATTATATCCGGCGATACCGCCGATATATTGTATCTTTTGCTCCAGGCCGTAGGTGGCCCCGGAGATGCTTCCCTCGTTTTTACACTTTTCAATGAACGGAGTCTCCAGATCCTCGTTTTTCTTCACACTGCCCACGATACCGCCCACATAGGAATATCCCTCCACGGACGCACGGTTGGTCGCATTGGAGACAATCCCTTCTGCAATCGAAGGCGTACTCCCCCCCGACATCTGAAGATCCGTCTGGACTTTTTCCTCGTAAGCCGCAGTCTGCACCGCCTTGGATGAGGTCTCCTCTTCCAGAAGCTCCGCTTCCCTGATCATAGTCTCGATGGACACCAGAGGAAGACTCCCTGCCACATAGAGATCGTGGGATAGGCTCTGGAGAGGTGCAGGAGAACCGGCCGGAGGTGTAGGTGTAGGCGTAGGCGTCAGGATACACTCCCCGGCATAGGCCTGAATGCCCCCCACACAGCTCTTTCCCACGATCAGCCCGCTCTGTACCGTCACATTATTAACTGTCCCCTGATTAACGGCGCAAAGGCCCCCTACCCGATTGATGGCTTTTTCAACGATATTTTCGCCTTCTTGTTCCTTCCACCTGCCGATCACGTTCAGATTTTCCAGCTTCAGATTTCGGATGGTACCCTGGTTCTTCAGAAAAAGCCCCAGCCCATCCTGGAAAGAATCACTTTCGCCCTTTTCCGGAATGACGTACAGTCCCTTTACGCTCTTGTTATTTCCATCAAGGGTATGCTCTGAGCTTAAAGAGAGAAAGGCGGGAAATGCACATGAGGTGAGAAGATCACTAGCCGCATTCTGTAAATCACCGTTATTCTGAGACTCCGCATTATAGAATTGGCCGGCATTTGGAGGAATGTAATCACCTACACTATTTGTTGATTCTGGATTAATCGCTGCCAGAACGATTTTGTTATCCGATCCTGTTCCCGATCTCTCCGAACGAAAGACCTTATTGGAATCCAGGATTCCTCCTTTTCCAGACCAGTCAAAGCTGTCCGTCAGATTATAAGTCACCTTATCGTAAGCATTTTGTTTAAAGCCAGCCTCCATGAAACGCAGGTTAAAGAAGTGCCGGGAATTTGCAATGTTATAGCTCTTCACCGCCAAGCGGCTGGATGGGACCTGAATCAGCGGGCTTTCCGAATTTGTCATTTTCCAGCTTCCATCTCTTGCCCCCTTAGCCTTCACCCGGACAGAGATCGTCCCCATCAGGCTCTTGTCGTAACCTTCTTTGTCGGTGGCAAAAAGATTTCCAAAGCGAAGGACGCTGTAGGTATGATCAAAGTTACGTCTCTTAACTTTATCATCAGTCTCATCAGTCAGCCACTCTCCACCCACCGTTTTCAAAATCTGCGCCGTATTTAGATCCACGGCATCCAGCGTCACATAGACCACTCTGTCCTCCACATAGGCTCTGATCTGGCAATCCTGGATCTGGTAATCAATCTTCTGGCCGCCACTGCTATATTCATAAACATCCACCCTCGTCTTTATGTGTTTTTCATCCTCATTTACGCCCGACTCGTCCGAGCTCTTTAGCTTATTACTGCTTTCATTATTCACAACAAAAGAGGCGGCTGTTCGGCCCTCCACGTCCAGTATCTCAACCTCATAAATGTAATCAGGGATATTCAGGCCACTTTTCAGACGGAAGCGAAGATCCAGGGTATCCCCATTGACCAGCTCTGCCGTGTCGATCTTGGGAGCCTCCGTAGTGTTAGGGGAGCGATCCCCGATCTCTGTATTATACAGCCCAAGGAGTTTCTCCCTCCGGGCAGACTCCTCCCTGTCCGGCTTCGCAATCTCCATAGCCCCATTTGTTCCGCTAGTATAAGACATAGACGTGGCCCTGTCACTGTACAGAACCGCTTCCACCACCCCGTCCACCGGATCAAATTCCACGCAGATGGATGCGTCAAGAACACTTTTGTCGTAGAGATACTCCCGGAACATCTGATAAAAAAGCTTTCCCTTTTTCTCCTCCGGGGTGTCGCTTGGGTCAATTTTCTGGCTATATTCTGCTTTCATATCCTTGTAATATGACGGTTTCCAAAAAAGAGAGTACAGCCTGCCATAGTCTTTAGACCCTGCAACACGTTCAGGAACAAGATCTTCATCAGAAAAAAACTCAGTCGGGTCCATCAGGTTCCCCTGAGCCTTCGCTCCGGTCAAATAGGTCTGGGCCGCCGTAAAGAGGGTCCTGGCATACTCGTTTGCCTTTCGGAACTGGGCATTATGCTGCCAGCGGATCAGCCCAGCAGCACTGGCACTGGCCAGGATAGCCAAAATGGCCATGACCACGATAGTCTCCACCAGGGTGAATCCCTTTCTTCTCAGGCTCTTCTGTTTTTCATTTCTCTTTTTTCTGTATGTCAACATATGTCACATCCTCTTGTATCTCTATGCAGCGATTGGAAGCAACCGCTCCTGCCGCTCTCTCCATCCCCACCCATCCATGAACCCCCGCCTCATCAGGGAATCTCACAGATAATAACAACTCCATCATATCCCGCTCCATCAAGAAATTTCATAGATGATGGCATCTCTATCACCACGTCCCACCTCACCAAGAAATTTCACAGATAGTGGAATCTCTATCACAATATCCCACCCCATCAGCGAATTTCGCAGACAACCGTAACTCTGTCTCCATATCCCGCTCCATCAAGAAATTTCATAGATGATGGCATCTCTATCACCACGTCCCACCTCACCAAGAAATTTCACAGATAGTGGAATCTCTATCACAATATCCCACCCCATCAGCGAATTTCGCAGACAACCGCAACTCTGTCTCCATATCCCGCTACATCAAGAAATTTCACAGATGACGTCATCTCTATCACCACGTCCCACCTCATCAAGAAATTTCACAGATAGTGGAATCTCTATCACAATGTCCCACTCCATCAGCGAATTTCACAGATGACAGCAACTCTATCTCCATATCCCGCCGCATCAAAGAATTTCACAGACGGTGGAAGCTCTATCATAACCTCTCACCTCACCAAGAAATTTCATAGATGGCGGCATCTCTATCATCACATTCCGCCTCCCCTCTGGAAAGAAGGGACAAGGACACAGGTGTGAAAACAGGCATCACCTGCCGGTTATAAGCTGCCGTGGTTGATGCATTCCAACTTCTTCGTCGAAGAATTATACTTATAAACTCCACCGGAAGGGCATTTTTGCTTTCTGGCCGCCGCCAGGTTGTTTGCGTAAAGGGTATAGGAATCTCGGTTCTCTCCAAGATTTTTGTAAATGCCAGAGGGATCATCTTTGCCGATCTTTTCACTCAGACTATTCTCATCTCTTAAATCTTCCAAGTAATCCTTAAGAGTCAGCCCGCTTCCCAGATCCACCGTGGCGGTGTGGTAGTAAGCCAGCACAGCCTTTTGGCAGAGGCGGCACTGCTCCTCCCTCTTCTGATCAATGTAGGCCAGCCCAGAAGGAACGACCAAAGACGCAAGAACGGAAACGATCACCATCACCACCACCAGCTCCACCAACGTGAAGCCACTTCTTCCGTCTCTCATCCGAAACCCCTTCCCAGGCTTCCTCACCTCATCTCTCCTGCACCCAGACAAGCAACCCTCGCCCGGCACAAAACAAAACATCCCACCCCGCTCCTCTCGTACACTCATTAACATTCCTCTTCTCTGTAACAATTCAGCCACAACATCACCATCAGCTCCACACCCCTCCCGCCCTATGTGAAAACCAACGTACCCAGAAAAGACTGCGCAAGAAGGAAAACAGACTGAAAAACTCCAAGTGCCTTCCCCCTCGCACCTCTCGCCTGCGAACAAGCCAGCGGCAAAAGGAAACGATCAGAAACCCCGAAGAGACTATCCCCTCCGCAAAGCAATCCCCTCCCGCCCTATGCAAAAAACAGCGTGCCCAGAAGGGGGTGCGCGAGGGGGAAAACAGGCTGGAAAGCTCCGAGTGCCTTCCCCCTCGCACCTCTCGCCTGCGAACAAGCCAGCGGCAAAAGGAAACGATCAGAAACCCCGAAGAGACTATCCCCTTCGCAAAGCACCCCCTCCCGTCCTATGCGAAAAAAAGCGTGCCCAGAAGGGGGTGCACAAGGGGAAAACGGGCTGGGAGGCTCCGAGTGCCTTCCCCCTCGCACCTCTCGCCTGCAAACAAGCAGCGGCACCAGGAAACAATCAGAAACCCCGAAGAGACTATCCCCTTCGCAAAGCAATCCCCTCCCATCCTATGCGAAAAAAGACGCACCCAGAAGGGGCTGCACAAGGGGAAAACAGGCTGGAAAGCTCCGAGTGCCTTCCCCCTCGCCCCCCTACCGCAAACCAAAACCAAAAATCACGGTCCAGACGAAGTAACCGCAGCAATCACCTGACTGCTTTCCCCGTGCTCCCTGCATATCACCTCAACCTTACCAGAGCCGTCCGGTTCACCGGCAACGTACCCCTCACCAGTGGAAGGACACCTCCCAATATCACCATGACCCTCGATCACCTTCTGCATTGTCAGGAGCTCACCCACTTCCTTGCTATCCGCAATCATCTTCTCCGTCATATAATAATTAATCAAACTCTCCCGGTTCGCCCGGCACTCCTGCTCCTTACCCTTATCCAGATACCCCAGCAGGGCGGGCACGCCCACACCGGCCAGGATCCCCAGGATCACAATCACTACCACCAGCTCCACCAACGTGAAGCCACCCTTATTTCCGTAGGGTGAGGCACTCTTTTTCACAGCCGGGCGCCCCTTTCTCCCCCTCTTTTTCTGTTCCCAGGCCCTGTGATGGAGCTTTATCATCTCATCCTCCTCATTCTCATAGACCTCTCTCTTCTCCACGGTCAGCGGCTCCAGCGGCCTCTCTCCAGCCTTCCTTCCCCGCTTTTCCGTCTCCTTCCCAGAGGAAGCTCTCTTCCTCTCCAGATCCAGTTTCCCGGAAAAATACTCCTGAAAATCATCGTCCTCCCGGAGCTTTCCCTCAATGTAGGCCTCCTCGATGGCCTCATCGTCCAGGCCCTCCGCTGCCAGATACCTCTCCTCCTCCAGGGTGGTCTTCCTCCTGGGAGACTGAGGACGAAGCTCCTCCAGCTCCTCCTCTTCCTCGTAGTAGGGCCGGTTGAGGGCAAACTGGAGAAGCATCCCCAGGATGGCACAGCCGGCGCTCATGGCAAGGCCGTAGGGCATCTCGGGAAGTCCCCCCAGCCTCGCTATGGAAAAGCCGGAAAGAACGCCGCCCAAAAGACTGGTCCCCACGATGATCACCTCCCGCTCATAGCGCATGGCCAAGGCTCCCAGACCCGCTCCCACAAGGAGACAGATGAAAAAAGCCAGCGAAGAGGTGGGATGGATCACGTAAATGCTGATGGTCAGGCCAAGACCCGCCCCCAGAATAAAAACCCCTGCCTGAAAGACCATGAACGCCAGGAGGGCAAGCCCGATCCCGGCGGCGGCCATAGCGGCAAGGTATACACTCTTTTCTGCTGCACCAGACTGGTAAACAGCAAACAGGCCGCCTGCCGCACCCAGCAGAAAGCCAAAAACCATCATCCAAAAGCGGAGAAGCCGATAGCCCAGAAGGCAGTTGACCACTCCAAAGACCAGCAGAACCACAAAGACAGCCGTCGCCGCCATGGACAGCTGCTCCATACTGCGTACCCGCTGCAGGATGTTCATACCTCTCAAAAGAATATCAGTCATGTTTCCCCTTTCTTGGCGCACCCTCTGCGCCGGTCCTGGCAGATCCGGAAGCACACCTCCGAACCCGCCTCTTTCCTGGCGCACTCGCCGCGCCAATCCACACACCCTAAAACATATAGTAAATGGTCTTCAGGTTCTCCAGGATCCCATAGTGGTATTCCACCTGGGCCAGGCCGTGCAGGGACATATAATATCTGGCCACCTGCTGGACCCTGCCCCCGGCTACCCAGTCCTGACGGGCCAGGTCGAAGGCCTCCTGACTGCTGAACTTGAAGCGCACCACCGCAGCCCCGTTGTCCAGGCGCATGGTACAGTATTCATAAAGGCTGTCTGGATCATAGGTATCAAAACAGCCCTGGTTCCTCACATAAAAATTCATTTCCGTGGCCGTACACTCCGGCAGGGCAAACTCCTCCGACGGGGTGTAGGTCATCTCGTACTCCCAGGGAAAGGGACACAGATAATCATAGATGGTGGTCTTGTGCTCCTTCAGAAGAGCCGCCTCCCCCTCCAGAAAATCCGGCTGATCCCCGTTCGTGGCGTCCACGTAATAATACTGGCCTCCCAGGGTCACGATGTTCCAGGCATGGCCCTCGTCACTGTCCTTCGCAGAGCCATCCACATAAATACAGGGAACTCCCAGATATTCCAGCAGATACTGAAGCGCCCCGGCGTAACCGGCGCACACCGCCTGCTTTTTCCAAAAAACCCCGGCAATGCTCTGGTCATGCTCCGAGGGCTGGTACTCTGTGTGGTCGATGAGATAGGTGTAGGCCACCTGTACCTTTTCGTAATCGTCCGCACCCTGGGGGATCAGAGCCGCCACCTGGGCGCAGGCCCCCTCCATGGCCCCGTCGATCTCCCCTCTCTCCTCCTCCGTGTAGGCATAACCCGGCGCAAAAAGACAGTAATCTCCGCCGGAGAAGGTGGTACGGTAGATCTGTCTGCGGTTGTGGACCCAGTACAGCTCAGGATGATCCTTCAGCAGTGCGTGGTAGATTCTGTCCACCGCTTCCCCGTCGGCGGTGGTCAGATAAAATTCCTCCCGCCGCTCCCGGATGCCTCCCAGCATCTCCCGGTACACTCTCTTTTCGTCCTCTCTCAAGAGGCCGAAATAGTACTCCTGCCGCCCCTCATCCACGACGGCCACCTCCTGCTGCCGCAGGCGCTCCACCTCCTTTGGCTCCATCCCCAAAAGGCGTCTCAGCACCTCTGAGGTCTTTGCCAGAGGGGAATCCTCCTCCTGCTCCCACCGGGAATCTATGTATCTCACCGCAAGGGTGCCGCCCACAAGCAGGAGCAGAAGACACAGCACCACAAGACAGAACGGCCAGCGTCGTTTTTTCATGCCGTACTCCTTTTCTCTTTATCTTCCCATATTATAACCCATTTCCCGTACCATTTCAATGAAATCCCTGTGATTTTTATCCGGGATCCAGTACGGAAATCCACTCTTTTGATTCACATTCCACACTCCGTGAAACGGCTGGTCAGCCCGGTCCTCCCACCGGCTTTTGCCATCCACCCTCTGTACGGCAAAGGGGCTTCCCCTGTGCGAAACAACGGAAACCCCTCATTCTCGATCATCTATTGGTCTGCAAAAGCGTCATCGCCTGCGTCTGCGGCGCCCATAAGCTCCGAAAGGGCATTGTTCACCGTGATCCCGCTGGTAAAACGGGCTCCGCCCTCTCCTTCTTCCCTGGTTCTCTTTTCCTCTCCGCTGTCGGAGAAGACCTCCCCCTGAGCAAAAACCAGCTCAGAGATTCCACTGTGAACCGTCACCTCACTGGGCGCGATCCTGGCCGTCTCCCTCCCAGGAGATGGTTCCTGCCAGGAAACGGCTGCCGCCGGCTCCGCCCCCTGGGAGAGCAGATCCGTCCCCGAGAGCAGGTCCGCGATGGCATTGTCCACCGTCACGCTGCTGGGCGCGATCCTGACCGTCTCTTCCACAAGGGCCGGTCCCTGCTGGGGTGCCTCTTCCCTCTCCTGTCCGCCTGTGAACAGGCCCGAAAGGGCGTTATCCACCCACACGCCGCTGGGAACCCCCGTCTCTCTTCTGCCTGCGATGGCTCCATCGTCCATCCCGGCTCCGCCCTCTGTTCTCTCCTCTGCCGCAGTCAAATCGCCGGAACGAAAGAGATCCAAAAGGGCATTGTCCACCCACACACTGGAGGCCGCCTGGGACTGCTCCTGTGTCTGGAGTAGCAAATCCTCTCCTCCCTGGTAGAAGGAGGGCTGGCGGATGTACCGGAAGCCTGCGCTGTAGGCCTCCCCCACCGTCACGCCGTTCTGGCTGGAGGAGCAGTGCACTGCGATCCAATCCCCGGCGTCCGTCTTCCCGCAAAGGATACCCACGTGGTTGTCATAGCCCGCCTCCGGGCCTCTCTGGAACACCAGGTCTCCCGGCTGCGCATCTGCCTCGCTGACCACGTTTGCCCGCATCCACTGGTCGGTGGTGCCATTTCCAACCCGGCCTCCCATGGCAGTGTCTCCGTAACCATTGATAACGGCCCAGGTCACGAACCCGCTGCAGTCCAGGCCATAGGCCCGCAGGGTTCCAGTGCTCCTGCTGCCCTCCGCCGTCACGGGCATCACGCTGCCCCAGGCGGGATCCTTCCCGATGGAGACAGACTTGCCTCCCCAGAAATAGCCCACCTCACCTAAGATGGAGTAAGCAGCCGCTATCACATTTACCCGATCCTCGCTCACGTCCTCGCCTACACTCTGACGGACAAAGCCCTTTGCCCCCGTCACCACGGCGCACAAAAGCTTACAGTCTGTCTCGGTATACTTTTTCAGGACAGTCCGATCCTCTCTTTCAATCCCGTGCTTCTTGATGTAGGCATTGATATGGTCGTTGGCAAAGGTCATCCTCCCGCTGCCCGGCTCGTCCTCCACCAGAGGGTTCAGCTCCTCGAAGATCGCCGCCAGGTCCTCCTTACAGGAAGGATCCAGGACATAGGACTCCTTCCCCTCCAGGCTCTGCTGGTATATGTAAACTGCCAGGACATCCTGCCAGTTCCTCACAAGATGCTCCGCCCCCTCCTCAGAGGCAAGACCGCATTTTTCCAGGTACTCCTCCTCGATCTCCTCCATCACCTGGGAAAAATCCTGGGAAAAGCTCAGCTGGTAGCTCTCCTTCAGGCTGTTCAGGTAAAACTCCTTCCCTGCGTGGAGATTGGAGATCATATCCGTGTAAAACAAGGGTGTGCCGTCAATGGCCTCGATCCCGTGGCCGTCGCTGAGGCCGCTCCCATCCTTTCCCTCCTCGGAGGTCAGGATGTCATTGGGGTTCTCCAGCTCCCGGAAAACCTTTTCCATGTTGAGGAACAAGGGATAGTTCATCACCATCTCCTGGTATTCCTCCGGCAGTGCGTCATACTCCCGGCGGATCCCCTGGATCTCCTCCCTGCTTTCCAGGGTAATGTCACCAAAGCTCAGGGCCTCAATGCGGTCGATCAGCTCCCAGACCCTCTCCTCATTCGTCTTCTCCGGCACGGGTGTCTGAGTTGGTGCCTGAGTGACCGGAGCCTCCGGCGTCTGGCTGGGCGCCTGAGTGGGCGTCTCACCGGGCGTCTGGCTGGGGCCCTGGTACTGTGTCTCCCTGGGCGCCTTCGTAAGAGACGCACTCTGATCAACCGTCCCCTTAAGGCCTC
>JAUNJL010000047.1:19128-19691 GCA_030533315.1 Eubacteriales bacterium
CCGTGGGTGTCTGTCTGTGGGCCCCAGTGGCACTCTGACCGGGCGTCCGGGTCGGCCTCTGATCGGGCGCCCCCGTAGGACTCTGGCTGGGTGCCTGGGTTGGTACCTCGCTGGGCGTCTCACTGGGTGCCTGGGTCGGCTCCCCGGTAGGTGTCCCGCCAGGCGTCTCCAAAGGAGCCTGGGTGGGCGTCTCGCCGGGCGCTTCGCTGGGCTGCTGCTCCTGGGGAGCCGTGGGCTCAGGCTCTGCCCCACTGGTAAAGACAAACTCTCCTTCCCCCGGACCAGAGCCAAAAAGACTCCCATCCTCTCCCCGCACAGGAGCCGCACCGGCGGCCACCATAGCCGATATCATTGTAATACATAAATATTTTGTAAGATATTGATTCTTCATATCCGTTAAAGGTGCCCCCTTCTTTTTGCGAACGTTCCTTTACTCCCCTAGCATAAAGGTCTGCAAGCTTCCATTATGGTCGGCTTAAATATATTAACTTGGAACATTGTAGCACAATCTCTCCCCTAAATCAACTAAATCCAGAATCCTCCTCTTCCATTTTCATGCTTTG
>JAUNJL010000131.1:0-2112 GCA_030533315.1 Eubacteriales bacterium
AACAAACCGCCGCCTGTTCTGCAAGACACGCAGAGAGGCGGCGGTTTTGTCTGTGCTTTTGGCAGAATGGGAACGGATCGTTTATTCTTTAGAAACCCATCTGCCTTCCATATATCAGCTTCGGCGGGACAGTCAATGCCCCGCCATTTTCTGTTTAAGGTCTCCGGAAGCGGTTGAAGCAGGCGTAGATTTCCTGAAGCCTGGGGAGGGCAAGGCCGCAGGAGGTGTACCCGGAGGATAAGAAGGCCAGGCCTTCCTTTGCCAGCCTGCCATCCAGATAGCAGACGATCTCATCCAGGGTCCGTTTTCCGTCCACCAGATTTTCCACTGCGTATTTTAAAAGCTGTCCCAGGGCAGCCGTCTGCTCACTGTCGATCAACTGCTCCACATAGCGCAGGTCTACATCCTGACGGCCCAGGGAAAAGCCGTCCCGGCCATGGGTTTTGACTTTGAGCCGCTCCGGCTGGTTTTGGGTGCGCCCATAGTAGTCCTTGTGGGTGCGGGGAGCCTCCGGCTTTGTCATGATCCGTTTCACAGAGGGCATGGCAAAGGGGGACGGAGCCCCGGGAGAAAGGGGATACTGGCTGCAAAGCTCCTTGGTGGAGGCGGTAATGTCCACCGGCACGTAATTGTCCATCTGAATAATGGTGTCCGCGATGTGGAAGAAGGCGCCGGAGCTTCCCGCCACCAGGATGGTGGAGATTCCGGCCTGCTTATAAAGCTCCCTTGCCCGCTCCAGGAAGGGCGTGATCGGCTCCTTTTCCCTGCGGATCACCTGCTGCATAAAAGCGTCCCGCACCATGAAATTGGTGGCGGAGGTATCCTCATCCAGGAGAAAGACCTTGCTTTTTGCCGCCATGCCCTCCACGATCCCCGCGGCCTGGGAGGTGCTGCCGCTGGCGTCCTGAGTGGAAAAGCGGTGAGTGTCCTTTTTGTTGGGAAGGTCGTTGATAAAGAGGGAAATGTCCACGTCCTTCACGAAGCGCCCGTCCTCAGAGCGCAGCTTCAGGGCGGTCTCGTCCGTGATCACATATTCCCGTCCGTCTCCTGGGATGTGGTTGTAAACGCCCAGCTCCAGGGCGTTCAAAAGGGTGGATTTTCCGTGGTAGCCGCCCCCTACGATCAGGGTGATCCCGCAGGGAACCCCCATGCCGGTAATCTCGCCGCCGTGGGGCAGAGTTAGGGTGGTGGTCAGGCTTTCGGGGGAGACAAAGGGCACACATTCCTTCATGGGGAGGGAGGAGATGCCGCTCTCTCTGGGAAGGATGGAGCCGTTTTTCACAAAGGCCGCCAGTCCCCGCTTTTTCAGCTCCCCTCGGATAAAGGTCTGATCCTCCGCCAGGAAAAGGAACTGCTGAAGCTCTTTTTTGTTGAGATTTCGGTAATAAAAGGTTTTCTGCACACAAACGGGAAGAAACTCAAAAAAGATTTTTTCCAGCTCGCCGGAATTGATGGTGCGTCCATTTGCGGGGAATCCCACGAAGAAGCGGGCGATGACGCCCTTGTCCGTGATCTCGCAGGCGGTCCGCATCAGGACCTCCTGGCCGCAGTGGGTGACGGAGATGAGTCCGCTTTTCCCGGAGCCCTTTGCCCGGAAGGTATACCGGCCTACCTGCTGATAAAACTGGCGGGTGAGATAGTCGGCCAGGGTGACCCGGGAGAGAGTATCCTTATAGTATTCCTGGGGAAAACCGGCCCTTCCGTGGTCGATCCGGATGCTGATATGGGAAGGGGAGGCAAAGGGGTCTCCCTGTACGTGGTCGATGGACAGCAGGTAGCCGTCAAACTGGTAAACGCCCTTTAAGGATTTATAGGCGGGATAGCTCTTACGGTTTACGGAGCGGAGCAGATCCAGAAGCTGATTTGATGTCTGCATGAAAAACCTCCTTTGGTGGTTGTTTGATTGGTGGGTACATCACCCAACCAGAAGTATAGCACGTTCCTTATCATCCGGCAAGACTGGCGGATTTTGAAAAAGATAACTGGAAATTTACGAGGGTTTGTTCTATAATAGGTAAGCGGGCCTTGTCCGCAGGGAGAAGGCAGAAAAGAGAAAATAGAAAGGTGGAAATAGAATGGAGCGCAGAAACGCATGGCTTTCCTATGAGGAAG
>JAUNJL010000131.1:2212-3582 GCA_030533315.1 Eubacteriales bacterium
TAGAAAGGTGGAAATAGAATGGAGCGCAGAAACGCATGGCTTTCCTATGAGGAAGCGCAGGAAAAAGAAATGGAGGTCCTGGCCGGGAAATACCGCAGGTTTTTGGACGCGGGCAAGACGGAGCGGGAATGTGTGACCCGCCTTGTGGAGGAGGCCAGAGAGGCCGGCTATGTTTCCCTGGAGGAAAAGGTGAAAAAGGGAGAGACCGTCAAGGCGGGAGACAAGGTTTACGCCGTAGGGATGAAGAAAGTCATCGCCCTTTTCCACGTAGGAGAGGAGCCGCTGGAGGGGGGCATGAACATCCTGTGCGCCCACATCGACTCTCCCCGTCTGGACATCAAGCAGAACCCTCTTTATGAGGACACAGACCTTGCCTATCTGGACACCCATTATTACGGGGGCGTGAAAAAATACCAGTGGGTTGCCATGCCTCTTGCCATGCACGGCGTTGTGGCAAAGAAGGACGGTTCTGTGGTGGAGATCCGCATTGGCGAGGAGGAAGAGGATCCGGTGCTGTACATCAGCGACCTTCTCATCCATCTTTCCGGAAAGCAGCTTCAGAAAAAGGCTGCGGAGGTGATCGAGGGAGAAAACATGGACATCCTCATTGGCAGCCGTCCATTAAAGGATGTGGCGGATGAGGAGAAAAAGGAAGCAGTCAAGGCAAACATCCGGAAGCTTCTGAAGGAGAAATATGACATTGAGGAGGAGGACTTTCTTTCCGCCGAGCTGGAGCTGGTGCCCGCGGGGAAGGCCAGGGACTGCGGCCTGGACCGCAGCATGATCGCCGCCTATGGCCAGGACGACAGAGTATGCGCCTACACCTCCTTTTTGGCAATGCTGGAGCTGACAGAGACGCCAAAGCGTACTGCCTGCTGTCTTCTGGTGGACAAGGAGGAGATCGGAAGCGTAGGCGCCACCGGTATGCAGTCCCGGTTCTTTGAGAATACCACAGCGGAGCTTTTAGAGGCCATGGGAGCATATTCCCAGTGCGCCCTGCGGAGAGCCCTTCAGCATTCCTGTATGCTCTCCTCGGATGTAAGCGCAGGCTACGACCCTGCCTATGGCGACGTGTTCGAGAAGAAGAACACGGCATACCTGGGAAGAGGGATCGTGCTGAACAAGTTTACCGGTTCCAGAGGAAAATCCGGCTCCAACGACGCCAACGCCGAGTACGTAGCGAAGCTCCGCCGGATCTTTGACAGCCATGGGGTAGCCTTCCAGACGGCAGAGCTGGGAAAGGTAGACGCAGGCGGCGGCGGAACCATCGCCTACATAGCGGCCCTCTACGGGATGGAGGTCATCGACAGCGGAGTGGCTGTGCTCAGTATGCACGCCCCCTGGGAGGTGACCAGCAAGGCAGACGTGTA
>JAUNJL010000132.1 GCA_030533315.1 Eubacteriales bacterium
TCTCCTACGTAAGATTCTTAAAGGAAATGGGCGTATTTATTTACTTTGAGAAAGAAAAGCTGGACACCGGAAACGCCGCCTCCGAGATGGTCCTGTCCATCCTTGCCGCCGTAGCCCAGGAGGAAAGCAGGAACATCTCCGAAAATATCAAATGGAGCCAGCGAAAGCGCTTTGCGGAAGGCATTCCCAAATGGTCTCCCACCTACGGATACAAAAAAGAGAACGGCATAGAGTTTCTCATTGATGACCGCACGGCCCCTGTGGTCAGGCGGATCTTCCAGGAGTACGCCGCGGGAAGCTCCCTTCCCCAGATCATCCGGGGACTGGAGGAGGATCAAATATCCTCCCCCAACGGAAAACGGTGGTATCCAAAGGTATTGTCCGAAATTCTTTCCAATGAAAAATACGTGGGAGACGCCATGCTCCAAAAAAGCCGCACGGTGGATCACCTGACCCATAAACGCATCCGCAATGACCAGACGGAGGTTCCCAGCTACTATATCCGCAATCACCACACCCCCATTGTGGATCGAAAAACCTTTGAGATCGTCCAGACGGTCCGCTCCCTGAAGGATCGCCACAAGGGCTCCATCCAATACCCCTACTATCGTCGCATCCGCTGTCCCTATTGCGGAGACTTTCTTGTGCGAAGCTGTCTGCCCTCCCGAGGCAGACCCGGTGTTTGGCATTGCCTCTCCAGGGACAGACAAAGAGAATGCCAGCAATACTACCTGTACGAAGCATATTTGGACCAGGCTCTAAGAGAAGCATACCAAAGCCTTGACGTGGAGGAGCTCCGCCGTTTTTCCAAGACCTTCTGCAAAAGCAGATCCGTAGCCGCCGCTTCCGCTTCCTCCGCCATCTCCATGAGGGAGCAGACGGAAACCCTGACAAAAATCGAATACTTCTTCCTGGAATCCCTGGTCAAAGAGATCACCTTTCCTCACTGGGAATGCCTCATGGTATTCTGGAAATGGGGGCGCTCCTCCTCCATCCACCTGAACTACCGAAAAAACCGTGACATTCCCGGCCACCTGGAACAGCAGGCGATGGCTCAATGGCTGAAGGAAACCTCCATTGGAGACCAAGGAGAGAATCCCTTCGACCAAAACGCCCTTCATCGTCTTTATTATTATGGAAAAGACAGCTCCGCCAGAGAAGCCTGCGCCCCTTCCGATCCCCCAAAGACAAGCTCCCAGGAAGACCCAGACTGGTAAAAAAGGATGATCGGATATGAAGATCACAAAAATAAGCGGATCTCCCCAAAGGACGCTTCGGGTCGCCGCCTACTGCCGGGTCAGCACGGAAAAAGAGGAACAGCAAAGCAGCTTTTCCATACAACAAACATATTACATGGATAAAATCCGCCAAAACCCCAGATGGGAATTGGCCGGCATCTATACGGACGAAGGGCGCTCTGGCACCCGCCTGCACCATCGAGAAGGATTTCTCCGTCTGATGAACGATGCCAAAAGAGGACAGATCGATCTCATCCTGGTAAAAAGCATCAGCCGGTTTGCCAGAAATGCGGCCGACTGCCAGACCAGCGTGCGCACATTGCGGAATCTTGGAGTGGAGATCCGCTTTGAACGAGAGGGGATCAGCAACATGGACGCCGCCTCGGATTTTATTTTTTCCATGCTGGCCGTAGTGGCCCAGGAGGAAAGCCGGTCCATCAGCGAGAACGTCCGATGGCGTTACCTGCGAAGCTTCCGGGAAGGGGTCTACCATCTTGGCAGCCACCGCATACTGGGGTATGACATGGACGAAACAGGAAGACTGATCCCCAACCAGGACGCCTGGATCGTCCAGCGCATCTTCTCCAACTATCTAAAGGGCATGGGCCTTTCCCAGATCGCCTCAGACCTGAATCGGATGGGAGGAAAACGGCTGCGCAGCCCCCGCCCCTTCGATGCGGACACGGTTCGCCGTATGCTTTGCAACGTCACCTACTCCGGAGACCTTCAGCTTCAAAAAACGGCTCCCACCGATTATCTCACCCACAGGCCTATGACCCACCGGGAGTACACGACCTACCACGTCACCAACGACCATCCGGCCATCATTACCCCCGCCGCCTGGCGTGCGGCACAAAAACGGCTGGAGGAAAGCAGGCTTCAGAGACAGCAGGGAATCTTTCGGGATCCCGCAAGAAGCCATGTCCTCTACGGACTTGTATTTTGCGGCGAATGCCAAAGCCCCATGCTCCGAAAAACCTACCTGGACAAAAGAAAGCGGCTGTACCGATCCTGGTGCTGCCAGGGCCGCCTGAAGGATCCCAGCTCCTGCCATAACCCCAGCATCCGGGAGGCCCTCCTGACAAAAAAGATCTCCGCCGCCCTGGGACAGACGGAAATTACAGAAGACTCCTCCAAAAAGGCCCCTCTCAAAAGGCTTCACAAAATATTGGTAAGTCCCACCAGGATCCACATCCAATACTCCTGCCCTCCCCCTAAGGGCAAAAAAGCCTTCTAGAATGCCTCCTTTGCCATACCCTGGAATCGACAGAAGCATCCTTCCCCTCGCTGCGATTCCCCGCACAGCTGCTGCCTCCCAAAAAGCGAAAACTCACCATAAAAAACAGAAATCATAATGATCCGGCCATTCAGTGCGGCATCGGATAAGCCACATCCGGCCAAACCGGCCGCCCATCCACCCCATCGAAAAATAGAATGCCGGTACTGACACCGGCCCCGCACCAAAACACACAGCGACCTTTTGAAAAAAATTACCGCCGTATAGAAAAACCTATACGGCGGTTTTTCTACGCCCGTCAAAGCTCCATCCCTCCGCCCCAGGCCTGTGGGTGGGCATCTTCATCCCTATCTCCCAATGGGCAATGCGACCCTCTCACCTTGCCCCGTCCCCTCTTCGCAGCTTCACTCCCCCTACTGCTTTGCCATTCAACCGCCTGCCCCAAAAGTCTTTCAGCACATCTCTTCACACACTCCCCCAACGTCTCAGCTCCTTCATAAAATTCTGCAATTCCCGCCATTCCTTTCCCTTTTTCCTAAAACGTCTGCAAAACTCGAAACCCACGAAAAATACCAGACCCTTTGATCGTAATAATCCCTGCAAAAATGCGGATCACCTTCTCTATCCATATAATTCCTCACAAACATCCGCGCCTTGTCTCTGAAAATTTCCATAACCTCTTTCAAAACCTCAAAAATATCCACGCTGATCACGTTCTTCGTTCCACAACGACCCATTTCCTTAAGCACCAGCCTCTTGCCTCTCCATATTTTAATTGCCAAGCATCTCTTCCCCCACACCCTCTCCTCTCCCACTCCCCAAAACACACCATCCCACAACAGACCAGCCGTACAAGCTTCCCCCCTACATAAGTCACAACCCCCCCCCATCCCCAAAACTTTCTCACATCTTCATCCTCCCCCCACCCAATGCCTCAAATGCACACACCCCAAAAACAGATACCCAAATTCCCAAAACATACCCAAATGCTAGATAAGATAGCCTCCCTTCTGTGTTTTCTAACATGGGGTTAAGATCATGACATCTGCGGCGGGGGTGCGGGGTTTTTGCGGAGACGTGTGCAAAGAGGCTTCCTCCCG
>JAUNJL010000133.1 GCA_030533315.1 Eubacteriales bacterium
TGTTTACCAATAAAGAGCTGCGGGCCCTGATCATCCCTCTGTTTATCGAACAGTTCCTGGCGATATTCGTGGGGCTGGCGGACTCCATCATGGTGGCGTCTGTGGGGGAGGCGGCTGTTTCCGCAGTTTCCCTGATCGACAACATCATGGTGCTTTTGATCAACATGTTTACTGCTCTCGCCACAGGAGGCGCCATCGTGGCAGGCCAGGCTCTTGGAAGGAAAAAGCAGGAGGAGGGCTGCGAGGCCGTGGAGCAGACGCTGCTGTTTTCCGTGGCATTCTCTGTGGCCATCATGCTTCTGGCCTACGGGGGAAAGTGGTTCATCCTCCATGTGGTGTTTGGAAGGATCGAGCCGGAGGTGATGGAGGCCTGCAGCATCTATCTGATCATCGTAGCCGCATCCATTCCCTTTTTGGCGGTCTACAACTGCGGGGCGGCCATGTACAGGGCCATGGGGGACTCCAGAACGCCTATGCTCATGTCCCTGGTGATGAACGGGATGAACCTTTTGGGAAACGCCATCCTGCTGTACGGACTGGGGTGGGACATAAAAGGGGCTGCCCTTCCCACAACCATCTCCAGGATCTTTGCCGGAGTGTGGATGCTCTTTCTTATCCGAAAGCCCCAGAACATCCTCCATGCCCGTAAGCTGGTGGGGATCCGGTTCCATTTCGCCAGCCTGAAAAAAATCCTGCACATCGGAATCCCCTTCTGTTTGGAAAACAGTATGTTCCAGTTGGGAAAAATCCTGGTGTTAAGCCTGGTGTCCGGCTTCGGGACGGTTTCCATTGCGGCTAATGCAGTTGCCAACAGCGTCTGCGGCTTTGCCATCCTGGGCGGGATGTCCATGGGTTTGGCCCTCTCCTCGGTGAGCGCCCAGTGCGTGGGTGCCGGAGATTACGATCAGGTGCGGTATTACACCAGAAAGCTGATGAAATATTCCTATGGGGCGGTGATCCTTATGAACCTGATCATTGTGGCGGCCCTTGGGTTTATTATCCGAATTTATAATCTTTCTCCGGAAACGGGAAGGATGGCCAGGGAGATCATTACCTACCACGCAGTCTGCGCCGTGCTGATCTGGACGCCCTCCTTTACCCTACCCAACACCCTGCGGTCAGCAAACGACGTGGCCTTTTGCATGTGGACGGCGATCCTGTCCATGTGGATCTTCCGCATCGGCTTCAGCTACATCCTTGCCAGGTCTGCCGGGATGGGAGTTTTGGGGATCTGGGTGGCTATGACCATAGACTGGCTGGTGCGGGCGGTGATCTTTACTGTCCGTTATAAGGGATCAAAATGGGAGCTGAAAAGGATATAAAGGCGAGAGATCAGAACGGATCAGGAAATTCTGGAAAGTCTTCGGCGAAAGTGCCGCCCGATCCTGACGCCGGGCAAAGGAGGAACCGCAAAAATAACCGTTGTAAAACAGGGAGAGCTCCTTTATAATAAGCTAAGAAATCAGGAGAGGCTGCCCCAGTTGCGCCGGGAAAGGAGAAAGAATGAAGAGAGAAACGGTCGTTGTTTTGGACTTTGGCGGACAGTACAATCAGTTGATCGCCCGCCGCGTCAGAGAATGCAATGTGTACTGCGAGATTTATTCTTACAAAACAGATATTCAGAAGATCAGAGAGCTTCAGCCAAAGGGGATCATTTTTACAGGCGGGCCCAATAGCTGCTATGAGGAGGGAGCGCCTACCTACACAAAAGAAATCTTTGAGCTGGGCGTCCCCATCCTTGGCATCTGCTACGGGGCTCAGTTGATGATGCACCTTTTGGGCGGAAGGGTGGAGAAGGCTCCTGTCCGTGAGTATGGGAAAATCGAGGTAAACGTGGATACCGCGTCTGCCCTCTTTACGAATGTATCTCCGAAGACCATATGCTGGATGAGCCATAACGATTACATATCCAGTCCTGCCCCGGGCTTTGAGATCTGTGCCTGGACCAAGGACTGCCCTGTAGCCGCTGTGCAGAACGTATCAGCCGGCCTGTACGCCCTCCAGTTCCATCCCGAGGTGCTCCATACCCAGGAAGGCCAGAAGATGCTGTCCAATTTTGTGTACAATGTATGCGGCTGCGCCGGAGACTGGAGAATGGATTCCTTTGTGGAAGAATCCATCAAGGCGATCCGGGAAAAGGTGGGAGAGGGAAAAGTGCTTTGCGCCCTTTCCGGCGGCGTGGATTCCTCCGTGGCAGCAGTTCTGTTGTCAAAGGCAGTGGGGAACCAGTTGACCTGTGTTTTTGTGGACCATGGCCTGCTGCGGAAAAATGAGGGAGACGAGGTGGAGGCCGTGTTCGGGCCGGAAGGCTCCTACGACCTTAACTTTATCCGTGTCAACGCCCAGGAACGGTTTTATGAGAAGCTGAAGGGTGTGGAGGAACCGGAGAGGAAGCGGAAGATCATCGGAGAAGAATTTATCCGCGTATTCGAGGAGGAAGCAAAGAAGATCGGCGCCGTGGACTATCTGGTTCAGGGAACCATCTACCCGGACGTTGTGGAAAGCGGCGTGGGCGGAGAATCCACGGTGATCAAATCCCATCACAACGTGGGCGGTCTGCCGGATTACGTAGACTTTAAGGAAATCATCGAGCCCCTGCGAAGCCTCTTTAAAGACGAGGTCCGCAAGGCGGGCCTGGAGCTTGGCATCCCGGACTACCTGGTATTCCGCCAGCCCTTCCCCGGCCCCGGCCTTGGCATCCGCATCATCGGCGAGGTAACCGCCGAAAAGGTCCGCATTGTCCAGGATGCCGACGCCATCTGGCGTGAGGAGATCGCAAAGGCCGGCTGGGACAAAAAGGTGAACCAATACTTCGCCGCCCTCACCAACATGCGCTCCGTAGGCGTCATGGGCGACGAGCGCACCTACGATTACGCCATCGCCCTCCGGGCAGTCACCACCACCGACTTCATGACCGCCGAAAGCGCCGAGCTCCCCTGGGAGATCATCGGCAAAACCACCAGCCGGATCGTGAATGAAGTGAAGCACATCAACAGGGTACTATACGACTGCACGGGAAAACCACCGGCGACGATTGAGTTTGAATAGGGGATATTTGACCGAGAAACCTTGATTTTATGCGGTTTCTCGGTCTTTTTCTATGCTCCGTGAGATTGATATGAGATGTAAAATCAAAATCCCGTCCATATAATCCACAAAACCGCTCCCCTCTTGCAATTCCTGCCGGATTATGGTAGGATTTCCTCGGGTACTACCAGGATGGTAGGCGGCTGGCCCTCTCCAGAGGGACTGCGACCCTCTGTGTACATAGAAACCTGCTTGCGGGAATCTAGGAAAGGAGGGCTGAGCTGATGGATATACTTGGACTTATAGCGGTGCTGAGCTTCGGCTTGACCTGCTTCGGAATAGGTTACTCTATAGGCAAGGATAGTAACAAGACGCAGAAATAGCCGCCCCGACCTCACAAGTTGAGCGGCTATTATGCTGCTTGATGAAATGGGCCAACCGTCTATCGGTAGTCCCAGGGGTGTCTGTGAGCAGCAGGCACCTCTTTCTACGTTCAATATACCACACCCGGCTACGGATTTCAAGA
>JAUNJL010000048.1 GCA_030533315.1 Eubacteriales bacterium
TCAAGTGCGTCAATAGCTTTTTCTTCATCCTTGAAGTCAGAAACATCAAGAACAAGCCTTAAATCACTTAACCCGTCGATATTCCTAAATGACTCTGCGGCTTCGTTTGCCTTAATTGCCAAATCTCCGATTGTTTTAACGGCCTCATCGGACCAGTCAAATTTGCCGCCGTACAGACCCAGTTCATCAAAGAACGCCTGAACCATGCCGGACGACATATTCAAACCTTCAGCGAAATCCTCCATTTTCTTTCCGCCAAGGACTCTGAATCCGTCATCTTCGCTGTAAGACATAAGTTCTTTTTCTACAGCGTCCTCTAAAAACTTATGTCTATTTAAACCACTAACAGTACCATCGTCATTAAATAACAGATACTTTTTAAATTCAGCCATATAAGACTCAATAGCTGCAAGATCATCGTCTTCAATAGTGTCAGGAATAATGAAGTCAACGGCGGCGTCAAACTTTTTAGAACCATACTGTCCGAATATGTCAGAATTTTGGTCGTATGTATCACGGATCCGTTGAATAGCACCAACCGCATCATTGGCCATGTCACCATAGTCAGAAGCACTTTGAGCATTCAGCCAATGCTGGTAAGAACCGGCAGCTTCACGGATAGAAGAGGAGAGTAGATTATACTGTTCACAATTCGCCGCAATAGCGCTATTTTCAGCCAGTAACGCATCAATCTGTGCGTTTATAGCATCTTCTGTTTCAGATGACACTCCTCCAGTTAGGTTCCCGAGGGACTTACGAAGTATCTCTATTTGCCTTGCGTTTTCGAGGTACCTTGTTTGCTCAAGTGCCTTATTAGAATCATTAATGGCGATTTGCTCATCGGCTTTTGCCTTTACAATTTCCCTTACCTTTTCAGCATTCAACTGCATTGAGCCATTTACATACTCAAGAGCACTTCTGTAATCCTTTAATTCATCAGAGCTTATATCATCAATAGAAATGGATTTCCCTGTTTGCTGACCATTGAGAACATCCTGTACGGCCTTTATTCCTGCGACAGTATCCTGTGCGCTCTTCGTTACATCTTCGAGACTTGCCGCAGTGACCTCCAATGTGTTACCGGTATCAAGAGCACCTGCGTTGATATCCTGAACGAAATCGCTTACAGCGAGTCCTGCATCGGCTATAGCGTCTGCAAGCTTAGGATATTTCCTCTTAACATCATCAACTGTTATCCCGACTTCTTTATTCGCCCTGGCCATTTTTATAAGGTCATTTTTGGCATTTTTGAACGCATCGGACTTATTTATAATCGCATCAATCTTCTCAGCGTTTTCTTGGGCGAGCTGTACAGGGTCTTTTGTGTCCTGTACGAGATTGTTTATTCGCTCAACGGTATCTTCGCACCCGGAAAGCGCATTACCGAGATCGTCCGTCATCTGAGGAAGATTAGCGCCAATATCTGCAAGGCCAGAAGCTATTTCAGAATCAAGTTTGCGAATTTCTTCCTTTATCACTGCGATATTTTCTTCTGTTTTTTCGTATTCGGTTCCGCCATTCCAGAACTTATCCCATCCGCTAGAAAATGACGGCTCCATTTTTGATTGCTCTTCTAATAGGTCGTTTAATTCTTTTTGCTTTTGATTTCTGCGTGCTTGGAAGTCTGAAATTTTATCAATAAGGTCGCCAGTCTTATATTCTGGGATTATCTCTTGTCCTCCATACGGACTTTCATAGACACTATTTCCGACAAACCAAGTCTGTTCCTTAGTGACTAAGTTTTTCGCATCTTGAGCAGCTTCGGCCTGCTGGATTCCTGCTATTTTATCTTTTATTGCTTTCTGCGTTAATAGTTTCTGATTCACCGCTTCGAGCTTTTCTAGTTCTGCGCTCTCAACAACGGTCAATCCGTCCTTACTGTTGAGCTCATCAATTCTTTCTGCCGTTGTTTTTAATTCAGAATCAATAGACTCAATTTCTGTCTTTGTGCCTTTGTATGCATCCCTGGACTCTTCTGCCTTCTTTTTGGCTTCACCAAAGGACTCATGCAGCGCATCTACTATTGCAATAACCGCAGATATTCCGGCTGCGGCTGCGATGAATCCGCCTAATGCTGTGGTGGATATTCCGATGGACGCAGATAAGCCAGAGAATGCAGACGATAACCCTTTACTTAACCCGATTCCTTCGGAAATCGCTGCGAACAAATTTAAGTTTGGCTTTAATTTCAATAACAACTTGTATGATATACGATATATGTGGTATACTTTATCTAACAAAAGTGAAAGGATGATGTTTATGTCTATAATCAAATGTCCAGAGTGCGGTAATGAGATATCCGACAAGTCTCACTCATGTATACACTGTGGGTTTCCATTGGAGGAAAACAAAAACTCAAACACAATTTGCATCATAAACGGAGTGCGGTACGACCTATCTTCAGTAAAAGATACATTAACACATTCGTATAAAAATGCATTTTTGGAATTGAACAAAATGTGTAAAAAGTCACTATCTATTAGAAATTGTACTACCATACTTGACTATATTAAGCAAAATGGATATGCACCTGAAACATATGTGTCAACCGAATTTACAAAAGACGAAGAAGCGGAAGCTGCAACTATGCTATTCTCATACAAAGACACCCCAAAAGTATCCTGTCCATACTGTGGCTCTAGCAAAGTAAAGAAACTCGGCTCATTATCACGCATGACATCTATAGGCATTTTCGGCTTCGGCAGCGGCAAAATCGGAAAACAATGGCACTGCAAAGATTGTAATAGTGATTTTTAATTTATCATACAAGTTAAGTATGCTGCTTCATGGATTGGACTCCAATACCGGTCTGGTTACCGGCGAGCATACCCGTATAAAAAATACGTTACCCGACTGTACTTCACACTCAAAAGAGCGAACTCCCTAGCAGTCTGTGAACCTTCCCGTTTATCACAAATTCCAACGTGATACAGTCCCAAAGTGGGAGAGGGGCTTGGATGCTGACCGTCCATTACTTACGATACGTAGCATTATTGTTTAGCATATATCAAAATCCAGACTTTTTTTCTGCCTTTCGGCTCCGTCACGTCTGCCCGTTAGGACTACGTTGTGGCACTGGATTATTAGGACTTCCCAGCAATTTGAGAGTTTATGCAGCTATGGATTCACACCCATAGAGGGCAAATTTGTTTAAACTACCAATATTTTTAAATAATTTAAAAGCGCCGACTGACGCAAAGGGCCGAAAGGCTCTTGATATGACAAGTATAAATATCGAATGTCTGAGGGGATATCTTTTGGAAATCTGCCACCGTATCGTAATGCACAAGGAATACAAGGTCGAATATATAAAAGTGAGACTGTAAGCAATGTATTCTTAGATACCAGAAAAACAATTATTAACAGGATAAGGGCGATTAATGAAGAGTATGGAGAAAATATAAGGATTTTTTATTCGTAAGAAGTGGATGCTTTATGTATTCAAGTACTGTAGAGTGTCAAATCACGAGAGGAACCGAAACTGTACAACCCAAGTAGAGTAATCACGAGTAATCACCCAGAAACGAAAAAAAGCCTTAGAAATAAGGCTTTTTTCATGCGGAAGATGGGACTTGAACCCACACAAGCGCAATGCTTACAAGATCCTTAGTCTTGCTCGTCTGCCAGTTCCGACACTTCCGCATATCGCATTTCGGCGGGATTTTTTTCCCTCTCCCTTGCGACAAGTGGTAGTATAGCAAAGTCCAAATGGAAAGTCAACACCTTTTCAAAAAAAAATAAAAAAATATTCAAGTTTTTTTTGAAAAAAAGAGGAATTTGAAATTTTGTGTAGAATATAATTAGTAAGAGGTAGTTTTCCATGGCTTTTCATGGAAAAAATCCGGGGATCTACAGAAGAGGAGAAGGTTGGAAGAGAAATCGGACTTGTCCGTGTTCGGGAGGAGATGCTTATGAATATCAGAGAGGGCATGGAGGAGAGAGAGCTGTCGCTTTTGAGTCCATATGCGGCCCACAGCGGACGCTCCAGGGGGCGGGAGCGCCCGGAGGAGGAGTGCGACGTGAGAACGGTCTACCAGAGAGATCGGGACCGGATACTCCACAGCAAGGCCTTTCGCAGGCTGAAGGATAAAACCCAGGTTTTTCTGGCGCCTCAGGGGGATCATTACCGCAACCGTCTGACTCATACCCTGGAGGTTTCGCAGATTGCCAGGACGATCGCAAAGGCGCTGCGGCTCAATGAGGATTTGGTAGAGGCCATTGCGTTGGGACACGATCTGGGACATACGCCCTTTGGCCATGCGGGGGAGAGAGCTTTGAACGATGTGCATCCAGAGGGCTTTTCCCATTACCGGCAGAGTGTCCGGGTGGTGGAGCTTTTGGAAAAGGACGGACAAGGCCTGAACCTGACCTGGGAGACCCGGGACGGTATCCAGAATCACCGGACCAGCGGACATCCGGCCACTTTGGAAGGACAGGTGGTGCGGTTTTCCGACAAAATCGCTTACATACACCACGACATGGACGATGCCCAAAGAGCCGGGATCATCACGGAGGATCACATCCCCATCACCCTGCGCATGTTTTTGGGCTACACGACCAGAGAAAGGCTGAACACCTTTGTCCACAACATCATCGAGACCAGCATGGATCAGCCGGAGATCCGAATGTCCCCGCCGGTGCAGGAGGCTTTGATGGAGCTTCGACGAATCATGTTTCAGAATGTTTACCTGAATCCGGTGGCAAAGAGGGAAGAAAAGAAGGCCATCCGCATGTTGAAGAAGCTTTATCAGCATTACATAGAAAATCCAGGAGACATGTCCAGAGAATACCGGGAGTTGATCCGAGAGGAGAAGGCTACCGTTCCTCAGGCGGTGACGGATTATATTTCCGGCATGACTGATCAGTACTCCATGGAAAAGTTTAAGGAGATCTATATTCCCAGGGCCTGGGAGGTATATTGACGTAAATTCCTGGGGCCAGGAGGGCGGGGAGATATGGCTGTGCGGGTGTGTATTTGAAGCTAAGGAGGAAAGACATGCGCTATTCTGACGATATCATTGAAGAGGTCAGGATGAAAAATGATATTGTAGACGTGGTGTCACAGTATGTGAGGCTGACGAAAAGAGGCAGCTCCTATTTTGGACTGTGCCCCTTTCACAACGAAAAATCACCCTCCTTTTCCGTAAGCCCTTCCAAGCAGATGTATTACTGCTTTGGGTGCGGAGCGGGAGGAAATGTATATAATTTTGTGATGGAATATGAAAATTATTCCTTCGGGGAGGCGTTGTCCCAGCTGGCACAGAGGGCCGGGGTCACCCTTCCCAGGATGGAGTATTCGGAGAAGGCCCGGGAAAAGGCAAAGCGCCGGGCGGATCTTCTGGAGATCAACCGCCAGGCGGCCCAGTATTATTACTATCTGCTGAGAAGGGAAAATGGCAGGGCGGCTTATGAGTACCTGACGGGCAGGGGACTGGGTGAGGAGACCATCCGCCGGTTTGGATTGGGATACTCAGACAAAGGCGGCGGAAGCCTATATCCCTTTTTGAAGGCAAAGGGGTATTCTGACGAGCTGCTGAGGGACTCTGGGCTCTTCCACGTGGACGAGCGCCATGGGATGTATGACAAATTTTGGAACCGGGTTATTTTCCCCATTATGGACGTGAATAACAAGGTGATCGGCTTCGGGGGACGGGTCATGGGGGACGGAAAGCCCAAGTATCTAAACTCCCCGGAGACACAGATCTTTGATAAAAGCCGCAATCTTTACGGGCTGAACGCAGCCAGGACCACCAGGGAGAAATACCTGATCCTCTGCGAGGGCTACATGGACGTGATCTCCATGCACCAGGCAGGCTTTACCAATGCGGTGGCCTCCCTGGGAACCTCCCTCACGTCGGGCCATGCGGGGCTCCTGAAGCGGTACACCCAGGAGGTGCTGCTGATCTACGACAGCGACGATGCGGGGGTGCGGGCGGCTCTGCGGGCCATTCCCATCCTGCGGGAGGCGGGGGTGAGCGCCCGGGTGGTCAGCCTGAAGCCCTACAAGGACCCGGATGAATTTTTGAAGGCAGAGGGAGCGGCCGCCTTTGAGGAGCGGCTCCATCAGGCCAGGGACAGCTTTCTTTTCCGGGTGGATACGGCCGTGAAGGAGTTTTCCATGGAGGATCCCCAGGGGCAGAACCGCTTTTTTGACCGGTGTGCCCAGATGCTCCTGGAGTTGGGGGACGAGCTGGAGAGAAACCTGTACGTGGAGGCCATCGTGAGAGAGTACGGCGGCTGCGGCATTAGCCGGGAAAGCCTGAAAAAGAGGGTGGCGGCCCAGGCCATGAAGGGCACTCCGGCCCAGCGGCGGGTGCAGCCAAAGAGCGGCGGCCCGGCCCCGGAAAAAAGGGAGCCAGCGTCGGTGAAAGCCCAGAAGCTGATGCTCACCTGGCTGGTCACCTACCCCAAATGCTTTGAGACTGTGGAGAAATATCTTTCCCCTGAGGATTTCGTGGTTCCCCTTTACCATGAGGTGGCCCGGATGCTGTATGACCAGAGGGAGCAGGGGGAGGTGAATCCCGCCAGACTGCTGAACGCCTTTACAGACAGCGAGGAACAAAGGGAGGTGGCATCCCTGTTTCACGCCACCATCCACCTGGAGACCCCCAGGGAGCAGCAGAGAGCCTTTGCGGATACGCTTCTCCGCATCAAGGAGGAGAGCCTGGCGGAGAAGAACAGGAACTGGAATCCGGCGGATATGGAAGGACTCCAGAAGCTGGTAAAGGCGAAAAAGGAGCTGGAAGACCTTGGAAGAAAAAGGCAGCAGCTGCATATTTCTTTTGAATGAGGTTAAAATATAAACACAATATGGAGGTTAAGAGCACCTATGGAAATGAATATGGGAAAATTCAGCGAGAAACTTGTGGAGCTTCTGGAGCTTGCCAAGAAGAAGAAAAACGTTTTGGAGTACCAGGAGATCAGCGACTTTTTCAAGGATCAGCCCCTGGACGTGGAGCAGATGGAGAAGGTCTTTGACTTTCTGGAGGCCAGCGGGGTGGACGTGCTGCGCATCACCGGAAACGACGGGGACGCCCTGATCCTGGACGATGATATGGACATCGACGGGCTGGACGAGGAGGAAGAGGTGGAGCTGGACAAGATCGACCTGTCTGTTCCCGAAGGCGTCAGCATTGAGGATCCGGTCCGCATGTACCTGAAAGAGATTGGAAAGGTGCCCCTTTTGTCTGCAGAGGAGGAGATCGACCTGGCCCAGAGGATGGAGCAGGGGGACGAAAGTGCAAAGAAGCGCCTTGCGGAGGCCAACCTGCGGCTGGTGGTGAGCATTGCAAAGCGGTACGTGGGACGGGGGATGCTGTTTTTGGATCTGATCCAGGAGGGAAATCTGGGACTGATCAAGGCGGTGGAGAAGTTTGATTACCGGAAGGGCTACAAGTTCAGCACCTATGCCACCTGGTGGATCCGTCAGGCCATCACCAGGGCCATTGCGGACCAGGCCCGTACCATCCGGATCCCGGTACACATGGTGGAGACCATCAACAAGCTGATCCGGGTTTCCCGCCAGCTCCTCCAGGAGCTTGGAAGAGAGCCCTCCCCCGAGGAGATCGCACAGGAGATGGACATGTCCGTGGATCGGGTGCGGGAGATCCTGAAGATCTCCCAGGAGCCGGTGTCTCTGGAGACGCCCATCGGTGAGGAGGAGGACAGCCATCTGGGAGACTTTATCCAGGATGACAACGTGCCGGTTCCGGCGGATGCGGCGGCCTTCACTCTTTTGAAGGAGCAGCTGGTGGAGGTTTTGGGAACCCTCACCGAGAGAGAACAGAAGGTGCTCCGCCTGCGCTTTGGCCTGGACGATGGCCGGGCGAGGACGCTGGAAGAGGTGGGAAAGGAGTTTAACGTGACAAGGGAACGTATCCGCCAGATCGAGGCGAAGGCTCTGCGGAAGCTCCGCCACCCAAGCCGCAGCCGGAAACTGAAGGATTATCTGGATTAAGGAGCGGGACATGCAGTTATCCTTACGGCTGAAGGCCATTGCAGATATGGTGACTGAAGGAAACCGGCTGGTAGATGTGGGGTGTGATCATGGATATCTGCCGGTGTACCTGGTAATGAAGGGCAGGGTTCCCTCCGCCATCGCCATGGATGTGAGAAAGGGCCCTCTTATGAAGGCCAGGGAAAACATCCGGCAGTACCGGCTGACCTCGTACATAACCACCCGTCAGAGCGACGGGCTGAAGGAGCTCTCGGAGGGAGAGGGGGACACCCTGGTGATCGCCGGCATGGGCGGTCCCCTCATGGAGCGGATATTGACTGAGGGAAAAAGGGTGCGGGAGAGCTTTTCGGAGCTGATCCTTCAGCCTCAGTCGGACGTGGGCCATTTTCGCCATTTTATCCGAAAGGAAGGGTGGGAGATCGTCCAGGAGGAGATGATCCTGGAAGGAGGGAAATACTATCCCATGATGCGGGCCCTTCCCATGAGAGCGGTTTACCCGGATGGGGAGGCTCCTCGGTGGAGTCCCTGCCAGGAGGCCTTCGGCCGCCTTCTCCTGGAAAAGAGGCATCCGGTCCTGGAGGCTTACCTCCAGCGGGAAAAGGAGCTGAGAGACCGCCTTTTGCAGACTTTGTCGGAGGCTGGAGGAGAGGCGGCAAAAAGGCGGATGGAGGAAGTAAAGGAGGAGAGGCGTCTGATACTGGACGCCTGTAAATACTATGAAGATATGTGAGCTTACGGCCTGGCTGGAGGAGATTTATCCCCCTGTCATGGCTGAGGAATGGGACAACGTGGGCTTTCTGGTGGGAGACGACGAGAGGGAGGTCACCTGCGTATTCCTGGCCCTGGATCTGACGGAGGAGACTCTCCTGGAGGCGGAAAGGGCGGGAGCGGAGCTGATCATCACCCATCATCCCATGATCTTTTCCGGGATCAAGAGGGTCAGCAACCATAGCTTTACCGGAAGGAGGATCCTGAGCCTGATCCAAAAAAACATGGGCTACTATGCGATGCACACCAACTACGACATTCTGGGAATGGCGGATCACAGCGCACAGCTTTTGGGGCTGAAGGAGCCCCGGGTTTTGGCGGAGACCTTTCGGGAAGGGGAGAGATCGGAGGGGCTGGGCCGGGTGGGAGACCTGGAGAGCCCTATGACCTTGAGGGAGTATGCCCTTTTTGTAAAGGAGAGGCTCTGTCTGGGGGACGTCAAGGTATACGGGAACCTGGAGGGGATGGTGGAGCGGGCCGCCGTGTGCACCGGCTCTGGAAAAAGCCTGCTCTCCCAGGTGGAAAGGTCCGGCGCCCAGGTGTACGTGACCGGGGACATTGACCATCACACGGGGATCGACGCCGTTGCCTCCGGGCTGTTTATCATCGACGCCGGCCATTACGGAACGGAATATATTTTTATGGAGGCAGTGAAGAAAAGGCTGGCGGAGGCATATCCTCATCTTAGGGTGGTCTGCGCTCAGGTAAAAAGTCCTTACAGCATTCTGTAGGCAGGCTTCAAAGGCGAGGAATCTGGGTGCCGCCCGCCGGGCCGGGCAGGGTTCCTGCCTGTGCGGACGTGAATTTTGGAAAAGCGAGGAGGATATTTATGGAGACGGAAATGGTGAAGGTGACCATCGGAGAGGAGATCCGGGAATATCCCCCGGACACCACCTGGATGCAGGTGGCGGAAGAATATCAGAAGGAGGGGGAGCCGCCTATTATCCTGGTGACGGTGGATGGAAAGCTGCGGGAGCTGCACAAAAAAATAAGGCGGGACTGCAGCGTGCGCTTTATCACCACGGGGGATCCCATCGGGAACAAGACCTACAAAAGGAGCGCCTGCCTGGTTCTTTTGAAGGCGATCTATGACGTGGCGGGCAAGGAGAACATTGAGAAGGTGGTCATCCATTATTCTGTGGGAAGCGGATATTACTTTACCATGAAGGGCTCCGAGATCCTTTCCAGGGAATTTCTGGATCAGGTAAAGACCCGGATGCTGGAGCTGGCGGAGAAGAGGATCCCCATCCTGAAGCGCAGCGTCAACACGGACGAGGCCATCGCCCTTTTCCACAAGCACGGGATGCACGACAAGGAAAAGCTGTTTCGATACAGGAGGGTGTCCCGGGTCAATATTTACAGCATTGAGAATTTTGAGGATTATTTTTATGGATTTATGGCCTGCCACACCGGGTACATCCGGTACTTTGACCTGACCCTTTACGACGAGGGTTTTATCCTGCAGCTCCCGGAGGCCAGGGAGCCGGACCGGATCCCGCCCTGTATGCCCATGGAAAAGATCTTTCGGGTGCAGAAGGAATCGGAGGAGTGGGGCGAGCGGCTGGAGATCGCGACGGTGGGGGAGCTGAATGACCAGATCACCAAAAAAGGGATCCAGAACGTTCTGTTGATGCAGGAGGCCTTCCAGGAGGCGAAGATCGCCCAGATTGCCAGGCAGATCCAGGGAGCGGGGAACAAAAAGTTTGTCATGATCGCAGGTCCCTCCTCCTCCGGAAAGACCACCTTTTCCCACCGCCTGTCCATCCAGCTGGCGGCGAACGGCATGAAGCCTCATCCCATAGCGGTGGACAATTATTTTGTCAACCGGGACAAAACTCCTTTGGATGAGTTTGGGGAAAAGAATTATGAGTGTCTGGAGGCCATCGACGTGGAATGCTTTAACCGGGACATGCTGCGCCTTCTGAAGGGGGAGAGGGTGGAGCTTCCCGTCTACAACTTTAAAACCGGCCTTAGAGAGTACCGGGGGGACTTTCTCCAGCTGGGGAAGGACGACATTCTGGTGATCGAGGGGATTCATGGCCTGAACGACAGGCTGAGCTACGCCCTGCCAAAGGAGAGCAAGTTCAAGATCTACATCAGCGCCCTGACGCAGCTGAACATCGACGAGCACAACCGGATTCCCACCACCGATGGAAGGCTGATCCGCCGGATCGTCCGGGACGCCAGGATGAGGGGGACGGCGGCAAAGGATACCATTGCCATGTGGCCTTCCGTGCGCCGCGGAGAGGAAGAAAACATCTTTCCCTTCCAGGAGGATGCGGACGTGATGTTCAACTCGGCGCTCATCTACGAGCTGGCCTGCCTGAAGGTTTATGCGGAGCCCTTGCTCTTTGGCATTGACAAAAAGGATCCGGAGTACCTGGAGGCCAACCGGCTTCTGAAGTTTTTTGATTATTTCGTGCCGGTTCCCAGTGAGGAGGTGCCTAACAATTCCCTTCTGCGGGAGTTCATTGGGGGAAGCTGCTTCCACGTGTAGAGAAATGTCCCCCCAAAAAATGGGGGGGGGCGTCGTCCTCCTGTGCGAAGGGCAGGGGACGAGGAGGATCAGGGCAGCGCAGGGTCTTTTTTTGCGCAAGATACGGGGGCTGCGGCCCTGGCCGGAGTAGAAGAGAATGGAAAAAAACCAGATTTTCATAAAATGGGGAACCAAGTACAAGGAGATGACAAAGGAGCTTCTCAGGGAATGTGGCCTGGAAGGGCTGATCGGGGACAAAGGAAAAAAAATCGGCATTAAGCCGAACCTGGTCTCTCCCACTGTGGCCTCCTACGGGGGCACCACCCATCCGGAGGTGGTGGCCGGGATCTTGGAATACCTGCAGGAGGCGGGCTTTCAGGATCTGGTGATGCTGGAGGGCTCCTGGGTGGGAGACAGAACCCAGGAGGCATACCAGGTGTGCGGCTACGAGGAGCTTTCCCGGCGCTATCAGGTGCCCTTCTGGGATATGCAGAAGGATAAGGGGGTGGAGACGGACTGCGGCGGTATGAAACTGAATATCTGCAGCCGCGTCCGGGAGCTTGATTTCCTAATTAATGTGCCTGTGCTGAAGGGCCATTGCCAGACGAAGATCACCTGCGCCCTGAAGAACATGAAGGGGCTGCTTCCCAACAAGGAGAAGCGCCGGTTCCACGCCATGGGCCTGCACGATCCCATCGCCCACCTGGCCCTGGGGATCCGCCAGGATTTTATCGTGGTGGACAATATCTGCGGGGATCTGGACTTTGAGGACGGGGGAAATCCTGTGGTGATGAACCGGATACTGGCCGGGAGGGATCCGGTGCTCATGGACGCCTACGTCTGTCACATGATGCACTATGAGGTGGAGGAGGTGCCCTACATCGTCAAGGCCCAGGCTTTGGGAGCGGGGTGCGGAGATATCCGAAGGGCGGACATCCGCATTTTGGGAAGGGATGGGGGCGGACAGCTTCCCAGGTCCAGAAGGGTGGTGGAGCTTTCCGATGCCGTGGAGGAGGTGGAGTCCTGCAGCGCCTGCTACGGCTGTCTTCTGCCGGCCTTGGATATGCTGAAGGAGGAAGGGCTTTTTGGGCAGCTGAAGGAAAAAATATCCATCGGGCAGGGATTTCGGGGAAAAAAGGGGATCCTGGGAATCGGAAGCTGCACCAGGGGATTTACCCACCATTTGGAAGGCTGCCCGCCCCTGGAGCAGGAGATCCACGATTTTTTGAAGGCATACATCCTGGAAAAAGAAAACAGATAGGGACGCAAAGAAAGGCTCCGCGGCTGCGATCTTCGCAGTGTGCGGAGCCTTGTCCGTGAAAAGGTGAACAGGTATCTGGAGGTATATGAAAAAGTGTAAGGTTCCATATCACGGCAGATCCCGCCGTCAGGATCCCAGGGCCGCTTCCGCCGCGGGAAAAAGGATCCCCCTTCATCCCGGAAGCCTGGCGGCCCTGGCCGGTGTCAAAGGGCTGCCTTTATCATTTTCAGGATCTGCTCCTTGGTAAAGCGGCTGCTGTCGATGGACAGATCGTAATTCAGCAGGTCCATCCAGTATTCATCGGTGAAATACTCGTAGTAGGCCCGGCGCTCCTTATCCAGCTTCTTCACGGTCCTGCGGGCGCTCTTCTCCTCCCGGCCGGTGCGCTCCATCACGGTCTGCACACGCTTTTCAAAGGGAGCGTAGATAAACAGGCTGAGGGACTTGTCCTTCAGGATGTGGTTTGCACAGCGGCCGACGATGACACAATCCTCCTTCTGGACCAGGTCCAGGATGATGTTCTTCTGGACGTCGTACAGCACGTCGTTCATGGGGATGAAACGGTACTGGCTGTCTATCTGAACCTGGTGATCCACGGGAAAATGCCATTGGTTCGCCTTTCGCTCGTCCACCTTCATCAGCTCGTCAAAGGGAATCCCCTTCTCCTTGCTGGCGATCTCGATCAGCTCCTTGTCATAAAAACGGATCCCAAGCTCCTCTGCCAGGGCTTTTCCGATCATGCGTCCACCGCTCCCGTACATACGATTGATGGTGATCACCCGTCTGCTCATGTCAACCCCTCCTTTTTGATGGATCGTCTTTCTTTATGCCCTCATTGTACCACATGGCTTCGCAAAAATCCAGTAAAATGCACAAAAAAATGATAAAAATAAAGAAAAATATAGTTACTGTTCACATTTTCTTACTTCCGGTTGGGGGCAATGACAGGCCGGCAGGCTTGAGCTGCGAAAAAACGGCCCTTGGCCGCAGGCCGCCCTGGGTACTTGACAAAAAAAGAAAAAATCCGGTTACTTGTACTGGAAATGGAGAGGGATTCCTGCTATACTGTTCCCAGGAATCTGTGAACGTTCAAAAGAGAAAGGATAATCCTATGCTGAAAATAAAAAGCTATGTTAGGGCCAGCAGCCTTGAGGAGGCGTACGTCTTAAATCAAAAAAGGTCTGCCTGCATTCTGGGAGGGATGCTTTGGCTGAAAATGGGGAACAGGAATGTATCCACGGCCATCGATCTGTCCGGCCTTGGCCTGAACACCATACAGGAGACGGAGGAGGAGTTTGTCATTGGCTGTATGACGGCCCTCCGGGAGCTGGAGCTCCACCCGGGTCTTCACGCCTTTACCCAGGGTGCCATGAAGGAAAGCCTGCGCCACATCGTGGGAGTGCAGTTCCGAAACTGTGCCACCGTGGGGGGAAGCCTTTGGGGCCGGTATGGCTTTTCCGATGTTCTGACCATGTTTTTGGCCCTGGACGCCAGGGTGGAGCTGTACAAAAGGGGGATGGTCTCCCTGGAGGAATTTGCGGTCATGGAGAAGGACAGGGACATCCTGGTGAGGATTCACATCAAAAAGGATCCTCGAAAGACCGTTTACCTGAGCCAGCGGAACACAAAAACCGATTTTCCCGTTTTGGCGTGCTGCGCCTCCCTCTGCGGGGAAGCATCCCGCACCGTGATCGGGGCAAGGCCGGGCCGGGCTATGGCGGTAGCCGATGAAAAAGAAATTTTAAAAGGATTTGCATCTATGGACGAGACAGAGAAAAAAGAGGCAGCCGCAGCCTTTGGCCGTTATGCGGCAGAGAAGGTGCCTGTCAGCGGCAATATGAGAGGCTCCGAAGAATACAGGAGACTCCTTGTGGAAGTTCTGACGAGACGGGCATGGGAAGGGATAGGAGGAATGAAAGGATGAAGATTGGTTTCTGGCTCAACGGCACGAAGAGGGAGGCGGAGGCAGCGCCGGACACGCTGCTTTTGGAGCTTCTCAGATCACTTGGCTGTGCCAGCGTAAAAAGAGGCTGTGAGACGGCGAACTGCGGCCTTTGTACCGTTCTTGTGGAGGATAAGCCTGTCCTTTCCTGTTCGGTTCTGGCGGCGAGAGCTCAGGATTGTCACATCGTTACTATGGAAGGGATGCAGGAGGAGGCCAGGGAGTTTGGCAGCTTTTTGGCCAATGAGGGAGCGGAGCAGTGCGGCTTCTGCAATCCAGGGTTTATCATGAACGTGTTTGCCATGGAAAAGGAGCTGGAGGATCCCACGGAGGAGGAGATCCAGGAGTACCTTGCGGGGAATCTCTGCCGGTGCTCCGGCTTTACGGGGCAGACCCGCAGCATTCTGAAATACCTGCAATATAAGAAAGAAAAGAAAGGGGAGTCCAGGGAATGAAATTTGTAAATCAGTCCATACAAAAAAAGGACGCCATGGCTTTGGTCACCGGGAAGCCGGTCTACACGGACGATATCGCCCCCAGGGACTGTCTGATCGTAAAGCTCCTCCGCAGTCCCCATGCAAACGCCTGGGTGGAGGAGATCCGGACAGACGCCGCGAAAAAGGTGGAGGGCGTGGTATGCGTGCTCACCTGGGAGGACGTGCCTGGGAACCGGTTTACCATCGCAGGGCAGACCTATCCAGAGCTGAGTCCCTATGACAAGCTGATCCTGGACCGGCATCTGCGGTATGTGGGGGATCCCGTGGCCATCATCGGGGCAGAGACCGAGGAGGCTGCCAGAAATGCGATCCGCCGGATCAAGGTGAAGTACAAGGTGCTTCCCGCTATCCTGGACATGAGGGAGGCAAAGGACAACTCCATTTTGGTTCACCCGGAGGAAGATTGGGAATCCAAGGTTCCCGTGGGGGCGGACAACAAGCGGAACCTGGCGGCTCACGGGACCGAGGAGATGGGGGACGTGGAGGCCGCCCTTGCCGCCTGCAAATACACGGTGGACGCCACTTATCACACAAAGGCGGATCAGCAGACCATGATGGAGACCTTCCGCACGTCCTGTTTCCTGGATCATTTCGGGCGTCTCAACGTGATCTCCTCCACTCAGACCCCCTTCCACATCAGAAGGATCCTGGGGCGCGCCCTGGACATCCCCTCCTCCAGGATTCGGGTACAGAAGCCTCGGATCGGAGGGGGCTTCGGGGCAAAGCAGACGGCCGTCTGTGAGGTTTATCCGGCCATTGTGACCTGGGTGACGGGGCGGCCCTCCAAGATCGTGTATACCAGGGAGGAGACTCTTACCTGCGGCTCGCCCAGGCACGAGATGGAGCTGCATGTGCGCCTGGGGGCCGATGAAAATGGAATCGTGAAGGTGATCGATGAGTATGTCCTGTCCAATGCGGGGGCTTACGGAGATCACAGTCCCACGGTGGTAGGCCTGGCGGGGCACAAGGCCATTGCCCTTTATCGCCATCTGACTGCCTATCGCTTCACCTACGACGTGGTGTACACCAATCTGCAGGCCGCAGGGGCATTCCGGGGCTATGGGGCTACCCAGGGGATCTTCGCGGTGGAATCCGCGGTGAACGAGCTGGCCCACAAGATGGGAGTGGATCCTGTGACTCTCCGGGAGAAGAACATGCCTCTGGAGGGGGAGATCCTGAACTGCTACGACGGCAACACGCCTCTGGCCACCAGCTGTGCCGTGGATAAATGCCTTGCCAGGGCCAAGGAGATGATGGACTGGGACAAAAAGTACCCCTGCCGTCTCATGGAAAACGGCAAGGTGCGGGCCGTGGGCATGGCCATTGCCATGCAGGGCTCGTCCATCGCCGGCGTGGACGTGGGAGGCGCTACCATGAAGCTGGGAGAGGATGCTTCCTACACCCTGTCGCTGGGCTGTGCCGACATGGGGACCGGCTGTGACACCATCCTGGCGCAGATCGCAGCGGACTGTATGGAGACGGACTGTGGAAATGTGGTGGTCTTCGGCGTGGACACCGACATATCTCCTTATGACTCCGGCTCCTACGCCTCCGCCACCACCTACACCACGGGAAATGCGGTGATGCAGGCCTGCGCCCGCCTGCGGGAGAAGATCTGTGCCTTCGGGGCCGAGCTTTTGGAGGCAGATCCGGAGGACGTGGATTTTGACGGAAGCGCCGTCACCTGCGGGGAGAGGTCTGTCTCCTTGGAGGAGATCGCAGTCAAGGCGACCCTGGGAAGATCCAAGGAGCTTCAGGTGACCAGCACCTATTCCTCCCCCATTTCCCCGCCGCCTTATATGGCTGGCATGGCCGAGGTGGAGGTGGATCTGGAGACGGGAGACGTACAGGTGCTGGATTACGTTGCCGTGGTGGACTGCGGCACTCCCATCAACCCCAACCTTGCCCGGGTACAGACGGAGGGCGGGATCGCCCAGGGCATTGGCATGGCCCTCACCGAGGACGTGCAGTACACGGAGAAGGGGAGGGTGCGGAACAATTCCCTGATGCAGTACAAGATCCCCACCAGGCAGGACGTGGGAAATATCCGAGTCGAGTTTGAGAGCAGCTACGAGGAGAGCGGGCCCTTTGGGGCAAAATCCATAGGAGAGCTGGTGATCGACACGCCCAGTCCGGCCATTGCGGATGCGGTCTACAATGCCTCCGGCGTGCGGATCCGGGAGCTGCCCATCACCCCGGAAAAGATCGCTCTGGGCGTACGAAAAAAGAAAATGGAGAGCTGATATGAATCTGATGATCAAGGGGCTTCTGGCAGTCTTCTGGCTGGCGGCGGTCCCCTGGGCCTGTGGCGCCTGTTTTGCAAGGAAGGGACAGACCCTTGCGGCGGGAGAGCGCCTGATGGTGGGGTATTGCTTTGTGTTCGCCCTGTTTGAGGCACTGACCCTTCCTCTGATACTCCTGGACGCCAGTCTGTCCGCACTCACCTGGCTTTTCGCCCTGTCCGTGCTTGCCGCCGCCATTCTGGGGCTGTATCTCACCTGGAAAAGGCGGGGAGAGGGTCTGTCCAATGAAAAAAAGGAGCGGGGCCGGTTTTCTCTATGGATGGTCCTTGCCCTGCTTATGATCCTGGCCCAGATCTTCGTGGTGGTCTATTATGCCCACATGGACGCGGACGATTCCTTTTATGTGGGAGCCGCCACCACGGCTGTGGAGACGGACACGATCTTTTCCATAAATCCTTTTACAGGCGTTCCTTACCGAAGGGTCTACACCCGTTACGTGCTGTCTCCCTTTCCCATCTTCCTGGCCGTGGTCAGCAGGCTGTGTCTGGAGCTCCACCCGGCCATTCTGGCTCACACGGTGTATCCGGCCATTTTTCTGGCCCTGGGCTACGTGGTGCTGTTTCAGCTGGGAAAAAAGTGGTTTCCCGGGGAGGGGGAGAAGCAGTGGGTCTTTCTCCTGGTCAGCGGTTGGGTGATCTGGTTCTCCGGGTTTTCCGTTTACACCGCAGGGAATTTCCAGATGGTGCGCATCTGGCAGGGCAAAGCTTTTTTGGCGGGGGTGTTTCTGCCCTTTCTCCTGTATCTGTCCCTGGAGGTGTTCCAGGAGGAGAGGCCGGCCTATTCGCATGTGGTGGTGCTTCTGGCAAATGGGGCCTGCTGCCTTCTGTCCTCCATGGGGATTCTTCTGGGGCCGCTCCTCATGGGGATCGTCCTCCTGATGGGCCTGTTTTGGCGGCGCAGCGTGAAGCGCTTTTTTCTGGGCGGCCTTTGCTGCCTGCCCTCCCTGTTTCTGGGGGCCGTGTATCTGTTCATTCGTTAGGAGGTAGGGGGAAGTGATAGGATTATTGGATCATAGCACTGCCATGTGGAGGCAGTACTGGGGCGGCAGCTGGTATCCCTGGCTGCTGCTTTTGGCCGCCCTCTATCTGCTGGTCTTCCGGCGGAAAAAAAGGGCGGCAAGGCAGCTTCTGGCATTTTCGGGAGGGCTGCTCTTTCTGTTTTTCTTTCCGCCCACGGCCTGGCTCCTGCAGAAATGTGTGGGGGCGGAGGTCTGCTGGAGGATTCTGTGGCTGCTTCCCACGGCGCCTCTTTTCGCTTACGGGGCCACGGAGGCGGCCTTTTCCCTGGGAAAAAACCGGGCGGTCCGGGTTGGCGCAGTGGCGGCAGCCCTCCTGCTTTTGGCCTTTGGGGGAAAAAGCGTGTGGCAGGCGGGAAATTATGAAAAGGTGAACAACCGTCAGAAGGTGCCGGACGAGGTGGCCCAGATCTGTGAGTTTGTCAGCAGCCAAAGGGAGGAGGGGCAGACCCTCTGCCTGGCCACCAACGACTATCTTGCGGCTTACATCCGGGTCTACGACCCCTCCATAGAGATGCCCTACAGCCGGGCAAGAAACGGGGCCAGGGACAGGTTCAGCAAGGCTCTGTATAAGCAGATGGAGCTGCCCTGCCCCAAGATCAGGAAAGTCATCAAGCTGTCCCAGAAGCTGGGAGTGGACTGCCTGGTACACACCCGATTCACCAAAAGACAAGAAAAACGTCTGAAAAAATCCGGCTACCACCTTGCAGGAATGGTCAATGACAAGGCAATCTACATGCGGCAGCATTGATAAAAAAAGAGGCGGGCGGGGAAGGCGTGCCCAGAAGGGGAGCGAGGGGGAAAGCGGGCTGGGAGGCTCTGAGTGCTTCCCCCCTGCGCCCTTCGGTGGCATAAACTGCCGCTTTGGCCACTCCCTCCTCCAAAAAAATAACAAAAAACCCACCTCAAAAACGATTCTGGAAACTATTATACAAAAAAAACTTTACAATCCGCAAAG
>JAUNJL010000134.1 GCA_030533315.1 Eubacteriales bacterium
CCGTATGCCTCAAAGAGCCCCTGGAGGATCTGCTCAAAGCACCGGGGCTTCTCACACAGCTCCTGGATCTTCTCTCCCACCTGACGCACCTTTTCGATGTTATACTGTGCCAGAGGCCCGATCTGATCCGTAGGCTGGGCATGGGCTGGGATAAACAGCCTGGCTGTCATCCCCTGGACCATCTCCAGGGTTTTCAGATATGCCTCCACATCATAGAGAAAGCCGATCTGGTATTTTTCCAGCGTCTCCCTGCTGGAGAGGCAGTCCGCCAGGAACACCACGTCGTCGGGAGTGCGAAAGCCTACCATATCAAAGAAATGGCCCGGCATGGGGATCACCGTAAAGCCCTCCGGCAGCCCTTCCTCTGTCAAAGGCTCCGCGTCGCTCTCCTGAGCCAGGAGAAACTTATGGCGCAGCTCCTTTGGAGGAAACCCGCCGTAAAGAAAGGCGGGCTCTAAAATCGGATGGCGGGTAAAATCACAGTCGATTCCCGGCGCGTAGATCTTACATTTTGTCTGCCCCTGGAGATAATGGTTCCCGCCGATATGGTCCGCGTTGGAATGGGTATTGTAAATGGCCTTAAGGCGCCACCCGTTGGCATCCAGATGCTGGCGCACCTTCCTCCCCGCTTCCTTGTCGCTGCCGCTGTCGATCAGGCAGACGTCCGTATCATTGAGCCGTACCAGCCCGATTTTTGCCGGGCTTTGAATGTAATAGGTATTCTGGGATACCTGTATCAATTCGTACATCTATGTTCTCCTTTTTTGTAAACTGCCGCATTCCGCCGAGAGATGTTCCCTCTCTTTTTTCCGGAAACAGCCCCCTGGCGGAAACGGTCTTATTTTCTCACAGCTCCCGTTTTTTGTAACAGTGAATAGACAATAACCAGGACAGTCCATAAAGCAGGACTGCAAAGGCGGCAGCCAGCAGCGCTGTCCCTGTGCCCTTTCCTGTAGCAGGCAGCCCTTTTGCGTTCTTCTGGTAAACAACAGCCAGTCCGCAGACAGTCCCCACCAGGAAATAATAAATGATGCGCCCCTTTGTCACACCAAATTTATAGAGGAAGGGATTCAGCAGGGCAGACGGTACCAATCCAATGACAAAAAGCAGCAGCACAAAGGAAAGATACCCTTCCAGGGCAAAGACGCCCAGCCGCGCCATCGTAACCCCCTGTATCACAGCGGCGATCATTCCTACCGCTAAGATATTCAGAAGTCCCCACAGGTATTTTGACGATACGAGCTCCGCCCTTGTGTAGGGCAGCCCGGCGGCATATTTATCCCAGCCGTCATATTCCTCATAGGAGATCATCGCCATGGTGCAAAGACCGGCTGTTAAACAGGGATACGTGAGAAAGAAGAGATTCCCGGCGTTAAATATGGCCGCGGCGAAAAATACCAGGTCTATCAGAAAGTAAGACCGGCTCTGCTTCACCATGCAGTACCAATCCTTAAGAAGCAATCCTTTCATGTTCCTCTGCCTCCTTTGTCATAAAAATAAATAGTTGTTCTATGTCCACGGGGCTTTCCTCTGCCTGTGGGGGAATGGATTTTCGCTCCACGATCGCCTCCGCGCCGTAGGCATTTCTCTTTACCCCGATGACTGCGGCCTTGGGGATTTTTTCAAGAGTCTCCTGGGAACAGTGAATGATGGCATACCGCTCCTTCAGCTTATCTTTTTCTTCACAGAGAAGAAGCCTGCCCTTATGGAGAAAGGCCACATAATCACAGATCTTTTCCAGGTCGCTGACGATGTGGGAGGAGATCAGGATCGTATGGTCCTCATCCCGTGTAAATTCGTTGAAAATGTCCAGGATCTCATCCCGTATCACAGGGTCAAGCCCGCTTGTGGCTTCATCCAGGATCAGCAGCCTTGCCCTATGGCTTAAGGCCACGGCAATACCCAGCTTCATTTTCGTCCCGCGGGAGAAATCCCTGAAGGGCTTGTCACAAGGAATGGAAAACCGGCGGAGATAGCCTTCATAGGTCTCTTCCTCCCAGCTTCGGAAGGTTCCCTTCATCACCCTGCCAATCTGCCTGGCATTCAGCACAGAAGGGAGGCCTACCTCATCAAGGACGACTCCGATTTCCTCCTTCAGGGACCGGATGTCTGCCTGATTGTCTCTGCCAAGGATCGTGATGGTGCCGCTGTCCCGGCGGATCATGTCCAGTATCAGTTTCATGGTCGTACTTTTCCCCGCTCCGTTTTCGCCGATCAGCCCCAGAATCGTCCCCCTTGGCAGGGTCAGATTTAAGTCCTGGAGAGCAAAGCCTGTATAGGATTTGCATAAGTTTTTGATTTCAATGGCATTCATTTTCTTTCCTCCATGGCAAGCTGAAGCATTTCCCAAATATCCTGTCTGCTCAGATTGCAACTTGCCGCAAGCTGTACGATCGCTTCCATGTGGGCTTCCATCTTCCTTAGGTTTTCTTCCCGCAGCAGCTCCACATTTTTCGGCGCTACAAAGGAGCCCTTCGCCGCCACTGTGTAGATGAAGCCCTCTTTTTCAAGCTCATCATAGGCGCGCTTTGTGGTGATGACGCTGATCCGCAGATCCTTTGCCAGACTGCGGATGGATGGCAGCAGCTCATCCTCTTCAAGAGAACCGTTTATGATCTGCGCCTTGATCTGGGAATAAATCTGGTCATAAATCGGCCTCCCGCTTTTGTTGTCGATAAATATCTGCATCCCTCAGCCCCTTCCCATACAGTATCTGTAACTGTTCACCGGTACCATGCAAACAGTTATCTGTATATAAACATTATATACAGTACGCGCACACTTGTCAACAAGTATATTCCCTTTTCATCCGGGCCACGAATCATCTCTTTAATTTATTTAGATACTCCTTTTGCCCTTTGCTGATTCGATAGCTTTCCCTGGCTTTTTGGATGGTTTTGTTGTGGACCCACGGATCCAGCCTTTTCCCTTCTAAATAAGGGATTGCGGCGCTCCACTGCTTTGCCAGAGCCGTCGCCAGATACCAGGCAATTTCCATATTCACGTAGTATTCATCGGACCGGATCCCCGCGACCTGTTCTAAATAGACGGCATCAAAATCCTCGTCAAGAAAATGCTTCATCAGCATTCCGATGCCAAACCTTACGGTATATGTATGCTCTGACCCCAGCCATCCCTGGATGTATGGCAGCAGCTCCTGCCTGTGCTTCCGAAATACCTTGGGGGATGTTTGGTCACAGGTCGCCCAATTATCCATGTAGGGCAGAAATCTTTCGATTTCCCCTATGCAGCTTTGAAAATCCGAGATTTCCGAAAGGATGAAGCCGTGCAGTTGGTTTTCCTCAAAATACCTGTGGGGAAGCTCCTTAAGGAAGGCTTCACAGCCTTCGTCTTTCCTGAAATCCTTCGCGAACCTCCGCAAAATGGGGGTACGCACACCGATGATACCCTCCGCCGCCAGTGTGGGAAGCAGTTTTCTTTGAAACTGCGCGTACTGCTCATCCTTCTGCTCCT
>JAUNJL010000135.1 GCA_030533315.1 Eubacteriales bacterium
GGCGCTCCCTCAGAGCATCCATCATACGCCGGATTCATGCGAGCATGATCCTGCGTATGATGGACGCTCTGGCTGAGCTGTTAACCTATATTATAACAGTATTTTGTGGGATTGGCAATTTAGTGCTTGAAAGATTTCTATAAAATAGATAAAATAACAATAAATAATTCCTTATTGTCAGCCGCAGACCTGTGCCGTTTACGGCATGAGGATGTATGCGCTACACGTTTTCATTACGGAAGGGAGAAATCATTATGGAAAATGGAAGATGTCCGATCTGCGACGGGCCTATTTCACAGGGAAGATGTAAATTCTGCGGAATGCCCTATCGCAAAGACGAGCTTTTATATCACCTGAACGAAAATCTGGACGATCATTACCGTCACGCCACTCCCAAGGCCAGAGCCATCCTGAATGATCTCCAGACCCCTGCCGGAAGCCGGCCGACAGCAGCGAAGACCGCCTCCGGCTCATCCAAAGCAAAAAGCGCCGCCTATCAAAAGACCCGGACCCAGACAAAAACGTCGGCACAGCCGAAGGCGTCCACACAGGCGAAAGCTGTCACCCCGGAGCGGACCACCTCCCAGAAGCTCTCCGACCAGAAGGAAGCCCTGAAAAAGGCCCAGCACCAATCCCGTACATACCAGGCCTTCGGAAGCAGCACCCGCAAGAAGAAGAAAGGCCGCCTCATCCGGTGGATCATCCTTCTGATCTTCCTGTCCCAGGTTCTTCCTGCCGTCATTGGCAGCCTGGCATACAGCGACGTCTTTTCCCAGCTAAAATCCTTCATCAGCCAGGAGGACTCTGTTTCCAACATGCCAACGGAGGAGCAGGAGATAGAAACCAGCTCCCTGCCGGAATACTATTCCTACACCACCTACGTAGCCAGCACCTGGCCGGGACGGGATCCTCTTGTGGTAGGCACGGACATCCCTGTTGGAAGCTATATTTTTATTCCGGATTTTGGAAACGCCAGCGTTTTGGTCAAGGACGCCAACGGAGGCTCTGCCGTCCTTTCTGTGTCCGCCGAGTCTCAGGACCTCACATCCTTTACCCTTACCGAGGGGATGGAGGTTTCCCTGAAGGAATGGGATTATGAAAACACCTTTGTGGACATCCGGTATGTAGACGATCCGGAAGGCTCCGCTCTGTAGTCCCTATCCCCCTTTCAAACAGAAAAACACCGAAGGCCAGGAACCATTTTTGTCCCTGGCCTTTCTTTTTATCTAATCTCTGATTTACAGTACCTTTGAGAGGAAATCCCGCAGTCTGGGATTCTTTGGATTCTGGAAAAAAGCCCCCGGCTCATTTTCCTCCTGGATCTTCCCCTCATCGATAAACAGGACTCTTGTGGCAACCTCCTTGGCAAATCCCATTTCGTGGGTCACCACCACCATGGTCATGCCGGATTTTGCCAGCTCCCGCATCAGCTCCAAAACCTCTCCCACCATCTCCGGGTCCAGAGCGGAGGTCGGCTCGTCAAAGAGCATCACATCCGGGTTCATGGCAAGAGAACGGGCAATAGCGATCCTCTGCTTCTGTCCGCCGGAAAGCATATCCGGATAGGTGTCCGCCTTTTCCGGCAGTCCCACCCGCAGAAGAAGCTCCTCCGCCTTTTTCTCCGCCTCCTCCTTTGTCATCACCTTCAGGGCCACAGGGGCCATCATAATGTTTTCCTTCACCGTCTTATGGGGGAAAAGGTTAAACTGCTGAAAAACCATGCCGATCTTCCGCCGGTGAAGGTTGATGTCCACCTTGGGGTCGGTAATGTCCGTCCCCTCGAAAAGGATCCTGCCCCCGGTGGGGATCTCCAAAAGATTCAGGGAACGGAGGAAGGTAGACTTTCCGGAGCCGGAGGGACCGATCACCACTACCACCTCTCCCTGGCAGATGTCCGTCGTGATCCCGTCAAGTACCTGGTTACTGCCGAAGGCTTTTTCCAGTCCCTGCACCTGTATCAGAACCTTGCTTCTGTCAACGCTCACTGGTACGCAGCCTCCTCTCCAGTTTATTCATAAAGAATGTAAGTATCATCACGATGGCCAGATAGATCACTGCCGCCGCCAACAGCGGATAAAAGGCGTTGTAGGTACGGCTCTGGATCAGCATAGCCCCCTTTGTCAGGTCCATCATGCCGATGTAGCCGATGATGGAGGTCTCCTTGATGAGCACGATAAACTCATTCACAAGGGCCGGGAGGACATTCTTAAAGGCCTGGGGCAGAACGATCATACGCATGGTCTGGGTAAAGTTCAGGCCAAGGCTCCTGCCCGCCTCCGTCTGTCCCTGGTCGATGGACATAATGCCGGAGCGGACGATCTCCGCCACGTAAGCGCCGGAGTTGATGCCGAAGGCAAGCCCTCCTACCAGAAACTTGTTCACATTCCGCACGGAACCGAAGATCACGTAATTCATGATCAAAAGCTGGATCATGGTAGGAGTTCCCCGGATCACCGTCAAATAGACCTTGCAGACGGCGTTCAGCACCGGAAGCTTTCCGGACTTGTCGCTTGTGGAACGGATGATGGCCACCAAAAAGCCGATGACGATCCCGATCACCACCGCAAGGAGGGTGATGATCAGGGTGGTCTTCAGGCCGTCCACCAGCCAGAGGTACCGGTCATCCTTAATAAAATTCAGATAAAAATTCTTTTTCAGGCTTTCCAACATTGTCTTTCCTCTTTGCCCCGCGGCACGAAGCTGCCAGGGCCGCGGCTAACTACTGCCTTTATTCTCCGTCAGGTACAATGATCACCTGTGTGGCGTGGGCGTAGGTCTCTGTAAAGTTTACGCTTTCCAGACGGTCCTCGGTCACGGTCATACCGGCAGCGCCAAAGTCTGCCTTTCCGGACTGTACAGCGGCCAGGATGGCGTCAAACTCCATATCGTCGATCTGAAGCTCATATCCCAGCTTGTCACAGATAGCCTGGGCGATGTCCACGTCGATTCCCACGATCTCGTCGCCCTCATGGTACTCATACGGCTCAAACTCCGCGTTGGTAGCCATCACCAGCGTACCGTTGGAGCGGTCCACATCCTCCGGGGACTCATAGGGCGTCTCACCGGCAGCCTCGCCGATATAGTTTGCCACGATGCTGTCCAGGGTGCCGTCCTCCTTCAGCTCCGCGAGAGCCTCGTTCATCTTCTCTAAAAGCTCCTCGTTATCCTTCTTCAGGCAGATGGCGTACTCCTCGTCCTCAAAGGGCTCATCCAAAATCTTTAATCCATCCGCGTTTTCCACAAACTTGGCCGCTGGCTGGGAATCGATGATCACACAGTCCACCTGACCGGCCTTCAGGGCCTGCACAGCCTCGCTGCCCTTGTTGTAACGCTCGATCACAGATCCCTCTGCCTCGTAATCGCTGGCGTAGATGTCGCCGGTGGTTCCCAACTGTACGCCGATGGTAGCGCCGGGAAGATCGTCAACTGAGGCAATTTCCTTGGCG
>JAUNJL010000136.1 GCA_030533315.1 Eubacteriales bacterium
GGGAAAAATATAAAAATTTCGTTAGAGGCTGGTAAAGGGAGGGGTTTTATTATATAATGAAACCAGGAGCAGACCTGGGGTCAGCCCAAAATGGAATAAAACGAAAGAATCTTAGGGAGGACATAAGATCATGGCAGTGATAAAAGAACTGATCCGCACAGAGGAAAACGGCACCATCAGCTTTGGAGATTATGAGCTGAGCCAGAAATCAAAATTATCGGACTATCCGCATCAGGGTGATATGTATAAAGTAAAGACCTTCAAGGAGATCACGAAGCTGGAGAGAAACGGCATGTTCGTCTATGAGTCGGTGCCGGGTACCGCAGTCTGCCAGCTGAAGCAGGATGGAAACGAGATGGCCTTTCTGGTGGAGGGGCAGGAGGATGCTCAGATCACCGTAGGCATGGAGCCGGAGACGAAGTACGAGGTGTTTATCGACGGAGCAAGTGCAGGCGCCATGGAGACGAATCTTGGCGGGAAGCTTTCCTTCAGTGTGGAGCTGGGAAGCGGAGCCGTTGAGGTGAAGATCGAAAGGCGCTGAGGCCGTTGGGTTTATGAAGAATAAGAAGATCGTGTATTTCTGCCAGGACTGCGGCTACGAGTCGGCCAAGTGGATGGGCCAGTGCCCGGGCTGCAGGGCATGGAATACCTTTGTGGAAGAGCCTGTCTCCGGCAAGAAGACCGTGGGCGGGATGGCGGCAGAGAGGCGGGCGGAGCCCGTGGTCCTGAGGGACATCGATCTGTCCGAGGATGAAAGACAGACAACATTGATCGGAGAGCTTGACAGGGTGCTGGGTGGCGGGATCGTCCCCGGCTCCCTTGTTCTTGTGGGAGGAGATCCAGGCATTGGGAAATCCACCCTTCTTCTCCAGGTGTGCAGAAATCTGGCCATGAAGGGCGTGAAGGTGCTTTATATTTCCGGGGAGGAGTCTCTGCGCCAGATCAAGCTGCGGGCCAACCGTCTGGGCAGCTTTAATGAGAATCTGCAGCTTCTGTGTGAAACCAACCTGGATACGGTGCGGGAGGTCATAAAGCGGAAGAAGCCGGACGTTGCCATCGTGGATTCCATCCAGACCATGTACGATGAGGAGATCGGATCCGCACCGGGCAGCGTCTCCCAGGTGCGGGAGTCTACCAACGTGCTGATGCAGATCGCAAAGGGAATGGGGGTCTCCGTGTTTATTGTGGGACATGTGACGAAGGAGGGCAGCGTGGCAGGCCCCAGGGTTCTGGAGCACATGGTGGACACGGTCCTGTATTTTGAGGGGGACAGACATGCCTCCTACCGCATACTCAGGGCCGTCAAAAACCGTTTTGGTTCCACCAATGAGATCGGTGTTTTTGAAATGAAAAACACTGGCCTGGAGGAGGTGAAAAACCCCTCGGAGTTTCTGCTGAACGGAAGGCCGGAGGGCGCTTCCGGCTCGGTGGTGGCCTGTTCCCTGGAGGGGACAAGGCCGATTCTGGTGGAGATCCAGGCCCTGGTCTGCCAGAGTAATTTTGGGATACCGAGAAGGACGGCGGTGGGGACGGATCTGAACAGGGTCAATCTGCTCATGGCCGTTCTGGAAAGAAAGGCGGGACTTTCTCTTGCCTCGGCGGACGCCTACGTGAACATTGCCGGGGGCGTAAAAATGACGGAACCGGCCATCGACCTTGGAATCTGCCTGGCCATTGCTTCCAGTATGAAGGACGTGGTGATCTCGGACCGGGTGATGGTCTTCGGGGAGGTTGGACTGAGCGGGGAGGTTCGGGCAGTCAGCATGGCGGCTCAGAGGGTGGCGGAGGCCAAAAAGCTGGGCTTTCAGACCGTCATTCTTCCCGGTGTGTGCCGGCCCTCCCTGGAGAAAACAAAGGGGATCGATCTGGTGTTTGTGGATGGGATCCGGGACGCCATCTCCTACATATTAAAAAGATAAGACAAAGCCGGGATCAGAGGGCCGGGCGCTTCCCAGGGAGAAAATATCCGTGGATTTTAGCGTAAAAGAAAGAAATGCTGAGAAAAAGGAACTTTTTGGCTGGAAAAATATCAATAAGAATGGGAGAGCGGGCGATGTGAATGGACATCGCCTTTGACAACTCATCGATATCTGATATAATAAAATTAGAATGATTCTAAAAAGTAGGATGAGGACATGAGATATAAGGAGATCATATTGGAGCTGATCAACAGCGGCGGCGACCACTTTACCGCCGAGCAGATTTTTTTTATGCTGAAGAAGAGGTATCCTGGTATGGTTTTGGCGACGGTGTATAACAACCTGAACACTCTTTGCAAGAATGGGGACATCCGCCGTGTGGTGATCGAGGGAGAACCGGACCGGTTTGACAGAAACACCCGTCACGACCACCTTGTTTGCAGTCGGTGTAAAAAGGTGACCGATGTTCAGCTGGAGGATCTGACGGCGCAGATCGAGAGCCAGCTGGGATATTCCATAGAGCTTTATGATCTTCGGATAGGCTACGTCTGTCCGGAATGTAAAAAAAGCAAGTGAGCGGCCCTTCTGCTTCGGGAGTCGGACATTCTGCGCAAAATGCAGAAGGCCTGGCTCTGAGGCAGGGAATGTCCTGGGTGCCGTCAAAACGTCTTACGGAAGGAGTTATTCACAGGGGGCAAGGCCCTGGCCGCAGTGGCCGGGAGATCAGCCCTTGCGGCGGCCGTCCAATTTCCATGGAGGCATGGTCTTTGGGCAGCCGAGCGTAAATCAGACATGATCGATGACAAGTTAGAGGAGGATGACAAAATGAGAAGTATTACCACATTGGATCTGCAGTATGCCCATCGTTTTTACGGATTTCGGGGAGAGGCACAGTATCTGCACGGACACACGGGAGTTCTGACCATCGAGGTGGAGGATTCTGTTGAGCCTGGCGTAAATATGGTGTTCCCCTGCAATGAGATCCAGAAAACGGCATGGGAGGTGCTGAAGAACTTTGACCACGCCCTTGTGCTTCGGGAGGATGATCCCCTTCTTCCGGCTGTTTTGGACGTTTATGAAAAACAGGGGATCCGCAATGGGGCTCCCACAAACAAGATGAAAGGCCCTGCTTTCGAGACAGAGCTGGCAAAAGCCTATCCGGAATGTCGTTTGGTGGTTACGAAGGAGACCATGACTGTGGAGGGAATGATCAAGATCGTTTACGACCTTTTGAAGGACAAGCTGAACATCGCAAAGATCACCTTCACCAGCGGTGTAAACGCAGCCTCAGCAGAGTTTAAAACAGAGAACAAAATCGACCGCTGCCCTCTGTGCGGCATAGCGCTGAACGAAAAAGGCGTCTGCCCCAAATGCGGCTACAAAAAATAAAACAATACCACACCCCTGCCGCCCCCTTCACAGAGGGCGGCAGTCCTTTCCCCCATATTTCATTTACCCGCCGCCCGAGAAACAAAAGTGCGCCTAGAAGTTCTTATCTG
>JAUNJL010000049.1 GCA_030533315.1 Eubacteriales bacterium
AGACGGTCTGAAAAAGATTCAGAGGGATGTTGACATGTATGCAGTTTTAAGGGTACAGGAGAAGTGACTAGAGATAGTCACTTTTGTGGTCTTATAGGGGATTGGTCAAATGGTATGATAGGGGTCTCCAAAACCTTTGGTGGGAGTTCGATTCTCTCATCCCCTGTTACAGAAAAATCTCGCAAAGTCGTTCAGATGGCTTGCGGGATTTTTTTGTGTGTTTTTTGGCGGATATTCTCGTATGATGGCCGGTCCGGCAGCCCGTCCGCCTTCTTTGAGAGAGTCTGCTGAGAGAGTCCGGCAGGCATGAACAGATCTTTTTGGTACAGAAAGGGAAAATCATACAAAGAATAAGGATTCCTTGTATTGATTTTATTTACAAAAAATAAAAAAAATAAAATAGTACTTGAAAAAAATTGTGATAGTGCTATAATACAACTACAACAGTGAGAGGGAAATGTGGATCATGAACAAAAGATCTACGAATATGATCAAGATTTGATCAAACCATCAGAAGGAGGAAAAAAAGATGAGTCGTTTTACATTGCCAAGAGACGTTTACTATGGTGCTGGAGCTTTGGCAGAGCTGAAAAATCTGAAGGGCAAGAAGGCAATCCTTGTAGTAGGCGGCGGATCCATGAAGCGCCAGGGCTTCCTCGACAAAGCAGTGGGTTATCTGAAGGAAGCTGGCATGGAGGTAGAGGTGTTTGAGGGCGTAGAGCCGGATCCATCCGTGGAGACCGTTATGAAGGGCGCAGAGGCCATGAAGAAGTTTGGCCCCGACTGGATCGTTGCCATGGGCGGAGGTTCTCCGATTGATGCTGCGAAGGCTATGTGGGCTTTCTATGAGTATCCGGACACCACCTTTGAGGATTTGTGCGTTCCCTTTAATTTCCCCGAGCTGAGACAGAAGGCGAAGTTCGCAGCGATCTCCACCACATCTGGAACGGCTACAGAGGTGACCGCTTTCTCCGTTATCACCAACTATCAGACAGGCGTGAAGTATCCTCTGGCTGACTTCAACATCACTCCGGACGTTGCCATCGTTGATCCTGAGCTGGTAGCGAAGCTTCCCACGAAGCAGGTGGCTTACACTGGAATGGACGCTCTGACCCATGCCATCGAGGCTTATGTGTCCACGCTGAACGGGCCTTTCACCGATCCGCTGGCTCTTCAGGCCATCGAGATGGTTCTGGACTATCTCCCTGCATCCTATCATGAGAATATGGAAGCAAGGGAAAAGATGCACTACGCACAGTGTCTCGCTGGAATGTCCTTCTCCAACGCACTTTTGGGTATCGTGCACTCCATGGCTCACAAGACGGGAGCAGCCTTCTCCACAGGACACATTCCTCATGGCTGTGCAAATGCCATCTATCTTCCCTACGTTATCCGTTACAACGCTAAGGATCCTGTGGCAGCTTCCCGCTATGCGGACATCGCACGCCGCATGGGCTTAGATGGAGCCAGCGAGAAAGCCCTCATCAACAGCCTTTGCAAAAAGATTCAGGACTTTAATGTTACCTTGAATATACCGAAGTCCCTGCAGGAGTTTGGCATCAATGAGGCTGAGTTCAAGGAGAAGATCGCAAAGATCTCTGAGCTGGCTGTTGCTGATGCCTGCACAGGCTCCAATCCCAGGCCCATCACCCCGGCAGAGATGGAGAAGCTGTTTACCTGCACCTACTATGGCACAGAGGTTGATTTCTAAACCGAATAGATTTTCGAAAAAGTATAAAAGACTTACAAAAGGCCTCCAGGACGCTGAGCATCCTGGAGGCCTTTTCGGGCAGTCCGTCAGGGCAGGGTCCTCTGTCAGGAGCATTGCCGGCCTTTTCTTTTTTTCTCTGCTTTTTTTCGGAAGCTCAGTTCCTTGGAGAGCTCGAAGCTGGTGGTAAAGCTGTGTTCGCTGCTGGTGATGCCGGCGATGGTGACGCTCATAAGTGGAAAGATCTCGGTGGTGCCGTGGCGGTTACTGGTGATGATAAAGCCCCGGCTGCGATCCTCAGGAGTATAAAATTCCTGGGCCCTCTCCTCAAAGTCAGAGGTGATGCGGCAGAGAAAATCCTCAGAGACATATCGGCGGAGGATGGCCACAAAATCATCTCCCCCGATATGTCCCAGAAAATCCTTCTTTTTCATATAGGATTTTATGACCTCGGCCAGAAGGCGTATGATCTCGTCTCCCTTCTCAAAGCCGTACACGTCGTTGAAGGCCTTGAAATTGTCAAGATCGAAATAGAGGACGGTGTAGGGTTCCTGGCTGGAGATGCAGGAGTCCATCTCCCGTTCGATCTCCAGATTGCCGGGGAGGCCGGTCAGAGGGTTGGCGGAGCGGGCCATGTTGACGTCGATTTCCGTAGCCTTCCGAAGGAGATCACGGATGGTCACAATGCCGGAGTATTGCTCCTGCTCCGTGACCACGATGAAATCATACAGGTCCCGCTGTTCTCTCTCCATGGCCATGGAGGCGACGGCGCTGATAGGGGTGTAGCCGTCCACCTGGAGAAAATTTTGATCCATGATCCGGGAGATATGCTTGTTTTGGTAAAGGCTGTAGCCGTATCGTCCTCCCAGACGGCTGAGCATTTTTTCACGGGTCAGGATGCCCACCACCTTATTTCCCTGGGAAACACAGATGCCGGGCTGTTCCTTGTGATCCTCCAGGTATTGAAGAGCGTGGCCGGTGACCAGGTCCGGCGGAACCGTAATGCCCTTTACGGCGATGTTCCGTATGTGGTAGCTGCTGATACCGTGCATCCATGACCGGTGCTTTTTCAGGTTGAAATCCTGGATGATCTCTCGGATATCCTCTGGAACCTCTCTCATCACAGGATCGGGCATTCCCAGATAATAGCCCTGGCCGTAATGCACGCCCAGATTGATCAGGACCTCCAGCTCCTCCACGCATTCGATGCCCTCTGCGATGAGCCGGATGTTCGTCAGGTTGGCCAGCTCCACCATTCCCCGGATGGCGGCGGCCTGTATGCCGTTTTTGTCGATGCCGTGGATCAGGTGCATGTCAAGCTTGATAAAGTGGGGATGGACGTCGCAGATCAGATTCAGCCCGGAGTAGCCAGATCCGGCGTCATCTATGGCAATTTGGTAGCTTTCTTTTTTGTAATGCTCGATGACCCCCAAAAAGCCGGAAAGATCTGCAACGGAATCCCTTTCCGTGATCTCAAAAACGATCTGCTCAGGCTTTAGGCGATACCTCCGCACCAGATCCTTGGTAAAACCGGATCGGAATTTTTGATCATAAATGATCCGGGGGCTGACGTTTAGAAAAAAGCGTCCGGAAAAAAGCCCTTCGGACTGCGAAGAGACGGACTCAAAGGCCTTCCGTCTGGCCAGCTGCTCCAGATTCCAGATGTGGCCCGTGGAGACGGCAGTGTCAAACAGTGTCTTGATGTCGGTGATGGAATGAAGCCCCCTGATCCTGCTGAGGGCCTCGTAGCCGGATATACTTCCATCCTTCAGGGAAACGATTGGCTGGAACACGGGAAAGATGTCTTCCTTTTTCAGTATCTGCTCCAGATCCTTTTCATACAGATGGTTCTTTTTCATTTCAGGTGTTTTCCTCCTCTTCCTCTTCTCTAGTATGATGGATGATGGATTTTCTGTCTACCAGAGAAATATAAAATGTTTTGTGGTTTTATGTAAAATCTGAGGGATTAGGTGTTCTCATGCCACTGCCCAGGGTTTGAACGCAGATGGAGCTTTTGAATAAATAGATGAATAAATTAGAGAATATCTGTATTATCAGAAAAAAATATGCTATAATGCCCCTATCAATGTTTTCACAAAGGAGCAGATTTATGCCAGTATTTGATTTCAGCGGAGCTTCGGATAAGAAAAATTATTCAGAATGTACTTATACCACCTTTGCTTCCAACGAGAGGACGGCTTCTCCTGAGAGGCCAATTCTCCTTCTGGACAACAAAAGACAGCAGTGGAAGCATCACTCCAGCGGCGTTTTTACCAATCCCACCAGGGGCACCACCTTTGAGTTTGACCAGGAGGGAGGGACGGTGAGCGCAGACATCCTGCGGCTGGACGCCCGTTTTGTCAGCCTGATCCGGTGGCTGGGCCTGAACCATATCAATGTGCGTCTTTCCGGCCAAAACCGGGAGGATGGATACGCCGTGTACAAGATCAGGGAGATCGCTTTTGGAGGGGGCACGAAGCTTTCAGCCGAGGATGGGTTTCTCCAGTTTATGATCGACCGGCTTTTTGCCAGCAATGCCCCGGCGGAGGAGTCGGAGGACGAGGAGCTGGAGGAGACGGGGGACGACATGAAGCTCACCAGTCTCCAGAGCATCACGGATTTCATGACCTGCGCCGGAAGGACTCTTCCAGACAACATCCGGCTTTGGGCCAGGCGGAACCTGGCGGTGGCCCGTTCCCATGAGGTGACGCCGGAGGAGAGGCGTCACGCCCAGAGGGCCTTGTCCATCATGATGAACATCCAGTGGAAGAGCAATTATTTTGAGGCCATTGACCCGGTGGAGGCCAGACGGATCCTGGATGAGGAGCTGTATGGCATGGAGAGGGTCAAGCAGCGGATCATTGAGACCATTATCCAGATCAATCGTACCCACACCCTTCCTGCATACGGGCTCCTTCTGGTGGGGCCTGCCGGTACGGGAAAATCCCAGATCGCCTATGCGGTGGCCAGGATCCTGAAGCTTCCCTGGACCACTTTGGATATGAGCTCTATCAACGATCCGGAGCAGTTGACGGGAAGCTCCCGGATTTATGCCAATGCAAAGCCAGGGATCATTATGGAGGCCTTTTCCATGGCCGGAGAGTCCAATCTGGTGTTCATCATCAACGAGTTGGATAAAGCGGCTTCCGGCAAGGGAAACGGGAACCCGGCGGACGTGCTCCTCACCCTTCTTGACAACCTGGGATTTACCGACAATTATATAGAATGCATGATCCCCACCGTGGGTGTGTACCCCATCGCCACGGCCAATGACAAGGATCAGATCAGCGCACCGCTCATGTCCCGGTTTGCGGTCATTGACATCCCGGACTATACGGCGGAGGAAAAGAAGATCATTTTTTCGGAGTTTGCCCTCCCCAAGGTACTGAAGCGGATGGGACTTCGGAAGGAGGAGTGCATCGTCACCCAGGAGGGTCTGGACGCCATCGTGGAGAGGTATCTTCACACCACCGGTATCCGGGATCTGGAGCAGGCGGCAGAGCATCTTGCGGCCAATGCCCTCTACCGTATTGAGGTGGAGCAGCTTTCACAGGTGATCTTTGACCGGGAGGCGGCGGAGGAGCTGCTGGATTGATCCGGGGTTCCGGTTTTGGAAGCTATGAGCAGTACGAAATGACAGAGAAAAGGAGAACAAAATGAACGAATACAGAATTATGACGGACTCTTCCGCAGACATTCCTCAGGAGCACTTTGACAGGGACAGGATCTCCATCATTCCTATGCCCCTGCAGGTCAATGGGGAGGACGTGGTGCACGAGAGTCCCTGCGGCTGGGAAAGCAAGGCCTTTTATGAGAGGCTTCGAGGAGGCGCTACGGGAAATACCTCCCAGATTCCTCCCGCCGTGTATGTGACCTGGTTTGAGGAGGTGCTGAAGGAGGGAAAGGACATCCTGTATATTTCCCTTTCGGGAGGACTGTCCGCCACCTGGCAGAGCGCCAGCCTTGCGGCCGCCCAGCTTCTGGAAAAATATCCGGAGCGAAGGATCGCCTGCGTGGATTCCAGGGCCGCCACAGGAGGTCAGGGGCTGCTGGTGATCTACGGGCTGGAGAACCAGAAAAATGGGATGAGCCTGGAGGAGAACGCAAGGTGGCTGGAGGAGAACAGGAACCGGATCTGCCATTGGTTTACGGTGGATGACCTGGATTTTCTGAAGCGGGGAGGACGGATTTCCCCCACCATTGCCTGGATCGGCGGCAAGCTGAAAATCAAGCCGGTTCTGAGGATCCAGGAGGACGGCACCCTGTCTATCATGGAGAAGGTGCGGGGGGCAAAGGCCGCCGCAGGCTGCATCTGCAAAAAATATCTGGCTTCCGGCTATGATTCGGAGCACCCCTATGTTTTGATCTGCCACGGAGATGCGGAGGAGCAGGCGGAGGGGATTAAGGAGGAGATCCTTCTGGCCATTCCCCAGGCCAAGGTGTACACCATGCCCATGGGCCCAGTCATCGGTATACATACCGGTCCCGGGGTGCAGGCTGTGATCTATTTTGGAAATAACCGGTGAAAATAGGAATGAAGGGGGAGCAAAGCTCCGGTATCCAGCCTCCTCCCGTCTAAGGGAGGGGGGCTTTCTGCTTTGGGCAACCTTCGTGAATTTTTGGCTGTAACAGCCCAGATATCTGAATTGTTGCACCATTTATATGGAAATGATAGGGAAAGTCCTGATTTTCTCTTGACATGTTAATAAAAATTCAATAAAATGTAAAAAGTTCATTTTATGACACTTTCCGCGAAAAGGAAAGCGAAGGGCAGTTCCGAAAGAATACCGGAGGGAGCTGCCTTTTCGATTTACTGTATAAGTCCAGTCGCAAAGCAGGGGCGTATGGTGCGCTGGCGCACCGATACGCACATGCTTTAGCGACGACAACAGGTATGAGCAGGGAGGGCGTCAGCCCGGAGTGCGAATAGCTGTTAGGATCGCGAGAGGGCATCGTCCCGAAGCGATCCGTGGGACTTATACAAGCAAGTCCAGTGGCAAAGCAGGGGCGTATGGTGCGCTGGCGCACCGATACGCACATGCTTTAGCGACGACAACAGGTATGAGCAGGGAGGGCGTCAGCCCGGAGTGCGAATAGCTGTTAGGATCGCGAGAGGGCATCGTCCCGAAGCGATCCGTGGGACTTATACAAGCAAGTCCAGTGGCAAAGCAGGGGCGTATGGTGCGCTGGCGCACCGATACGCACCGGTGTTTGCCGGGGGATTCCCGGAGCTTGTGCTAGTTGTGATGCCTGTGACGAAGGCATGAATGTTTAGAAAAGGAGAAAAGAGAATGGGAAAGTATATTCTGAAACGTCTCGGTATGGCGGTCGTGACCATATGGGTGGTAGCGACCTTGACGTTCTTCCTCATGAACATGGTCCCTGGCGGACCCTTCATGTCGGAAAAAGCGGTCAGTCCAAAAGCAATGCAAAAACTGGAAGAAAAGTACGGGCTGGACAAGCCTCTCCATGAGCAGTACCTCACCTATATGAAGGACGCCCTTCACGGGGACTTTGGGGACAGCCTGAAGCAGAGAGGCCGCACGGTGACCTCCATCATATCCTCCAAGTTTCCGGTATCTGCAAGGCTTGGAGGCATGGCTGTTTTGGCCGCCTTCTGCATCGGCGTACCCCTTGGGTGTCTCTCTGCCCTGAACAGGGGCAAGGCCGGTGACAACATTATCATCGTCCTGGCCACCTGCGGGATCGCAGTGCCAAACTTTGTGATCTGTACCGTGCTGATGTACGTGTTCAGCACCAAGCTGGGCTGGGTGTCCGCTCTGGGCCTGAAAAGCTGGTCCAGCTACATCCTTCCGGTGACGGCCCTGGCCTTTTACCCCACGGCCTACATCACCCGCCTGATGCGCTCCTCCATGCTGGACGTGCTGGGGCAGGATTACATGCGCACCGCAAAGGCCAAGGGCCTGAGCCAGTTTGTCAGCCTTTTTAAGCACGCCCTGAGAAACGCCATCCTCCCGGTGGTTACGTACATGGGCCCGCTTCTGGCCTATACGGTGACGGGAAGCTTTATCGTGGAAAAGATTTTCACCATCCCGGGACTGGGAGGCGAGTTTATCAGCTCCATCACGAACCGGGATTACACCGTGATCATGGGAACCACCATTTTCCTGGCCACCCTGATGATCCTGATGAACGTGGTGGTGGACATTGTCTACAAGCTGGTAGACCCCCGTATCAAGCTGAAATAAATATGCAGTGCTGAGGTTTGGGAGATGCCTTCCAAGCCTGTCAATACTGGCGCTTCGAATGCGCCATGAAAGGAGAGCAAATGAAAGAAAATCCAAATCCATTAAGCTTTCAGGCGAGGCTGAATCCCGATGATTTCCTTCCTGCTTCCAAGGAGGAGAAGGAGAGTCTGGTGATCATGCGGGAGAGCGTCAGCTTTTGGAAGGACGGTATGCGCCGCTTCCGCAAAAACAAGGTGGCCATGGCCAGCCTGATCGTTGTTGTGATCATCATGTTTTTTTCCTTTATCGTTCCTTCCTTTTATCCCTACTCCTACGAGCAGCAGATCAAAGGAAGCAACCGTCTGGCGCCCATGACCTATTCGGAGGATGAGCTGGCCAGGATCGAAGCGGGGGAGAAGGTATTTCCCCATATCCTGGGTACGGACAGCCAGGGCCGGGATTTTGCCATCCGTGTGATGATGGGAAGCCGGATCTCCCTCATCGTCGGGCTTGCGGCCGCCGTGATCATCCTGCTGGTGGGCTCCGTGTTCGGTTCCATAGCCGCTTTCTTTGGAGGCTGGGTGGATATCCTTATGATGCGTATTGTGGATATCATTTATACCATCCCCGACGTGCTCCTCATCGTGCTCCTTTCCTTTGCCCTGAAGGAGCCCTTGGAAAAGCTGTCTGTGATGCCCGGCTTTGGCTGGATCCAGATCCTGGGAAGAAACCTGATCAGTATTTTTATCGTGTTTGCCATCCTGTACTGGGGCGGTATGGCCCGTATGGTGCGAAGCCAGATCCTGACCCTGAAGGAAAGTGAGTATGTGACGGCGGCCCGGGCTCTGGGCGCTTCCAATGGACGGATCATCAAGAAGCACCTGCTTACGAACTGTATCGGCACCCTGATCGTCACCACCACCCTGCAGATTCCCTCCTCCATTTTTACGGAGAGCTTCCTCAGCTTTTTGGGGCTTGGCGTGGCGGTGCCCATGCCTTCTCTGGGAAGTCTGGCCAGCGAGGCCATCAACGGTATGGGGACGTATCCATATCTGCTGTTTGTTCCCACCCTGCTGATCAGCTTGATCATCCTCAGCTTTAACCTGCTGGGCGACGGCCTTCGGGACGCCTTTGACCCGAAGATGAAAAATTAAGAAAGGAGAGTGAACAAATGAGCGAATATCTTGTAAATATTGAGCATGAGCGCCTCTCCTTTTTCACCCCGGCGGGAGAGGTGAAGGCCTTAAACGACGTGAGCATCCACCTGAAGGAAGGGGAAGTGCTGGGGATCGTGGGAGAGAGCGGCTCTGGAAAATCCGTGACGGCCTACAGCCTGATGGGGCTGACGGCATACCCGGGAAAGCTGGTGGGCGGCGATCTGAATTTTAACGGCCATTATATCAATGACATGACGGAAAAGGAGATGCGGAAGATCCGGGGAAAGGAGGTCTCCATCATCTTCCAGGATCCCATGACCAGCTTAAACCCGGTGTACACCATCGGAAACCAGATCCGGGAGGTGTTAAAGCTGCACACGGACAAGTCCAAGGAGGAGATCCAGCAGAGGGCGGTGGAGCTTTTGAGCCTTGTGGGGATCAATGAGCCCCTGAAGCGCCTGAAGCAGTACCCCCATGAGCTGTCCGGCGGTATGCGCCAGCGTGTGATGATCGCCATCGCCCTGGCCTGCGAGCCCAAGCTTCTCATTGCGGACGAGCCTACCACGGCTTTGGACGTGACCATCCAGGCCCAGATTCTGGAGCTGATGATGGAGCTGAAGGAGAAGCTGGGCATGGCCATCATGATGATCACCCACGACCTGGGCGTGGTGGCCAGCATGTGCGACAGGATTGCCGTGATGTACGCGGGAAATGTGGTGGAATACGGGGAGACGGACGATATTTTCTACAACCCCAGGCATGAATACACGAAGGGCCTGATCCGAAGCATTCCCCGTATGGACAGCAAGGAGCATGAGCGGTTGGTGCCCATCGAGGGGACTCCGGTGGATCTGCTGAACCCGCCCAAGGGATGTCCCTTTGCATCCAGGTGCGACAACTGTATGCAGATCTGTTTGAGGGAAAAAGCGCCGGTGACTTATTTCGGCGATATCCATTATGCGTCCTGCTGGATGAACCAGAAGGCGGAGCTGGAAGGAGGAAGTCATAAATGAGCGAAAAATTACTCAAGGTTGAACACCTTTACCAGTATTTTCCAGCAGGAGGATATGGGAAAAACAAGAAGTACGTCCAGGCGGTGGACGACGTGTCCTTTTTTATCAACAAGGGCGAGACCCTGGGCCTGGTAGGAGAATCCGGCTGCGGGAAGACCACTACGGGACGGAGCATCCTGCGCCTTTATGAGCCCACCAAGGGGCGGATCATCTACAACGATCAGGTTTTGTTTGACAGCGGAGACGTCCCCGTGATGGATGAAAGCGGGGAGAATGAGGTGAAGAAGGACGGAAAGCCTCAGTTTGGCAAAAAGACTGCCGTGAACATGAAGCCCTATCGGAGGGAGATGCAGATCGTGTTCCAGGATCCCTATGCAAGCCTGGATCCCCGTATGACCGTGGGAGACATTGTGGGGGAGGCCATCGACATCCACAAGCTGGCCTCCAGCAAGCAGGAGAGGTATGACAGGATCCAGGAGCTGCTGGTGCGGGTGGGCCTGAACTCCGAGCACGCCAACCGTTATCCTCACGAGTTTTCCGGCGGACAGCGCCAGAGGGTGGGGATCGCCAGGGCCCTTGCGGTAGCTCCCAAGTTTATCGTCTGCGACGAGCCCATCTCCGCCCTGGACGTGTCCATCCAGGCTCAGGTGGTGAATATGTTTGAGGATCTTCAGGAGCAGCTGGGGCTGACCTACCTATTTATCGCCCACGACCTGTCGGTGGTGAAGCATATCTCCAACCGGATCGGCGTGATGTACCTGGGACGGCTGGTGGAGCTGGCGGACAGCTACGAGCTGATCTTCCATGGGGTGCATCCCTACACAAAGAGCCTGGTGTCCGCCATTCCCATTGCGGATCCCAAGGTGGCCAGGACCAGCAGCCGTATCGTCCTGGAGGGGGATGTGCCAAGTCCCCTGAACCCGCCCTCCGGGTGCCGGTTCCGCACAAGATGTCCCTACGCCACGGAGCAGTGTGCGGCGGAGGTTCCCAAGTGGCGTGAGGTGAGCAAGGGTCATTACGCCGCCTGCCACAACCTGGACAAGGTGAACTAGAGCGGGGCTGGGAAAAGGCGGCGCCCAGATGCCTCTCTCCGCGAGAAGGCACCCTTCAGCCAGGATGGAGCGGCAGGGGAATCGGATATGGACAAATGAGGCGTCAGGTGTTATACTTTCTATACGTTGTTATGTGTCAGCGAAAACGCTGGTCATATAAATCAATCTCATACTCTAAACAATCTTATAAGGAGGTAAACATGAAGAAGAGATTAATCAGTGTGCTGCTTGCAGCAGCCATGACTGTCTCCATGACAGCCGGCCTGGTGACAAGCGTGGCTGCGGAGGAGGCAGCTGAGGGTAAGGAGCTTTCCGTTCAGGTCGGCCCGAACCCTGAGACCATTGACCCGGCTCTGAACAGCGCCGTGGACGGAGGAAACATGATCCTCCACGCTTTCGAGTGTCTTCTGACCATCGACAAGGACGGAAAGGTTGCTCCCGGACAGGCTGAAACCTGGGAGACATCCGAGGATGGCCTTACATGGACCTTCCATCTCCGTGAAGGGCTGAAATGGTCCGATGGAAGCGACCTGAACGCAAATGATTTCGTGTACAGCTGGAAGCGCGTGTGCGATCCCGAGGTGGCCGCACCCTATGCAGAGACCGTGCTGGGAATGGTAGAGGGCTTTGACGCCGCCATCGATGGGGATCTGGACGCCCTGGCCGTGACCGCTGTTGACGACCTGACCCTGGAGGTGAAGCTGAGCGCTCCCTGCACCTTCTTTGACAGTCTTGCTGCTTTCGCAACCCTGAGCCCTGTTCAGGAGGCAACGGTTGAGGAGAATGGCGATGCGTGGGCCATCGAGCCGGAGACCTACGTTTCCAATGGACCCTTCTACGTGACAGAGTGGGTACCGGATGCTTACATCATCATGGAAAAGAACCCTAACTACTGGAATGCAGACGCCGTTAAGCTTGGCAGCATCAAGTGGAACCTGATCGAGGATTCCAATGCTGCATACAGCGCATACCAGAGCGGCGAAGTCCTGATGATCAAGGACGTTCCCACCGAGGAGATTCCAAGCCTTGAGGGCAATGAGGAGTTCCACGTAGAGCCCATCATTGGTACTTATTACATTTCCTACAATACCCAGGTTGAGCCTTTTGACAATGCCAAGGTTCGCGAGGCTTTGAATCTTGCCATTGACAGAGAGTATGTTGCAAACACCCTGATGCAGGGAACCTACAGCCCGGCTACAAACTTCATTGGACCAGGCTGGAAGGATACCGACGGCTCTGACTTTGCTGAGAATGCAAACGGCGGAGAGGCATACCTGCCGGCTTCCGCTGACATCGAGGGCGCCAAGGCTGCTCTTGAGGAGGCTGGATATCCCGAGGGAGAGGGACTTCCCGTTCTTCACTACACCACCAACGATGCCGGTTACCACAAGGCTGTTGCAGAGTACCTGCAGCAGGCATGGAAGGAGATCGGTGTGACCCTTGAGGTTGAGATCGTTGAGTGGTCCAGCTTTACACCTATGCGCCGCAGCGGCGATTTTGAGATTGCTCGTAACGGCTGGGTAGGCGACTACAGCGACCCGTCCAACATGCTGGATCTTCTGTACAGCACCAACGGCAACAACGATGGAAAGTATTCCAGCGCTGATTATGACGCCGCTATGGACATTGCCAGAGCTACCGTGGATCCTGAGGAGCGTTCCAAGGCTCTTCATGACGCAGAGGACATCATGATGGCAGACGCCGCATGCTGCCCGGTTGCATACTACAACGACTTCTGGCTGGCAAGCAGCAAGATCACGGGAGTATGGCATTCTGCTTACGGATACTGGCATTTCATGTATGCGGACATCGAGGAGTGATCCGTCAGAGAATGAACAATGAAAGAGGTGCTGCCGCCCTTTGACCGCCGCCGGTTAAATGCCGGGGAACGAAAAGGGTGACAGATCAAAAGTGCCGTACATGGGGAGACCTGTGTACGGCGCTTTGCATTTCAAAAAGGGGGACTGTGGAAAGGATGGGCGGCAAAGAGGATGCAGGGGACTGGGGCAGGGTCATTTTTGGCCTTCCGTAAAATCCGTAAGGCTGCCGAAGGCATACCCCATTTCCTCCCATCTGCTCAGCAGCTCATCCAGGATCTGGGCGTTGGTGGAGGAGGTGCTGTGAAGGAGGACGATGGCGCCGGGATGGACTCTGGGGATCAGCTTTTGGAAGGCCTCCTCCTTTGTGGGCTGATTATCCTGGTACCAGTCCACGTAGGCAAGACTCCAGAAAAAGGTGTGGTAGCCCAGCTCCTTTGCCATGGTGAGATTTTCCCTGCTGTAGATCCCCCTGGGTGGACGGTAGAGAGGGGGCATGGGAGAGCCGATGACCTGCTGATACAGATCCTCCACGGCCTTCAGTTCCCTTTGGAAGGCTTCTTTGGTGGAGATTTTGGACATATCCGGGTGGGTGAGGGTGTGGTTCCCAATGAGATGGCCCTCTGCCACCATCTCCTTTAGAAGCTCTGGTTGATCGGAAATAAAGTTTCCCACCACGAAAAAGGCCGCCGGCGCCTTGTGCTTTTTCAGCGCTTTTAGGATGTCCGGCATACAGCCGTTTTCGTAGCCGCAGTCGAAGGTGAGGTAGAGGATTTTTTCCTGGGTGTCTGCGGCGTAATAGGCGTGGTAGGGGGACAGCTCTTGGATGGAGGCGTTTCCTGTGGGAAGGCCGCCCTCCTCAGGGAAGCTCAGCCCCCAGCCGCTGCTTTCCAGGGCCAGAGGGGAGGATGCGGTCAGGGAAAAATGGAGCCGCCTTATGCCTCCCAGGAGGGAGCCTGCGAGAAAGGCGGCGAGAAAAAACAGGGGAATCCCAAAGGGACGCCAGGACGGCGGGAGAATAGAAGATGGTTTCATGATGACCTCGTCGGACATTTTGTATCTAGTATATGGAGACCGGCGAGGGATTATGAGCCGGGAGAAGGGCAAAAAAAGAGCCATCAGCTGTTCCGTCCGAAGCTGATGGCCTTTATGAAAATTCTCTGTCCAATGGAATATACCTCTCTCTCTTTAGGATTTGCGTATAAAAGAAACTTTATTCGGTGGTCTAACCCTTCTATCGTAAGGATATGGCTCAAACAGGAAATCGATATCTTCCCAAATGCGTGCAGCCCTTCGAAACCGATCTGACTCTTACTTTCCCATGGGACCGTACCTTCCTTTTTTATATTTAAAACGTAAGGAATTTATAAAATGATGATCTTGGGGGTCTGTACCTCTCTTTCTCAGATTATGAAACGATAAATCGTTTTAAAAAATAACGCTTCTGGTGGTCTGTACCTCTCTTTCTTAGATTATGAGATGACTCCTTATGTTTTCGGTGGTCTCACTCCCTTGCTGTTTATTTCGTATTCCCTTTTGTTTTATGGGTACAATATAACAGATAAAAGTGGATTTGTCAACAGTAAAATGAAAATATTTATAAAATTTCCTGAAATAAGATTGGAAATTTTTTGAATAAAATAAATAATTCTGAAAATATAAACAAGGACTTCCGTTGTGGTTCCGGCGAAACAAGTGTATAATGAAAGAAATCAACGATAAGAGAAAAGAGGTAATGAAATGAACGTGGAACAGTTTTTGGAAGAGAGGGGACTGGATGCCCTTGTGGTGACGGATCCTTATAATATGCGCCATATCAGCGGTTTTCGGGGTGGGGAGGGCTGCCTGTATCTTTCCAGGAAGCGGCGCCTTCTCATCACCGATTCCCGCTACACCGAGGCTGCGGAGAAGGAAAGCGATTTTGAGGTTGCAAAGGAAAGCATCAGCCGAAAGAGAGAAGAGATCCTGAAGGAGGCCGTAGAGGGGGAAGGGAAGTCCTCCGGCTTTGTCATGGGGTACGAGGATCAGTCCCTGATCTGCTGTCAGTTTGACCGGCTGAGGGAGGCCCTTCCCGTAGAAAAATGGGTTCCCCTGAAGAACGCTCTGGCAGAGCTGCGCATGGTAAAGAGCCAGGAGGAGCTGGAGTGTCTGGCCAGGGCTGAGGAGATCGGCGACCGGGCCTTTGAGAAGCTTCTTCCCCAATTAAAGGCAGGTATGACGGAGCTGGAGGCGGCTGCCCTTTTGGAGTACCTGATGAAGAAGGAGGGGGCGGAGGATCTTAGCTTTGCCACCATCGTGGCCTCCGGGGTCAATTCCTCCATGCCCCATGCCATTCCGGGGGAGAAGAGATTTGAGGAGGGAGATTTTATCACCTTCGATTTTGGGTGCAAATATAGAGGCTACTGCTCCGATATGACGAGAACGGTGGTTTTGGGAAAGGCCAGTGAGAAGCAAAGGGAGATCTACCAGGTGGTCCTGAAGGCCCAGCTGGCGGCCTTAAAGGCGCTGAGGGCCGGTGTTTCCGGAGCCAGCGTGGACAAGGTGGCCAGGGACATCATCACCCAGGCAGGATATGGAGACTGCTTTGGCCATGGGCTGGGACACAGCGTGGGGCTGGAGATCCATGAGAGTCCCCGCCTGTCTCCCTCGGACGACACCATCCTGAGAGCGGGGATGATCCAGACCGTGGAGCCGGGGATCTACGTGCCCGGCTTCGGGGGCGTCCGCATTGAGGACATGGTGATCGTGACGGAGGAGGGATGCCGGAACCTGGCCCACAGCCCCAAGGAGCTTGTGGAAATTCCGGTGTAAGGTTGACATCCCCCTGTTTGTTTTGTAGAATATGGGACAGAAGCGGTCAGGTTTTGGCCGGCCAGGGGCTTTGCCTGCTTCTGGCTGGCAGGGGAGGCCGCAGAGCATGGGACGGAGGAGTTTATTATGTTAAAGCAGTTATCGATTTTTGCTGAAAATCAGAAGGGCATTATGCAGAGGATCACCGACACTCTTCAGAGAGAGGGGATCAATATTTTGGGCTCTGTCACAAATGACAGTGCGGAATACGGTATCGTGCGGATGGTGGTCTCCGATTGCGACAGGGCGATGGAGGCGCTGGCGAAGGCCGGTTTTATCTGCAAGCTGACCGATGTTCTTGGCATCGAGGTGAAGGATGAGGTGGGGAACCTGAACAACCTGCTGCTGAGCTTTTTGGACATGAACGTGAGCATTGATTATCTGTATCTTTCCTTTAACCGGGATACGGGCAGGCCGATCATGGTCATTCACGTGGAGGACATCACGGAGGTGGAAGCGGCCCTGACCAGCAAGGGCTTTACCTCCCTCTAAGGGGAAGGGACATGATCACACTAAACGATTACCTTTATGACGGGGACACCATACTGAAGATCCTGCAGCGTTATACGGCGGACCTGAAGGAAAGCGTCAGGGTGACTGAGAACCAGATCGACATGGTTCACTGCGATTTTTTGATGCAGGTCATGGAGCTTTTGCAGCACAATGATTTTTTGGCCTCACAGTCCCAGCGTATCCGGGATTTTTATAAATACATGGCGGGGGCCTATCCGTACCTTGCATTTACCTTTAAGGGCCGGATCAAGTCCTTGATCCGGGCGGAGGAAAAGTTTAATGGTTATGTGGTGGAGTACGTTTACGACCATTACAGGGAGCACGGCTCCTTCCCCTCCCTGACGGAGCTGAAGGAAAGGCTGAGCCGTTTTCGGGATCTGATCGCCTATCGGATTGTTATTTCCCTTCCCAAATGTCACCTGAAGAAGGGGGAGGATCAGGAGGAGAGGGAGATCCAATATCTGTATCAGGTGGCGAACCGTCTCCCCGCCTTTTTGGAAGAGAGGGGCTTTACGCCGGAGCAGTCCTGTGCATCCATGGACAGGTGTTCTTCCCTTCTCATGAGGGATGTCCGTCCCTATTACCGGGATTACGTGGCGAATCCCAGTATTTACGGGTATCGTTCCCTTCACATCACCTTCTATGACAATCTTGCCCGGTGCTACGTGGAGGTGCAGCTTCGCACGAAGGCCATGGACGACTATGCGGAGATCGGTCCTGCCAATCATCTGGGGTACGAAAAGCGCCAGGAGAGGGAGCGGGTGCGCAGGGCCGCCATCCCGGAGGGAGAGTTCGTCTATTTTGACGAGGCCTACCAGCGGGGACGTCTTTTGCAGGAGCTGGAGCTTTCCAAGCTGGACGTGAACATGTTTGCCGCCGTGGACAATTCCTTGATCAACGATGGCTGCGGCCTTTTCCGCGGGAGGCAGATCCTTCCTTACGAGCATCTCTCCAGATTTCAGAACGACCTCATTGATTAGTTGGGAGTCATAAAAAATGTCAGTTTCTGCCGGGCGTCTATTTTGTGTATAGATTATTTTTCGGAAGGAAAAACTACCTCCATCAATCGTTAGGAGGTAAGAATATGCTGCGGTATCTGCCTATCAGAAAGGTGTATGGAAGACAGGTCCTGGATTCCCGGGGAAATCCCACGGTGGAGGTGGAGGTGACGGTGGGTGAAGGGGTCATGGGGATCAATGGATATACAGGAAGAGCCATGGTGCCCTCGGGGGCGTCCACGGGAAGGTTTGAAGCGGTGGAGCTGAGGGATGGGGATAAAAACCAGTATTTTGGCATGGGAGTGGAGAAGGCGGTGGCAAATGTGAACACCAAGATCGCAGACGCCATACTGGGGGAAAATGCCCTGGATCAGGCCTTTATCGACGGCCTGATCATCCGTACGGACGGCACGGAAAACAAGGGAAACCTGGGAGCGAATGCCACTTTGGGAGTGTCCATGGCGGTGGCGAGGGCGGCGGCCATGGCCCTGCGCATTCCTTTGTACCAGTATATCGGCGGCTGCCATACCAGCCGTATGCCCATGCCTATGATGAATATCCTGAACGGAGGCCGCCATGCGGACAACACGGTGGATCTGCAGGAGTTTATGATCATGCCCCTGGGAGCCGCAAGCTTCTCCCGGGGAATGGCCATGTGCGCCCAGGTTTACCAGTATCTGAAGATCCTGCTGAAGCAGAAGAGCCTGTCCACCGCCGTGGGGGATGAGGGCGGCTTCGCCCCCAACCTGAAGGACAGCCGGGACGTGCTGGATCTGATGATGGAGGCGGTGAGGATGTCGGGCCTTGAGCCGGGTAAGGACGTGGCCTTTGCCATCGACGCCGCGGCCAGCGAGCTGTATGACGAGGAGTATTGTGCCTACTATTTTCCCGGGGAGAGCCAGATGAAGCGGCAGCAGGTCATCCGGGACGGCCAGGAGATGGTGGACTATTACGAAGCCCTCCTGGAGCGTTATCCCATCGTGTCCATCGAGGACGGGCTTCAGGAGGATGACTGGGAGGGCTGGAAGCTTCTCACCAGACGTCTGGGGAACCGGGTACAGCTGGTGGGGGACGATCTTTTTGTCACCAATATCAAGCGCCTTGGGTGCGGCATCCGCCTGGGAGTGGGGAACGCCATCCTCATCAAGGTCAATCAGATCGGAACCCTCACGGAGACCATGGACGCTATCGAGATGGCCCACAAGGCGGGGTACCGGGCCGTGATCTCCCACAGATCCGGGGAGACGGAGGATTCCTTTATCGCAGATCTTGCCGTGGCCACGGGGGCGGGACAGATCAAGACGGGTGCGCCCTGCCGTTCTGACCGCAATGCCAAGTACAACCAGCTTCTGCGTATCGAGGAGGCTCTGGGGCAGCAGGCCAGGTTCTCATCCCCCTTCCCGCCAAAGGAGGAGCGGGCTTCGGGAGGCGGTGCAGATGCGCAGAGCTGACAGGACGGCTTTCCCTGCCCCCGCCTGATATCTTCATTTGCAGAAAACGGACGGGTGACAGGTCTGAGCGGCCGGGATCCGG
>JAUNJL010000137.1 GCA_030533315.1 Eubacteriales bacterium
CGCAATGCTTTTGGAAGGGGGCGGATGGAGGCGGTTTGCCTTGACAATCCAGAGGATTAAGGGGTAATATTAGCTTGGGTTATTGTAATAATTACCATAAAAAATAAGTACCCTTTGTCCAGAGAGGGACGGAAGTCATAGACGGGGCAGCTTTGGAAGGCCGGCGGCTTTGGGGAAGGAAGGGAAGAGATGTATAAAGCGCTAAAAGATGAGTTCGGGTTAAGCAAGAACAAGAAGATCTTATGGTTTATGGGGCTGATCATATTTCTGGGATCGTCTGTTTTTATTTATTTTTCCCTGTATTTTAACATCAGGACCACCGTCAGGACACAGGCGGTGAACAGCATCACCAACATCAGCCAGCTGAACGAGGATTCGGTCTCCAGATCCATCCTGAACAGGGAGATCCTGCTGCGCATGATCTCCACCATGATGGAAAAGAGAGGCGTCAAGGACTTGGATGGAATCCTGCCGGATCTGGCAGATTTCAGGGACGCCTATGATTTCAGCAACATGGGGATCATGGATGAGCATGGGAATCTCCATCTGACCAACGGGAAGGTGGTGGACGTGTCCGGGCTTTCCCAGTATGAGGAGACGTGGGATGAGGAATTTCACGTTTCGGAAAGCTATATGCCGGTGGACGGAGGGGAAAACGCCATCAATATTTTTTCTTATCCCCTGCATGTGGACGGAGAGCTGAAGTATGTCCTCATGGCCGCATACCAGTCCAGAAACCTGACGGAGCGCATGAACATCAGCTCCATGGGCGGGAAGGGGTACAGCTATATCCTGAACGCCAAGGGGGAGGCGGTGATTTATCCCAGGCATTATGAGAACGAGGAGTATGCCGGCCTGATGCAGCACATCTACAGCACGTCGGACATCTCTCCCAATGCCAGCGGGGATCAATATTTCCAGTATGACGGGGAGAAATATTATGCGCATTTTGAGCCGCTGGAGATCAACGACTGGTATCTGATGACCTGCGCCAGGGAGGCCGACGTGTTTGGGGAGGCAAACACCATCATTCGGAACGTCCTTCTGGGGATGGGGCTTTTGTGGCTCATGATCATCATCGCCATTTTTTCCACCATTCAGTCCATGGTGAAGTCGAAGAAGGAGCTGCAGCAGGCTGTGTTCCATGACGAGCTGGTGAGCACGGGCAATGGGAACTTTCTTCCGGTGTTTTTCCAGAAGCTGCCGGAGGAGGAGCTGTCCCGGATGTTCCTGGTGGCCTTTGACATTGACCGGTTCAAGGAGTTTAACTACATCTACGGGGACGACTGCGGCGACAATCTTCTCAGGTACATTGTCCGTACCTTCCAGGAGGAGCTTTCGGAGGATTATCTCTTCCGCACCCAGTCCGACCATTTTGTGGCCCTGATCCACGGTGCGGACAGTAAGGAGTTTAACGACAAGATGGACCGGCTGCTTCGGCGCTTCTCCAGGGAGATCGAGGATGGAGTCATCCAGCCCTTTGACATTTCTGCCGGTGTGAGACGGGTGGGGCCCCAGGACGCCTTCCGCCGGATCATGAGCGACGCCCTTATCGCCAAGGGCACCATCAAGGGGATCCAGCTGCAGCAGTACGCTTTTTACAATGAAGCCATCCTCCACGAGCGGATGAGCTACATGGAAATGGAATCGGATTTTGCCAGAGCCCTGAAGGAAGGGGAGTTCCAGGTGTTTTATCAGCCGAAATACGATATGGGCACCGGAGAGATCGTCGGTGCGGAGGCTCTGGTGCGGTGGGTAAAGGCGGACGGCTCCATCGTCTCTCCCGGGGCATTTATCCCCTGCTTTGAATCCAGCCGTCAGATCATCCTGCTGGACGAGGCCGTTCTGGGATCCGTCTGCCGCCAGATGAGGGAGATGGAGGAGGAAGGTCTGGAGACCAAAAAGGTGTCCGTGAACCTGTCCAGAGTCCATCTGAAGCGTCACGGGATCCTGCCGAAGATCGCCAGGATCATCACGGAATCCGGCGTCGATCCCAGCAAGCTGTCCTTCGAGATCACGGAAAGCGCCCTGTACGAGGACAGCATCCCCCTGAAAAACATCGTGGATTTTCTCCATGGCCTTGGCTGCAGGGTGGACATGGACGACTACGGGGTGGGCGTCTCCGGCCCCAAGGCGTTGGCTGTCAATCAGTTTGACGTGGTGAAGCTGGACAAATCCTTCATCGACGGGATCGGTGACCAGAGGATGGAGGCTGTGATCAAGTCCACCATTTCCCTCTCCAAAACCCTGGGGATGGAGATCCTGGCAGAGGGCGTGGAGGAAAAGTACCAGGCGGACAGCCTTGTGGAGTGGGGCTGCAGGCTGGCACAGGGCTTCTACTATTCGCCTCCCGTTCCTGAAAGAGAGTACAGACGTTTATTGGGGGGGGTATCAATGGATCCCCAGCCAAAGGAGCGCTTTAGCAGCTGAGAAGGACGCCGGGGGAAGAGGAGCCACCGGACTTCCATTTTTGCAGTGGAAGGAAGCGTGACCTTCTATATTGATACATACCAAAAAAGCAGATATCCCAGATCCATGGGCCGGAAGGCACATGGATCTGGGATATTTGTTTTATAGGGGGACATCCCTTTTCGTCCCGAGGATGCTTTTCGGCGTTTTGTATTGTGGCCAGTGAGGACGGATGGGGCTGCCAAACGAAAATGTTTTTTAGGATATGGGAAAGGAGACCGTTTAAAAAAAGAGGAGAGGCGTATGATAAGAAAAGAAGGATCATGACAGAGAAACGAGGGAAAACAATATGACAAAATATGCTTATATACGAGTATCGTCAAAGGACCAGAATATTGACAGGCAGATGCTGGCGCTAAGGCCCTATGATATTCTTCCAAAGAATATCTTTTGCGATTATCAATCCGGGAAGGATTTCGACCGTCCAGAGTACAAAAGAATGCTGCGTAAGATGAGAGAGGGGGATCTGCTGGTGATCAAAAGCATTGACCGCCTGGGAAGAAATTACAATGATATCCTTACTCAGTGGCAGTACATCACCAAACAGCTAAAGGCGGACATCCTTGTTTTGGACATGAGCCTGCTGGATACGAGGGAAAAGGAAGGGAGCCTGATGGGAACTTTGATCGCTGACATGGTACTCCAGATCCTGGCCTATGTGGCGGAAACGGAGAGGGAGATGATCCGGCAGAGGCAGAGAGAGGGGATCCAGGCTGCAAAAAACAAGGGAAAGCATCTGGGGAGGAAGCCTGTCCGTATGCCGGAGAATTTTGAATACGTCTGCCAGATGCACATGGAGGGAAAGATCAGTGTGCGCAATGCGGCGGCGCTGCTGGGAGTGAATCACTCCACCTTTTACCGGCGCTGTGGGGAGTATCGAAAAAAGCACGTCGCCGCTTTACAAC
>JAUNJL010000138.1 GCA_030533315.1 Eubacteriales bacterium
GGGGTGACCTGCTGTTTTTTTGTGGATTTTTCGAGAAGAAAAACAGTCCTGCTCTTGATAAAAAGCGTGCCCGGAAGGGGAAACATCCTCCCCTTTTTTTACTCCTTTACCATGATGGCATTGGGATAAATCCGCTTCATCCGCTCATCGGGAAAATGCTCATCCAGGAAGGCGTTGATCCCGGAGACGCTGGTCTGGGCAGATTCCTCCCGGCGCTGGGAATACCGATTCAGGGCAAGGGCCGACATGGCAATATTGAAAATCATAAAGACGATCATTACCCAGGTAAGGATGATACCGGCCTTTTTGGGGATTCGCTCAATGAGGCCTGACAAAAGGGGGTAAAGGATCTTCAGCCACACCACCGCCGCAATGCCCCAGAAGAAGCAGTAAAGCAGGTTAATACGTCCGCCCAGGTTAAAGGGAATCTTGCTGTAATCCCAAAAAACTGTGCCGAACACCAGCTCCGTAAACACGCTGCATATGTACTCATAGGCTCCGCCTACGACCGTTCCGAAGATGAAGATGTACCGATCGCTTCTGTTGCGGTATTGGTACAGAATCGCCGTGAGGAGCACGCATCCCAGTCCCCAGACAATGCTGAAGGGCCCATAGACGACGCTGCTTCGGCTCATCAAACGCCCGGTGGTCCAGAGACAAAAGATGGTTTCTGTGATATCACCGAGAAAGGCTCCCAGGAAAAAAAGGGAAACCAGTTTGTAAAAGGAGCATCCGACGGCAAAGACACCGGCCTTCTCCCTGGCGGCCTCCAGGGCTCGCTCCTTTTCCAGCTTTGCCGCCAGCAGCTCCTTGGCCTCCAGGTTGGGATAGGTCCTGGAAAGATGTCTCAGCGCCCAGCCGGTGAGTCCTTCTCCCATGAGTTCAGCGGCCTTTTGAGCGTTTTCGGCTACCTCCTCCACAAGAAAATGCTTTCGGATACGGGTGTGGATGGCGGCAACACCGGTGACAGACGCAGCCAGATCCATGAAAACGACAATATAAAGTGCGGTCAGCAGGATTTCTCCCACACGTCTTGGCAGAAAGGCAGTTATCCGGCAAAAAAAGGGATTTAGGATATGGATGCACAAAACTGCCATCAATCCCCAGACAGCGGTGTAGGGCAGATTGACATATCCGCCGAATTGAAAGCGTTTTCGTGAAAAATCCCACCACTTTCGATGAAAGATCCTTTCCAGGACGAGGCCGGTCAAAAGGGTTGTCAAGGCGGCAAGGATGGCGCCGCCCATGAAGAGAAAGAAAAGCTGGCTCTTCAGCTCTGTGAGAAACAAAGCCATGGCCACGCCGCAAAAGCCGTAGGCGGGACAGTAGGGGCCATAGAGAAAGCCTACATCCAAAAAACGTTTTTCCCGCACCGCGGCATAGAGGGTTCCCAGCATCCATCCCAGAAAGGAATAGAAGAGGAAGAACCATAAAAGCTGATAACAGGTATATTCCATGCTCACTCCTCCTTATCACATACATTTGGAAGTTACGTGCCAAGCGTTTGCACAACATGCCATTCACCCAGGCGGCTGGGTCGTTTCACACAAAAATCCATGGGCGCCGCCTGGGATGGTGGGACCTTTTTGCCGTATCCCCCCTGAAAAGGCCGGCTTGGACGGCATGAGATACACGAAGGCATTCCTTGTACTGCGCTCTCACACTATTATAAACGAGAATGTTCCAAGAAGAAATTCCTTTTTTGACAAAAAATGCCCCGGCGTTTCTATTTGCGGCCGTGGAAAATGGCAGGCATGGGACGTAGGGCATGGGACATGATGGAAAACCACTTGTGGGAAAGAGCAATTTGTGGTAGATTATAGTTCGATGCGTGAGTGAGAAGAGGAGAAAAAACATGAACGGAAAAAATGGAGGGAGTACCTTCCGAAAAAAGTTTATTGGAGACAAGGGGTTTTACAAGATGGTGCTGGCCATCGCCGTTCCCATCATGATCCAGAATGGTATTACGAATTTCGTGGGACTTTTGGACAATATCATGATCGGAAGGATCGGCACGGAGCAAATGTCCGGGGCAGCCATTGTCAATCAGCTCCTGTTTGTATATAACCTCTGCATTTTTGGGGGTGTGTCCGGCGCAGGGATTTTTACAGCCCAATTTTTTGGACAGAGGGATCATGAGGGTGTGCGCCACACCTTCCGCTATAAGCTTTGGATGGTCACGATCCTGACAGGAGCGGCGATTCTGATCTTTCTCGCCGGGGGAAGCGGTCTCATCGGCATGTATCTCAATGGAGAAGGGACGAAGGAAGCCATCCTGGCTACCCAAAGCTATGGATTGAAGTACCTCCACATCATGCTCCTGGGACTGCCGGCCTTCATGGTGGGACAGGTTTACGCCAGCACCTTGAGAGAGTGCGGGGAGACGGTGATACCCATGAAGGCAGGCGTGGCGGCCGTGCTGGTCAATCTGGTCCTGAACTATCTGCTGATCTACGGGAAGCTGGGGGTTCCGGCTATGGGAGTGCAGGGTGCGGCTATCGCAACGGTGGTTTCCCGCTATGTGGAAGTGACCATCGTCGTTCTTTGGACTCACACCCATGGGGAGGAGAATCCCTTTGTGAAGGGGCTGTATAGAACCCTTCGGGTGCCTGGATCGCTGATAAAAAAGCTGCTGGTAAAGGGCTCGCCCCTGCTGTTTAACGAGGCTTTGTGGGCGGCCGGTATGGCTATGCTGGCGCAGTGCTATTCTGTGCGGGGGCTGAACGTGGTTGCCGCCTTGAATATTTCCAATACCATCAACAACGTGTTTAACATTGTCTTCATTGCCCTGGGAGATTCGGTGGCCATCGTGGTGGGGCAGCTCCTGGGGGCAGGCAAGATGGAGGAGGCCAAGGATACGGACAACAAGATGATTGCCTTTTCCGTGATGTGCTGTACCATGGTGGCTTTGCTCATGATGATGCTGGCTCCATTTTTCCCAAGGCTGTACAATACCAACGGGGAGGCCAGGGAGCTGGCAGCCTGGTTCATCATGGTCATGGCCTGCTTTATGCCCCAGAACGCCTTTCTTCATGCCACTTATTTTACCCTGCGTTCCGGCGGAAGGACGATCATTACCTTCATATTTGACAGCGTGTTCATCTGGTGTGTCAGCGTTCCCATGGCTTATCTGCTCAGCCGCTGCACTCCACTCCCCGTGATCCTGGTCTATGCTCTGGTGCAGGCGGGAGAGATACTAAAATGTATCGCCGGCCTTTATCTCCTAAAAAAAGGCGTGTGGCTGCAAAACATCGTATCCTGACAAAACATCCCCGATGCCCGTTCAGAGGCCTCGGGGATGTTTTTGCAAAGACGCAGACGAAAAACACCGAAAGCGCAAAAGCACTCTCGGTGTCAATCTCA
>JAUNJL010000139.1 GCA_030533315.1 Eubacteriales bacterium
TTTTGAGGGGGATTATTTTTTGGATTCTACGATAATCCTTGACATTTTTTAATATCGGTTATATAATCACTGAATATGAAGATTATTTAATGTTTTATGTAGGATCACTAGTTTTTAGAGATTATATATTTACATGATATAGTCTGTAAAATCTGGTGATTTTTTTCGCCAGAAACTGCTTTTTAATTTTATTTTATGGAGGTAACATCATGAACAAGGGAACTGTAAAGTGGTTCAACGCTGAGAAGGGTTATGGATTCATTACCGGTGAGGACGGCGCAGATGTTTTTGTACATTTTTCCGCAATCAACGGAGAAGGCTTCAAGTCTCTGGAAGAGGGCCAGGCTGTGACCTACGATCTCACAGAGGGCGCTCGGGGAATGCAGGCTGCAAACGTGACAAAGTTATAATTTGGCCATGATCCAGCCCTTGTGCGCGGCCTCAGCGAGGGAGCATGGGCTGGTACAGCTGAATTACCCAATGATCCGGCCCTCACCCAGGCGACTGTCAATGGGACCGGGTTTGTGATGATCCGCAGGCGCCTGCGGCCCGTTGCACCGTTGTCCGCCGCTGCCTGGGGTTCCCTGTGAACAGCCGTATTTGGACTTTTCATATAACTTTCACACGACAACGACAAAATCGACAAAAAATCCCTGGTCTCCCAGGGATTTTTTCATGTCATGGCGGAGCACTCCTCCTTATCTATCTGCCGCAGGCCAATCCTTCCTGGCTGCGGCGCCAGGCCAGCAGAGCTTACTCAGCCTCCGCATCGATGCCGGACAGATACTCGTCCAGTGCGGTGGTATCCATGACCGTCTCGATCTTCTCCGAAGCCTTGCTCTCGACGGCCTTTCCATAAATGGAATAGCCGATCCAGCAAACGGCCACCAGACAAACGACAAGAGCCGCCAGCTTCTCCAGGCGAAGGACCATCTTCTCCTTTTTCATGATCTTTTCACGGTTTGCCTTTTCCTGCTTATAAGCATCCACTTTTTTCTGACTCATTGTGATCTCTCCTTTTGTCGTCAACAAATATTCTGGCCTATATTCTACCACAACTTTTTCCAAAAGAAAAGTATCAAACAACCACAATGATCCCGCCGTCATTGGCGTACATGCTGCTGACGCCGGCAGTGTCCAGCACCAGGATCTTCGAAAGCTTCATCTTCTCCTGGAGAGCGTCCTTCAGCATCATGGCCCTCTTTTTGCAGTTGCAGTGGGAAATGGCAAGGATCTTGTTCTCACTGTCCTCCGTTGCCTCCATGATGTGCTCCACCATCTTTACCAGGGCCTTGTTCATTCCTCTAGCCTGATCCAGCTGGCAAATGCTGCCCTCCTTCGTGGCGCCCATGACGGGCTTGATCTTCAGCGCAGTGGCCACCAGAGCCTTCACCCGTCCCAGACGTCCGTTCTTCCTCAGGGTCTCCAGGTTTTCCAGAACGAAGAAGGTATTCTGCTCCTGAATGTAGCTCTCCACCTCCGCCACCACGTCCTGAAAATCCATCCCCTTCTCCTCACATTCCTGGATCTTCATCCCAATCAGAGTCTCTCCGATGGATGCGGATCTGGAGTTAAAAATATGGATCTTCTTTCCCGGCTTTTCCTCCAGAAGCAGCTTTTTCCCCAAAAGGGCACTGTTGTAGGAGCCGCTCAGCTCTGCGGAAAGGGTCACCCCGTAGACATGATCCGCATCGCAGTCAAAGGCCCTCTGATATTTCTCCGGGGAAGGGCACGCCGACTTGGGGCACTCGGGGCAGGCCGCTACCTTTCTCAAAAAATCCGCCTGGTCAAAGGATGCGTCGTCGATGATATCCTCTCCCCCCACCGTCAGAGTCAGGGGAACCGACTCAAATCGTCCGTCCTGCTTCCACTCCTCCAACAATTCTCCACAGCTATCTATCACAATCTTATAACTCAATATATCGTCCTCTTTTCCATAATATGTAGTTTTAAATACCACGTCTATTTTACCACACTGTATCCTGTTTGAAAAGGCTTTTTCCGAAAAACTCTGTTCTTTTTTCACAAAATGCTTTATAATGGTGGGCAGCTGCCCGCCAGGCCTGCTCTTTTTGCGCACCCAGACACCTCTTCAGACAGAAAGGAATCCCATGCTGGCATTAAAAATATCCGATATCAGAGATTTTACAAACAAGCTTTTTATCCAGGAGACCTTCGACGCCTTCTGGCTTTGTCAGGCCCGCATTTCCACCTACAGCCTGTTTTCCATCGACGGAAGGCTGGACCGGGAGTTTTTTGACAGCGACGAGCTGGAGCTTCTGGACAGGACGAAGCGCACCCATGCCCTGTGGAAGGAGGTAAAGCCTCATTGCTTTTCCATCATCCGGGGCAAGCGTGCGCCTCGTTCCTTTCGGATCGTTTTTCAGCTTTCCAGCCAAAAAACGACGGCAGCCATCAAGGCTGCCGGTTTTGGTGTTGACGTTCAGACCATTCACGGTCTTTTTCTCAACCTGTCGTACAAAAACAAAATGCTTCTCTGTACCACAGGCGTTTCCCTCGATGCCTTCCTTCCAGGCAAAGAGCTGGAGCAGCTTTGGGACAGTATGATCCTGGATTTTTTCAGGCAGAACCAGATCCTGTTTGAGCAGCAGTAGCACTTTCCCGCTAATCCCCGTTTTCACTGAGATAATAGGCCAGCATGTCCACAAACTCACTGTTGGTCGGTCTGTCATACAAGGAGCAGCCTGCGATCTCTTCCATTCGCTCTTTGTTGTTCAGCCAGCATACGTTTACGACGGTACGGATGTTGTGCTCCACATTCATCGGTGTAGAATTAAATTTCTTCGCCAGAGGAGGATAAATATCCTTTGTGATTTTCATAGGCTCTTCACTGATATTCATCGTCATCTTCACCGCTTCCGCCACGAAATGATAGCCCTTGTACTTTGAGGTCGCTCCCATCTTCCGGATCAATCCATATACGTTTCCCATATTTCCTCCTGTGTTCTGACTTGCGCATGATATGCGTTTTATTTTTCGTTTTTTACACGACAATCTCTCCGATGGCTGGCCCTCCTTACTTCGAGGGCCGCAAAGCCTTCGCAGCGCAATCACCGCAAGCCGTCAGCGCACATCTATAGAATAAGCACTCTCCTAAAAAATGTCAATGTTCAACAAAAAGACCTCATTTGCCAGGAGCCCGCGGCTTCCCCCTGTCATTGCGGGCAGGTGACGGCACCCCGGAGCGATATCACGAAGATGGAGCTTCAAGAGTTAATATGTAAAGGGTAGTTTCTGCTACCTAATACATATGACTGCGGC
>JAUNJL010000006.1 GCA_030533315.1 Eubacteriales bacterium
TGGTCAGGTTTTGCAATAGGCATAAATATTCTGTCGGATTTTGGCTGTCCTCCTGCGGGGGCAGTCCGTTTCCGAAAAGGGAACAGGGGTTTTCTACAGGAGCCTTTTGGGACATGGGGCCTCCGGTATCTGGGAAAGGGTTTTTCCGATTGGGGGGAGGCGAATCCAGCTTGCAAGGATGCCGCTGAGACACACGGAAGGGGCTTTTTTGGAAAAAAAGTGACAAAGGCAGCCCTTGGAAAAAAGGGGAAAGGAGGTTATAATGGAGGAAAAGAGATGGTGGGAGGAAGAAGGATGGCGTTGGATTATCTGGAGGCGCAGAGGGCTTTTGAAGAGTATCTGGAGGAGTATGACAGGCAGGATGAAAAAATTAGGCTGAAAATTGTACATACCTACGGTGTTGTGGCGTGTGCGGGAGAGATTGGAAAGCGGATGGGGCTTTCCCGGGAGGATGGATGTCTGGGGAAAATCATCGCCCTTCTTCACGATATCGGACGTTTTGAACAGATCCGCCGCTTTGACAGTTTTCTGCCGGATACCATGGATCACGCCGCTTATGGCGCAGCTCTTCTTTTTGGGGACATGGCGGCGGTCTATGGAGCTGGGGAGAAGGGGATGGAGGTGCTTTGCAGGGAGCCGCCCATGATCCGCAGGTTTGTCAGAGAGAGGGAGTATGATCGGATCATCTGCCAGGCCATCGCCTTTCACAGCCACCTTGCCCTGCCGCCTATCACGGATCCAGGGGCGCTTCTGCACGCCCGCCTGATCCGGGATGCGGACAAGCTGGACAACTGCCGGGTCAAGCTCCAGGAGAGGATCGAGACCATGCTGGGGATGAGTGTCCAGGAGGCCGGAAGGGGAAAGATCTCCCCGCAGGTATGGGAGGCTTGCCAGAGGGAAACCTCCGTTCTTTCCGCTCACCGGAGGACCGGGGTGGATTACTGGGTTTCCTATATTGCGCAGTATTACGACGTCAATTTTCCCCAGACCTGGGAGATCATCCGGGAGGAGGATTATATCCGCAGGATCGCAGAGCGGCTGCAATATGAGGACCCAGACACAAGGGAAAAAATAGAGAGGCTCATCCAGGGAGTGGAGAGCCGCATGGAGCGTGAAATATGGAAAAACAGATAGATACAGGGGAGCTTTCGTACACCATTGTGAGGAGCCGCCGCCGTACCCTGGCCATTGAGATCCGCCGGGACGGCTCTGTCCTCATACGGGCTCCTTTGAAAATGCCAGAGGCCCGGATAGGAGCTTTTGTCCAGGAGAAGAGGGGCTGGATATTCCAGCAGCTGGAAAAAATTCCCGGCGTTCCTGGGCAGGGATCCCCAGTGATCCCCAGGATCCCGGAGGATGAGCGCCTGCGGCTGAAAAAGGAGGCAGGCGTGGTGCTTCGTCAAAGGTCGGCTTATTTTGCAAAGCGGCTGCAGGTTCACTACAACCGCATCACCATTCGGGAGCAGAGGACCCGATGGGGAAGCTGCAGCTCCAACCAAAATCTGAACTTCAACTGGAAGCTGATCCTGGCGCCGATGGAGGTGTTGGATTACGTGGTGGTCCATGAGCTCTGCCATCTGAAGGAGATGAACCATTCTCCTGCTTACTGGCGGGAGGTGGAGAAGATTCTGCCGGATTATGAGAGGCAGAAGGACTGGCTGAAGCAGAATGGGTGGAAGCTGATGCTGCAATAGGGCAGGGCTGGGAACTGGCAAAAATGGAGAGTAGAAAGGGAGCTTGGATTGGAAAACAAAAAAATGGATGTGAAGTGGGTCGTTGGAATGGGATTGCTGATCCTGGTCATGGCAGCGATGGGAGCTGGCTTCTGGAGGGTGGTGGCCCTGCAGGCCCAGAGGGATCAGCAGGAGGAGGCCAGGCAGGAGGAAGAGGCCATCCGGGCCATCTGCGTGGAGGCAGGAGGCTTTTTAAAGCAGCAGGTCTTCGTGGACATGGAAACTAAGACGGTCTTTCGGGCAGAGCTGCCCCGGGAAGGCATTTACAACCGGGAGGGGCGTCTTATAGAAGGGGACGTTCTGGAAAATGGGGACATGGTTCGGATTTACGGGGACGGGATCCTCACAAGATCGGTTCCGGCAGATTACCCCGGGGTGACAAAGATGAAGCGTATGGGGCGTGCCACACTGGAGGAGGCCCAGCCCTATCAGAAGCTTGCGGACGAGGTCTTGGGAGGGGATGGACGGCAGACCCTTCGATGAGGAAGGAAAAGGATGCCAAAGCCTGTCATGAAAACAAAGTCTGTGATGAAAAGAAGAAAGGATGGAAGGAACCGCATATGAAATATCTGAGACAGATGGGAAGGATCCTGCTTTTTGCGGTGCTGGGGGAGCTGCTGAGGCAGCTGCTTCCTCTGCCCATACCGGCCAGTGTTTACGGGCTCCTGTTGATGCTGGGAGCGCTGATGAGCGGGCTTCTGAAGGTGGAGCAGGTGGAGGAAACGTCTGATTTTCTGGTGGAGATCATGCCGGTGATGTTTGTTCCTGCGGGAGTGGGGCTTTTGGATGCCTGGGGCATTTTAAGGCCCATCTGGCTTACGGTGGCCGCAGTGGTCGTCCTCACCACCGTCCTGGTCATGGTGGTGACGGGGAGGGTGACCCAGGCGGTCATACGAAGGGAGGGCAGGAAAAAGAAGTGAGAGTTTTTTGGAATAATTCATTGTTTTTAGGTGCGGTGGTCACTCTATTGGCCTACGAGGCAGGGCTGCTCCTGAGAAGGAAGCTCCGGATGGCCATCTGCAATCCGCTTTTGATCGCCATTCTCTGCGTTATGGGAGCTTTGGGGGTGCTGGACGTGGATTATGAGGTGTACAACGAAGGGGGAAAATACATCAGCTATCTGCTGACCCCTGCCACCGTGTGTCTGGCCGTTCCTCTGTACCGCCAGCTCTCTCTGCTGAAAAAGAACATGAGGGCTGTTGCGGCCGGCCTTCTTTCCGGGGTTTTGGCCAGCCTGGTGGGCGTTCTCGTCCTTTCCCTGCTTTTCGGGCTGTCCCATGAGCAGTACGTGACGCTTCTGCCAAAGTCCATTACCACCGCCATTGGTATGGGGGTCTCCCAGGAGCTGGGAGGCGTGACGGCCATCACCGTGGCGGCGATCATTCTCACCGGGGTATTGGGAAACGTCATTGCGGAGGCCGTTTTTAAGGTGGCGGGGATCCAGGAGCCTGTGGCCAGGGGGCTTGCCCTTGGCACGGCCTCCCATGCCATAGGGACGGCCAAGGCGCTGGAGCTGGGGGAGGTGGAAGGAGCCATGAGCAGCCTGGCCATTGCGGCGGCGGGGCTCCTCACCGTGGCGGCGGCGCCTGTGTTTGCCGGATTTCTTTGAAAGAAGGGAAAAAAAGAAATCCATAAAATCGAACAAATATTCGATTTTGAAATTGTAAGGTTTTGACAAAAAGAAACGTTTGTTCGGATTTTAAAGTTTCATACCGTTTTATTGGACTGTAAATATGATATACTACCAACAGAAAGAAAATATGTTCGATCAAGCATATTTGAGAAGGAGGAGTATACATATGTGGAATACGCAGACCAAGGGCGGCAAGAGAGAAGCTCTCAGACAGAATGAGGAAAAGAAAGGAAGGCTTTCCTGCACCATGGCTATGATCCTGGGGGTTTTTGTCACCATGGAGATCATGGTGGCAGGCGCCATGGTATTGAATTATGATTTCCGGGGAGGGGATGGCATTGCGGTCGTCTTTGCTTTTATGGTATTATACTTTGGGGTCGTCGCTTTGCTGACGGATAAATAAGGCCGTCTCCCCCGGGCGGGGAGACCCGTCCAGGGCTCCCGTTTCCGGGGCGGCTGTATGGAGGGATTCATGGAGCCGCTCGGATGTCCGGGGGCTTTTGCGCATTTCGTCCGTTTCTCATGGCAGGTGCGGCAGGTGTGCCGGCCTGCCTATCCGTCACGATATAAACCTACAGGAGCCTTGTTTTTATGCCAAGATCGTTTCGACAAAAGATCAAAATTTTATATCTGATGAAAGCCTTTCTGGAGCGTACCGATGAACAGCACCCCATGCAGGTCAAAGAGCTTTTGGCCTATTTGGAGGATTTTGGCATACAGGCAGAGCGGAAGACCATCTATGATGACATTGAAAACCTGCGGGTCTTCGGCCTTGACATTGTCAGCCGCAGGGAGAAGCCCTCCGGCTTTTACCTGGCGTCCAGGGAGTTTGAGGTGGCGGAGCTGAAGCTGTTGGTGGACGCCGTGCAGTCCTGTCGGTTTATCACCCAGAGTAAGTCTACGGAGCTGATCCATAAGCTGGAGGGACTTGCCAGCGTCCATCAGGCCAAGGAGCTTCAGAGGCAGGTGTTGGTGGATCACCGGGTGAAGGCGGTCAATGAAAGTGTTTACTACAACATTGACGAGATCCATCGGGGGATCTGCGGCGATAGGCAGATCAGCTTTCAGTATTATGAATGGACCGTGTCCAAGGAGATGCGTCTGAAAAGAGATGGGGAGCGTTACCGCATCAGCCCCTGGAAGCTGATCTGGAAGGATGAAAACTATTATCTGGTAGGGCTGGATGAAAGGAGCGGGATCGTCAAGCACTACCGGGTGGACAAGATGAGGAAGATATCTGTGGAGGAGACGTTCCGAAACGGAAAGGAGATTTTTGATCAGCTGGATCCGGCGGAATTTCTTACGGGGACCTTTGGGATGTTCGGCGGCCGTATGGAGACGGTTTCTCTTCTCTTTGAGAATCGGCTGGCAGGGGTGGCCATCGATCACTTTGGCCAGGAGATCATGCTCATGGGGCAGGATGAGGGGCATTTTGTCACCAGGGTCCGGGTTCAGGTGAGCAGTCCTTTTTTTGGATGGCTGGCAGGACTTGGGGCGGGAGTCGCCATCCAGTCTCCGGAGTCTGTCAGGAGGGAATACCGGGATTTCTTGAAGAAAGCCCTTACCAATTATGAGGGGTGATACAGCATATGACAGTGAAATCAAGACTTTTGGAGCTGCTGGAGCAGCATAAGGGAGAAACCTTGTCTGGGGAAGCGCTGGCAAAGGAGCTCTCCTGCACAAGGACTGCCATTTGGAAGGGAGTGAAGAAGCTTCGGGAGGAGGGCTACCATATTGAGGCCGGCCCAAACAGGGGCTACGTCCTGTCTCCTGACAGCAACCGTCTTTCTCTGGAGGCCATCCGTCTCCATCTTCATGAGCCGGAGGTCTATATGAGGCTGTACAGAAAGGTCAGCTCCACCAATCAGGAGGCAAAAAAGGCGGCCCTTCAGGGAGAGGCCGGCCATGGGGCCTTTGTCCTGGCCGTGGAGCAGACGGAGGGTAGGGGGCGAAGGGGCCGCAGCTTTTTTTCTCCTCCAGGAGGAGGCCTCTATCTCAGCATTGTTTTGGAGCCGAAGGACACCATACAGAGCAGCCTTCTTATCACCACGGCGGCGGCCGTGGCGGTTTACCAGGCGGTGCGGGAGGTTTGTGGAATTTCTCTGGATATTAAGTGGGTCAATGACCTGTACAAGGAGGGAAAAAAGGTGTGTGGGATCCTCACGGAGGCCGTGACAGATTTTGAGAGCGGAGGCATTGAGGTTGCCATTGTGGGGATCGGGCTGAATCTGTACCTGGAGGAGAGCACCCTTCCCAGGGAGCTGGTGGGGGTGGCGGGCTCGCTTTACCACACTCCCCAGGAGGCAAAGACAGCAGAGGTCAACAGCCTGGCGGCCGGGATCGTGAATCATCTTTTGGAGGAGGTACGCCTGAAAAGGCTGTCGCCGGATTACGTGCAGCAGAATATGGTGCCTGGGCGGGACATCCTGATCGTGGACCGGGAGAGAGTGCGTCCGGCGAAGGCGTTGGAGATCTGTCCTGACGGGAGGCTTCTGGTGGAGGAGGAAGATGGCACCCTCCAGAGGCTTTCCTACGGAGAAGTATCCATCCGCACCAAGGAAACCACATAAAGGTTCTCCGCCATAGGCGGAGGCTTCAGGCGGTTCTGTCCGCCTGGCGCACAGATTGAAGAAACAAGATCATGGAAAAGGAGACAGGTCCCTTGGCGGGACCGTTGCAGGAAGGGATAATATATGATAGAGACAGCACGTTTGTATTATGAAGATGTTTATATGAAAGAGTTTACCGCTTCCGTCCTGGAGTGCCGGAAGGCTGACAAGGGTTTTGCCCTTCTTCTTGACAGGAGCGCTTTTTACCCGGAGGGAGGAGGACAGCCCTGCGACGTGGGCCTTCTAAATGAGGTGAGGGTGACGGACGTTCAGGAAGAGGAGGGGGAGCTTCTCCACTACACGCAGGAGCCTGTGGAGCCGGGGACGCCTGTGACGGGGCGGATTGACTGGGAGCGCAGATTTGACCTGATGCAGCAGCACTCTGGAGAGCATGTGGTAAGCGGACTGGTGCATGAGGCTTTTGGCTATGACAACGTGGGCTTTCACATGGGAAGTGACGTGATCACCATTGATTTTAACGGGATCCTGACGGAGACCCAGATGTGGGAGATCGAGAGAAGGGCCAATGAAAAAATATGGGACGATCGTCAGGTGGAGATCTTTTATCCAGAGGAAGAGGAGAGGAAGACTCTTGCATATAGGAGTAAAAAGGAGCTGACCGGCAAGGTGCGCATTGTGCGCTTTCCAGGTGCGGATATCTGTGCCTGCTGCGGCACCCATGTCAGCCGGACCGGAGAAATCGGCATGATAAAGCTTCTCTCCGTGGAGAAATTTCGGGAGGGCGTCCGCATGGAAATGATCTCTGGAAAGCGGGTTTTGGATTATCTGAACCTGCTGGACAGACAGAACCATGGCATCTCCGTGAAGCTTTCCGCAAAAGTGGACCAGACGGCCCAGGCAGTGGAGCGATTGTGGGAGGAATGCTTTGTCCTGAAGGGAAAGCTTCACAAAATGGAGGAGGATATGTTTGCCGCCGAGGGAGAAAGATGGAAAGGAAAGGGAGACGTCCTCCTGTTTCGGGAGGGGCTGGAGGCGGATGCCGTGCGGAAGCTGACGGATGCCGTCATGCAGACCTGCGGCGGGCGCTGTGCCGTGTTTTCTCTCAGTGGGGACGGCTCGTACAAGTATGCCATGGGCCAGAAGGACGGAGATCTAAGGCAGCTCACGAAGGACATGAACGCCGCCTTGAAGGGAAGAGGAGGCGGAAAGCCCTTCTTTGTCCAGGGCTCTGTCCAGGCGTCAAGGGAGGAGATTCAGGGCTTTTTTGGAAACTGATCCCTTGTCTTTTCTCTCCTCTTTTGGGAGAGGGGATGTGGGGCTTTTGAGAAACGAGGGTGAGGCTATGTTTGGAGAATGCCATGCACATATGCTCATGGATGGGGTAAATTATCAGGCTGCGGTGGAGAGGCATCGGGGCGGGGTATCGGACCGGGACATCCGGGCCCATCTGAAGGCTTATCGGGACGTGGGGGTTTCTTACGTTCGAGATGGGGGAGACGGACTCCTTGTCTCCAAAAGGGCAAAGGAGCTGGCGCCGGAGTATGGCATCGATTACCGGACGCCGGTTTTTGCGATCCATAAAAACGGGCATTATGGCGGGATCGTGGGGCTGGGCTTTGACACCATGAGGGAGTATCATGCCCTGGTGAAGAGCGCTGCGGCCCAGGGGGCTGATTTCATCAAGATCATGACCACGGGTATCCTGGATTTTCGGTGCTATGGGAGGATCACGGGGGAGCCCCTGGATCAGGAAGAGGTGAAGGAGATGGTACACATTGCCCATGGGGAGGGCTTTGCCGTCATGAGCCATACAAATGGCGTCCCGGGTGTCCGGGCCGCTCTTGAGGCAGGGGTGGACAGCCTGGAGCATGGGAACTATATGGATGAAGAGACCATCCAAATGCTGTCTGAAAGCAGCACCGTCTGGGTTCCCACCCTGGTCACCATACGAAACCTTTTGGGGTGCGGCAGGTACCAGGACCGGGAGCTTCTGAAGATACAAAGAGCGGCGGAAAGAAGTCTGCGCCTTGCGTATCAAAAAGGCGCAAGCCTGGCGCTGGGAAGTGATGGAGGTGCCTACATGGTTCCTCATGGCTGGGGGATCCTGGAGGAATACAGGGCTGTTTTTTCCATACTAGGGGAGGAACCGCAGATCAACCGATGCTTGGAGGAGGGAGAAAGCCAGATCCGCAGACGATTTCAAAGGTCGTGAGGGAGCTGGCTTCTCTCTTGCTTAGGTCAGCCGTCTTCAATTTTGATGGACGTGTAAATGTTGGATGTTTTGGAGACGGAGGGATCGAAGGTGATCCTCAGCCTGCTTCCCGGGGCCAGGCCAGAGGAAGAGGTGTTTTGGGCGCCGTCCGTGAGACAGGTGACCAGGGCTTGGTCCTCCGTCTGGAGGGTCACGGTGTTTGCCGTGGTGCCCTGGACGTTTCCTGTTACGGTAAAGCCCATGCGGTAGGGTTCCATGGCGTGTGGATCGTCACCGGTCACGGCCGTCACGGCAATCCTATCCAGTGTTTTGCCGTCAAAGGCCTCCCCGGTGTAGAAGACGGTCACCCCGGATCCAGGGGCCGCTCCGCCGGGAAAGTGGCACGGGATCGCTGAAAGATCCAGGGCCAGAGGTTCCTGGGAGGTGGTGGGGATGATTTGGAGGATGTTCAGGGACAGGCTCTGTATCACGCCTCGGAACTGCTTCGTCTGTTCTCTTTCCGGGACGGTCTGGGCTGCGGCTGGCTCTGGCGTGGGGGTGGGCTCTGGGATCTGAAGAGGTTCCGTGTCGGAGATGCTGGTCACCTTCAGATGGCTGGCGCTTAGGACGGAGGAGCCTCCCTCCGTTTTCGAAAATTTTCCCTTGAAGTGCAGGATCACCTGGCCCCCCTCCTGGATGCCGTTTTGGTAATACTGCTCTGTGCCGGTGATGGGGTAGGTGGCGGTCTTTCCAGATCTCGCCCGGATGGTCAGGGTGTTGGGAGTCAGGGAAATGATCCTTCCCTTGGCAGTCCGGTCTTCCAGCTGCGTCTTTTTGTGGTATTCATCCACCACCTTTAAGGCCCTTACCTGGCTGGTGTCCGTTCCCGAAAAGCGTCCCTCGTAGATCACGCTGACCTCATCGCCGGTGATCATGCCCCCTGCACATTCCAAGGTGGCGGCGGAAACGTCAAAGGAGTAGATGTTTTCTTCGTCGTCCCTCATGGTGAGCTGGCTTCCGGTGAAATCCAAAAGACGGCCAGTCACTTCGTCCATGTATACCCGAGGCTTGTCGGAGATGGGCTCCTCTCCGGAGCTCTCCTCCTTCAGAAGATAGGTGTTGACCAATTCACCGGCGCTGCAGCCGGTGATGGACAGGGAAATACAGGCGAAAAGGCTAAGGGCTGTCAGTTTTTTCATGGTTATCGTAGATCCTCCCGTTGCGACGATGGGAGCTTACCTGTCTGGGAGGGAAGAAGGCGTTTCCTTCTTCCTCCTTTTGGGAACCTCAGGGGTGAAATCAAAGACCTCCTGATAGGCCTCCCATTCCTCACGGTCTTCCGGCGTCCGGTACATCAGCCCGGTACACTCGGTACAGGCGTTGGTATCCAGGTAATGCTCATAGTTGACATGGTAGGGATTTTCTTCCCGACTTGGTTGGTGTTCCTTTTGTTTCATGGTTCATTCCTCCTTGCTGAAGGCCCAGGCCCACTTCCGAAGCGCCTGCAGGGCGCCAGAAGGGGGCGGAGCTTTTCGCGGTATCAAAGATTATTATACGGAGAAATGTCAAAAATATGCTGCGGATCTCAGGGTGTCTCGGGGGCCGGACAGGGCTCAGCTCCGGGGCTGTACCCGAAACCAATAAGTATAAAAGTAGGAGAAGCCCAGGGACTGGTAGAGACTTTGGGCGGGCTCATTGGTGCTGACTACCTGGAGATAGGCTTTGGATGCACCTTTGGCCATGCCCTCCCTTAAAAGCCCGGAACAGATCTGTCGGGCGTACCCCTTTCTCCGAAAATCCTCCCGGACATGGATGGCGTAAATGCCGATGTAATCCCGGTCCAGGATCCCCAGCCCGGTGGCCACGATTTTCCCTCTGTGCCAGATGGAGGCGCAGACGGTATCTTTGACAATGGCCCGGTACATGGAGGGGACGACGGCCCGGTGGATGGGATTGACCGTTCCCTTCAGGGAAAACAGGCTTTCGATCCAAACATCTGGGATGTCGTCCGTCAGGTTGACGGCTTTACAGGGTGCGTCCAGGCAGGCCTGCCCCAGGTCCAGGGTCATGACCTTGGTGGTGTGCTGAACCTCATAGCCTCGGTTTTCCAGAACGTAGTCAAAATCAGGGGAGACCAGGGGGCTGATCTTAAAGATGGCAGGGCTGCCCAGGCGGCTGTATTCTGCCTCACAGTACGCCACCTTCTCCCGCCAGGAGAGGGAGGAGGTGCCAAACTGCTCCACGCTGTTGGTCCTGTGGGTATAAAAATAGGAAAAACGGAGGATCCACCCGTCGTACAGCTCCATCTTGTGGGAGGGCCATGCGTTCAGGGACATATCCTCAAGCTGCTTAATGGTTGTGTTCATGATCAATATTACCTTTCCCGTAACGATTCAGGCCAGTCGCTGCCTCTGCTGCGCAGGCCGACGGCTCCTTCTTCGCAGCTGGAGGGGCAGTTGCTGGAGAGCAGAAAAGGGAGAAGCCTGTCCGCCAGCAGGCGATGGCCGGTCTCTGTCAGATGGATGCCGTCCGTAGTCAGAGCCTGGACACCCAGGGCGTCGGCCTGCTCCTCAAAGAAAGCTTGCAGCTGCACATAGGGAAGCTGATGATCCGCAGCCAGCTGCCGGATCCCCTGGGACAGGAGAGAAAGCTGAGGAACCCAGCCCCTGCACCAATCAGGCCAGTGAAAGATAAAGGGCTCCATGAGAAGGATGCGCCTTCGGGGAGATGTGAGGATCGTTATTAACTCCTCATAGGACAAAAGAAAGCTTTCGACCATTTCTTCCTTTTGTTTGCTGGTTCTTTGGGTATTCATCATAAGCCCCACATCGTTGATTCCAATCAAGATTGTTATCACATCGGGAGAGGAGGGAAGTCCCTCCCTCTCTATGAGGGATAAAAGCCGTCCGACCGTAAACCCGTCAAAGCCCCGGTTGGTCAGGCGCCAGTCCTCCAGCCTCTCCTTTAGGAGACGGACATATCCGTTTCCGTAGGGAGGGAAGGAGAGCAGATGGCCGCAGTCGGTGAGGCTGTCTCCAAGACAAAGAAGATGTTTCATGGCGTTCCCTTCCGGCAAAAGGGGAGATGCTCCTCGCCCTTGCCTGTCAAAGCTGATAGTCCCATTATAGTACCAGAAGGAGGCTTTGCCAAGTTTATTGTTTTTTTATTCTTTTTTTATAAAAATTATCCAAAAAAAGGCTGGACAAACGGAACGTCTTGCACTATAATAAGCATCACCAGAAATCATCTGGTATCAAAGTACCGTCAGATCTGACGGTGATTTCCCAATTTACGAAAGAGAAAATTGAATAAGCGGTTCCATGAGAACACAGAAGAGGTGTTTGTTGTATGAACATGAGAGAAGTGAGGTGAGCCTATGCTTTTTTCCAGTGGCCTGCCGGTGGTGATGGCGGCTGGGGCGATGCTGATGGATCTCAGGAGGGGACGCGTGGATAACGGCTGGATCTTGTTTGGGCTGTTCATTGGCCTTTGGACAAGATTGCTGGCGGAAGGGCCAAAGGGAATTTTCCCCTTTTTGGGAGGAGGCATCCTGCCGCTTCTGGTTTTGTGGTGGCTTTTTGCCCTGCACATGCTGGGGGCGGGCGATATCAAGCTGTTTTGTGTGCTGGGAGGCTTTCTGGGAATGGTTCGGATCCTGAAGTGTATCCTTTGTTCCATGGTGATCGGGGCAGCTCTTTCCGGGGCGATCCTGGTTTCCTGCGGAAATGTCAGGGAGAGGCTTTGCTACTTTATCCATTACATTCGCAATCTGCAAAGGACAAAGAAAAGGCTTCCCTATTCCAGGGAGGGCGTGGAGCATCCGGAAAATTTTCACTTTACGGTACCCGTTTTCCTAAGCGTGCTGCTCTGTGTGGGAGGTGTGTATTGAAATGAAAAAAAATATCTTTGCGGTCTGCGACCTGGAGGTAGAGTACGCCTTGAATTTTATGGACCACCTCAACCAGAGAAGGAGCATACCCTTTGAGATCCAGGCCTTTACCACGGTGGACAGCCTGGTCTCCTTTGGGAAAAAGACCCCCATTGAGCTGCTGCTGATTTCCGGGAAGGCCATGTGCAGCCAGATCCGGGAGCTGGAGATCGGGAAGATCGTGATCCTCTCCGAGGGGCTTCATCCCCCGGAGCTGGAGCAATATCCCAGCGTGTACAAGTACCAGTCCTCTGCCGCGGTGATCCGGGAGGTCATGGCCTGTTACGGGGAGGAAAAGACGCAGGAGCCGGAGGATTTTCCGGTACTGAAAAAGGCGACGGAAATCTATGGAGTTTATTCGCCCCTTGGGCGCTGCCTGAAAACGTCTTTTGCCCTGACCCTTGGGCAGGCGCTGGCCAGGGACCGGGCGGTTTTGTACCTGAACCTGGAGGAATATGCGGGGTTTGACGCCTTGCTGGGAAAAACCTTCCGCCATAATCTGAGCGACCTTCTGTACTATGTACGTCAGGAGGGACAAGGCCTGATACATCGGATGAACGGGATGACGGAGACCATGAACAATCTGGATTACATCCCGCCGGTTCAGACGCCGGCGGACATCCGGGGCGCCCTGTGGCAGGATTGGGAAAGGCTGATACAGGAGATCGTGGTACACAGCTCCTACGAGGTGCTGGTCCTGGATATTGGCAATGGGATCGACGAGGTTTTTTCCATGCTGGAAATGTGCGGCAGGATCTACATGCCGGTATTGGGGGACGCCGTGTCCCTGGCAAAGATTTCCCAGTTTGAAAATCTTCTGAAGCTGGGAGAATTTTCTCAGGTGCTGGAGAGGACGGTCCAGGTGAAGCCGCCCTATCATGTGGCAAGAGATCCGGGGCAGCCCTACGTCGAGGGCCTTTTGTGGAGTGAATTGGGAGATTATGTGAGGGAACTGCTTAGAAAGGAACGTCATGAGCCATGAGAAAAGAAGTATTCCAGAGATTGAGGGAGCTTTTGATGGAGAAGCTGGAGCTTTACCGGGAGCTTTCCGATCAGGAGATCCTGGAAACCATTGATGATCTGATCCTGGGAAGTCTTCGGGAGGCTTCCATTCCCCTGAAGGAGAAGGTGGAGCTGAGGCAGGAGCTTTTTTATTCTGTGAGAAAGCTGGACGTCCTCCAGGAGCTGATCGAGGATGAGACGGTCACCGAGATCATGGTAAACGGCCCGGAGTCCATTTTTGTGGAGCGGGCGGGAAAACTAAAGAAATGGGAAAAGACCTTTACATCCAGAGAAAAGCTGGAGGATGTGATCCAACAGATCGTGGGAAAATGCAACCGGGTGGTCAATGAATCCATGCCCATCGTGGACGCCAGACTGGAAAACGGGGCCAGAGTCAATGCGGTCATTTATCCAGTGGCCCTGGATGGGCCGATCCTCACCATACGGCGGTTTCCGGACAATCCCATCACCATGGAGAGGCTGATCCACATGGGGAGTATCCCCCAGGAATGCGCAGAATTTTTGGGCGCATTGGTCAGGGCCAGGTATACCATGGTGATTGGCGGGGGTACGGGAAGCGGAAAGACTACCTTTTTGGGAGCCTTGTCCGAATACATCCCGAAGGATGAGCGGATCATTACCATTGAGGACAATGCGGAGCTGAAGCTTCAGGGCATTGCGAATCTGGTACGCCTGGAGGCAAAGATGGCAAATGGGAACGGCGGGACCGCCGTGACCATCCGGGATCTCATACGGACGGCTCTTCGGATGCGCCCAGACAGGATCGTAGTAGGCGAGGTCCGGGGAGCGGAGGCCATGGACATGCTCCAAGCGATGAACACGGGACATGACGGAAGCCTTAGCACGGCCCATGCCAACAGCAGCCGGGATATGCTCTCCCGCCTGGAGACCATGGCCCTGATGGCTCTGATGGATTTTCCGCTGGAGGCCATCCGAAGGCAGATCGCATCGGGGGTGGAGATCCTCATCCATCTGGGAAGAATGCGGGATAAATCCAGGAAGGTTCTGGAGATTTCGGAGCTATGTGGAATGGAGGACGGAGAAATCTGTCTCCGTCCGCTGTATCAATGGAAGGAAGGGGAGGGCCTGATAAAAAAGGAGCCTCTTCTCCACAGGGAAAAACTGGAACGGGCAGGAATGAGATTATGAAAGAGGACAGGGTAAGGAAAGAGATTCGGGAACAAAGAAACTATGAAGAATATCGCTTTACGGGAAAGGAGCTCCTAAAATACTTCGCCCAGGGACTGGCTCTTGTGGGAGCGGTGGACTACCTTTTTTACAAGAGCTTGTGGGTGATGGTGGCGCTGGCGCCCATGTCGGTTTTTTATGTCCGGTACAAAAAGAAACAGCTAATCCGGGAAAGAAAACGAAGGCTGAACTATCAGTTTAAGGATGCCCTAAACTCCATGAGCGTGGCAGTTCAGGCAGGGTATTCTGTGGAAAACGCGGTGACTGCCTGTGTACGGGATCTGGAGCAGATCTACAGGAAGGGAGATGATATCCTTGAGGAATTTCACTACATAGAAAAACAGCAGCGGGTCAGCGTGCCGGTGGAGGAGCTGTTTTTGGAGCTGGGAGACAGGTGCCGGGTGGAGGACATCGAGAATTTTGCCTCCGTGTTTTATACGGCGAAGCGGACGGGAGGGGATATGGATCAGGTGATCCAGAAGGTTTCCAGGATGCTGGGAGACAAGATCGACGTGAAAAAGGAGATCGAGGCCACGCTGGCCGCAAAAAAGTCGGAGCAGTTCCTGATGAGCCTGATGCCGGCTGGGATCATCCTTTATATGAGGCTGACCTCCCCGGGATTTTTGGATATTCTTTACGGGAACCCTTTTGGGATCTTCGCCATGACCCTCTGTCTTGTCATTTACGGCGCAGCCTACTGGATGGGGAGAAAAATCGTGGATATTGAGGTATGACAAATGTGGATACATATGGTGATCTTTGCAGCGGCGTTTTTCCTTCTGCTGGGCTGGAGAAAGGGATGGCTTTCTGCCAAAGGGCTGGGGGATCAGAAAAGCCGCAGGATGTTTGGTGCCGTGGTCATCTGTGGAAACCTGCTGGGCATGATCCTCACACTGCAGAGCCAGGAGGGAAGGCTGCCGGAGGAGGAGCTGCGGCTTTCTAAAGAGGAGGATCTGTCCTATGAGAAAAAATTTCTGGTGTCGGTGGAAGGGGAGGAGGCGGAAACCCTGTACATACAGGTGCCGGAGAGGGAGAGAGACGATGAGGGCGGCGGGGAAGAGACAGAGCCAGAGGAAAAGACAAGGGAGGAAGAGCTCCTGGAGGCTGTTGCAAGGTACAACGATGAAAAAAATGATCCCGACTATTTTTATCTGCCTTCCCTGTGGGAGGGGCGGAGGCTTGTGTGGGAATATCCTCGGGATGGGACGGGAGGATTGATCGCCGCACTTTTTACGGTGGCCGGTTCCTGCGTGCTTCTGGCGGGAGCGAGGGAAGAGGAGAAGAAATGGCGAAGGCGCCGGGAGGAGCTGTTGATGGATTATCCGGGTTTGGTGATGAAGTTTACCCTCCTGATCCAGGCCGGTCTGACGGTCCGCCGTACCTTCCAGAAGATGGCGCTGGACTATCGCAGGAGGAGAACGACGGTTCCAAGAGCCGCCTACGAGGAGCTTCTTGCCGCATGTCGGGAAATGGAAAGCGGGATTTCTGAGGCGGAGGCCTACAGGCGCTTTGGAGAACGGTGCAGACAGGTGAAATACAAAACCTTTTCCACCCTTCTTGTGCAGAACCTGCAAAAGGGAAGCCGGCAGCTGGGAGATATTTTGGAAAAGGAGGCTGCGGAGGCCTGGGATGAGCGCAGGAGAAAGGCCAGGGTTCTGGGGGAGGCGGCGGCCACGAAGCTGCTGGTGCCCATGATGCTTATGCTGGTGGTGGTCATGGCCCTGATCATGCTTCCGGCCTGCCTTTCCTTTTATCAGGCAAACTAATAGGATTTCCCCGGGCCTGGAGCTTGGAAGGGCTGGGGAGAAAGGAGAGGACGATGAAATTGTTGAAGGACGTGATGAGGGAATTTTGGGTGGAGGAGGAAGCCGTGGGGGTCGTGGAGATCATCCTGATCCTGGTGGTGCTGATCAGCCTGGTGGTGATCTTTAAGGAGCAGCTGACCAGCCTGGTATCCAAGATCCTCTCTAAGATCACGAAGCAAAGCAACGCTATTTGACGGCGGAAGGACTAAAGGAGGAGGTGTCGGCCATGCGGCCTCAAAAGATGGAAAAAGGAAGTATGACCGTGTTTCTCGCTCTGCTTTTGAGCCTGACCGTGTCTCTGGTCTGTACGGGGCTTCAGTCCGTGGGGCTGGCGGCTGGGAGAACCCAGGTGCTCTGCGGGCTGGATGTGGGGCTTTATTCTCTGTTTGGCCAGTATGACAGGCTTCTTCAGGAGGAGTATGATCTGTTTGCCCTGGATGCAGGCGGGGAAGGCGGGCTGGACACGGAGGCCTTGTGCGAGAATATGGAAGCCTACATCCGCCCTGTCCTTTCCCAGAACAGCCAGCGTTTGTCTCTGAAAAGCTGCGGCGTGGAGGGCTGCTGGCTGATGACCGATGACAAGGGGGCGCCCTTTTACCGCCAGGTTACCCAGTATATGAAGGAAACCCTGGGGATCCAGGGAGTCCAGCTTCTCTTGGAAAAAATGCAGGAGAGGCAGAAAAAGACGGCCGAGGCGGAGGCGGCCGGAAATCAGGCGGAGGCGGGGAATGCCCTGGAGTCCTACGAGACGGAGATGACGGATGCGGCGAAAAAGAGCCAGGAAGCCCAGGGGGATCAGGAGTCTGAGGCTCAGACCTTTTCCGACGGTGAGACCCTGCCGGCAGAAAATCCCATACCGGCCATCCGAAGGATCCGGTGGATGGGGCTTTTGGAGCTGGTACTGCCTCCGGGAAAAGAGGTGTCACAAAAAGGGGTTTCCCGGGGAACACTCATCTCGGACCGGGATCTGTGCAAGGGAAAACCGTTGTCCAAACCCCACCAGGTGGATACCGGCCTGCTCTCTCAGGTGCTCTATCAGCAGTACCTGATGGATCGGCTGGGCAGCTATGAAAAGCCGGGGGAAGGGGCTCTTTCTTACCAGATCGAATATATTCTGGGGGGAAAGAAAAGGGATGAGGATAATTTAAGGGCCGTGGCCCGGAGGCTGCTGCTGGTTCGGGAAGGGGTCAATACGGCGGCTCTGGCAGCAGACTCGGGAAAAAGGGCCCAGACGGCGGCCCTGGCGGCGGCCATCGCCTCTGGCTTTTTGATCCCCCCGGCAGCCGGTGTCATCGAGGCGGCCCTGATCCTTTGCTGGGCTTTCGGGGAGAGCGTGCTGGACGTGCGGGAGCTTTTTGCGGGGGGAAAGGTGCCTCTTGTGAAGCGGCCCCAGGACTGGCAGCTGGCACTGGAAAACCTGCCCTATCTGTTGGACCGTCTGGATGTGGACCGCAGAGACTGCCAGGAGGGAATGTCCTATGGGGATTATCTGCAGGTCTTTCTTCTGGCACAGGGAAGAGAGCGGAAGGTGCAGAGGGGATTGGACATGGTGGAGACGTCCATCAGAGGCAGGGAAGGATGGGAGGATTTTCGCATGGATCACTGTGCTGCGGCGCTGGAGGCTGTCATCCAGGTGGAGAGAGGGAAAAAGGTGCTGACGGCAAAAAGAGAATATTGTTATTGAAATGGAAGGGAGGTGCAGAGGGATGCTTTTTCGGAGCCCTGCCGGGAAATGCGGAACGGAAAACGAAAAGCCGGATGAAATGAGATCACATCGAAAGAGGATACAAAAAATCGAAAGGAAATACCCCCACATATACTTTTTTCTTGCAAGGATTATGAAGCTGCATGGCGGAGACTTCGGGAAAGCATCCTTCTGCGCCCTCCAAAAGGGATGGGCCAGGGCCAGTCTGGCGGTGGAGACGGCCCTGGTTCTGCCGCTGTTTTTCCTGGGGATGATCACCCTGATCTCTTTCATGGATATTTACCGCATACAGACGGAGCATCTTGTCCGTCTGTGCGGACGGGCGAAGGAGGCGGGGATGTATGCCTACGGGATCGCCGGGGGCGGCCGGGAGGAGATCACTCTTCCGGATGTTTACTCCTACCGCCCCATAGGAGGGCTGGCGCCTCTGCCCCGTGTTTGGATGTACAGCCAGGTGACCGTTCGGGCCTGGACCGGAAAGGACAGGGCACAGGGGGAGAAGGGGGAGGAGACAAAACCGGAGGTGATGGTCTACGTGACGGAGAATGGGCAGGTTTATCACAGAAGTCTGAGCTGCACTTACCTGAAGCTTTCCGTGACCCAGGTGCCGGGGGCGTCCATTTCCTCCCTGCGGAATCTTTACGGGGAAAAGTATCACGCCTGCGAGGCCTGCAGCCAGGGACAGGAAGCGGCGCCTATGGTGTACATAACGGAAAAAGGAAACCGTTATCACAATAAGGAAACATGCAGCGGACTGAAGCGGACGCTGCGGCTGGTGAAGGAGTCGGAGGTGAAGGGGCTGAGGCCCTGCCCCAGGTGCGGGTGAGAAAGGGGAAAAGATGGGAAAAGAATTGCTTGTGCTGGCTTATCTGGGAGCCGCCTCCCTGACGGATCTTTGTATGCGGCGGATCCCCCTGTTTTTGACGGGGGTCTTTGGGGGAGTGGGGATGTTATTATTGTTATATCATGGAGATTGGGTGGCTTATGGGCCCGGGCTTCTCGTGGGAGGACTTTTCCTGGGGCTGGCCTTTGTCACAAGAGAGGCGGTGGGCAGGGGGGACGCCCTTGTGATCCTGGGACTGGGGGCGTTCCTTGACTGGCAGCAGCTGATGGGAACCTTGTTTTTGGCTCTTATGGCATGTGCTCCGGTGGCGCTGGTACTGCTGGTGGTCTTTCGGAAGGATCGAAGGACGGAGCTGCCCTTTGTTCCCTTTTTACTCTTGGGATATGCGGGAGGACTTTTGTTATGGTAGATGGGTGGAGGAAAGGAAGCCTGACTGTGGAGGCGGCCTGCCTGATGTCCCTGATTCTTTTTGTGGTCATGGGAGTCCTGAACCTGTTCTTTTTCGTGCATAACAGGACCTGGCTCACTGCCGCCGCCTATGAGGCGGCGCTGACAGGGAGCATGGAGGCGGTACGCATGGAAGGAGAGGAGCTTTCGGCGGCGGAGGAAAAGGGGAAGAGCCTGGGAAATTTTGGCTTCTTCGGAGGAGAAGGCTTGACGGTTCAGGCTTCTGGGTCCAAAAGGCTTCAGGTGGTCTACGACATGGACACCATTCCCGGCTTTGGAGGCTTTTCCTGGCACCTGAGGGCGGAGGGGAAGACGGCCGTCCTTCGCCCTGTGGCCTGGATACGGCTGAGGAAGGCTGCGGCGGAAGGGATCAAGGAGGTGGCGGGGAGCTCATGAGGGCAGAGTATAAGCGGGACATGAACCACAATTACCTGATCCTCAGGGAGGAGCAGGAGGTGGATACCGCCTCCTATCAGGTGCGGATGCTCATGGGGAATATCGTTCCATCGATCCTAAAATGCCGCATACAGGGGGTGGATGGAGAATTTCTTGTCTGCTATGACATCACCTCCCGGCAGTCGGCGGCAGCCCTTTTTGACGAAAAGAGGCTGGGCTATCAGGAGCTGCAGCTTTTGTTCGGAGGATTCGTACAGGTGATGGAGGAAATGTCCGAATATTTGCTGAATCCGGAGCAGCTGGTGCTCCTGCCGGAATATATGTATGTGGACGTAAAGAAGAGAAAGATGTATTTCTGCTATCTGCCAGGGTACAAGCGGGACGTGCGGGAGCAGTTCCAGGAGCTGACAGAATACATCCTCCCCAGGCTGGACCACGAGGATGCAAAGGCGGTCATGCTGGGCTACGGAGTGTACCGAAGGGCCCTGGAGGACAGCTTCCATCTGGAGCACGTCAAGGAGGAGCTGTTCCGGGGACGGGGGGAGGAAAAAAAGGAGGCGTTGGACGGGCTGGAGGGGGAAGCCTTTTCTTTGTGGGAGGAAAACAGGCTCCCGGACCCGGAAGAAAAAATAAGGGATCAGGCGCCTCCTGCCTGGGAGGAGCCCTGGAAGGAGGAACCGGAAAAGAGGAAGGACTCTTCAGGGGAGGCCTGGTGGAAGGTGCTTTGCGCCTGCGTGGGAGCGGCTCTGGGGATAGCAGGGGTATTGGCGGCGAAGCGCTTTGGCTATCTGCCCCAGGTTCCGGTGGAGAGCCTGTTGGGCGTCGTTTTGTGCCTGATGGGGATCCTGATGACCATTCTTTGGTTCATGGAAAAAAGGGGCAGAGGAACCGGACAGGGAGAGGGCCGAAAAGAAAAAAGACAAAAAGAAAAGGCCTCAAAAAGAAAGACTTCCAAAGTCCCCTTGGAGGAGGGGGCGGACCTGGGATTTTGGGAGAGGGAGCCGTCGGAGAGGCCCCTCTATCAGGAGAAAAGGGAGGAGCATCCGGGCGGGGAGACGGAGAAAGACAGGGAGGAGGGCTTTTTCCAGGAGGAGCCCATAGAGGAGACGGTGGTGCTCTGTGCCGGGAAGGTATCCGGCCCTGCCACCTTGGTCAGCCGGGAGCCGGGAGAGCTGGCTACCATCTACCTAAAGGAGGACCTGACGATCATCGGTAAGCTGGAAAATGCGTCGGATGCGGTGATCCGTCTTCCCACGGTCAGCCGAGTCCATGCGAAGATCCGATGCCGGGATGGAGAATATTTCTTGACAGATCTGAACTCCCGCAACGGCACGGCGGTCAACGGACAAATGCTCTTGCCGGACCAGGAGTATTGCCTTCAGGATCAGGATCAGGTGGATTTTGCCCAGGCTCGATATATATTCGTAAAATAGAAGTAAAGAAATATTTGTAATGGGGATAAAAATATGCTATAATCTCAAAAAGTGTGCTGCGGGTACCAAAGAAAAGGGATGGTGAGAGTGTTTGGAAGAGTTTAAAAATGAACTGAAGAAGATACCGGTGACGGCGGTTCTGCTCTTTTTGAATCTGGCAGTGTTCCTTTTGGCAGATTTTACCGGGGGCTCGGAAAACACGTCCCATATGGTGGCGTGCGGCGCATCTTATACGCCTCTGATCCTGGAGGAGGGGGAGTGGTATCGGCTGTTTACCGCCATGTTCCTCCACTTCGGGATCACGCATCTGGGAAACAACATGCTGGTGTTGTTCGTGCTGGGACAGCGGCTGGAGCCGGCCATTGGAAAAATCAGGTATCTATTGATCTACCTGTTGTCCGGGCTGGGAGGAAATGCTCTGTCCCTTTATGGGGAGTTGGCCAGCGGGGATTTTTCTGTCTCCGCCGGAGCCTCAGGGGCCGTTTTTGGCATCATGGGCGCTATGCTGTACGTCCTGATCCTCTGCAAGGGAAGGCTTCAGGATCTGACCGCCCGTCAGGTGCTGGTCATGGCGGCCTTCTCCCTGTATTTCGGCTTTACCAGCAGCGGTGTGGACAACTGGGCCCATGTGGGCGGCCTTGTCTGCGGCTTTCTGGCAGCGCTGCTTCTGGTAAGGAAGCCCTCCAGGCTCCGGCAGGCGCCGTGAGGACCTGGAGGAGATCTATTTAACCGGCTTTTTGGTTTAGAGAGAGGCAGAAGGAGGAGCCCTTTCCAGGCTTGCTCTGGACCTTGACGCTTCCGCCGTGAGCCTCTGCGATCTGTCTTGTGACAGCCAGACCCAGGCCGCTGCCGGAGGGCTTGAAGGTGACGAAGGGAGAAAAAATATCCTCCTGCCGTTCCGGGGAGATGCCGCATCCGTTATCCTCCACGAAGATTCTGACGCCGGTGGCGGTGGGGAATGCCCGCACCAGGATCCGGCCGCCAGGGCTGGGGACAGCCTCCTGGGCGTTGCGCAGCAGGTTCAGCAGGGCCTGACGCAGCTTTACCCGGTCAATGGGAAGCGTGGGCAGATCCCGGGAGAACCTGGTTTCCAGGACGATCCCCAGATAGTCGAAGGTGGGCTTGACAGAGGAAAGCACGGAGCGCAGGAACTCTGTCAGGCAGGTAAGCTGAAGGGTAACCTTTTGTGCATTGTTGTAGCTGGACAGCTCATTGAGAAGGGCCGTCACGTATTCCAGATTGTCCATGATGTCTTCCCATCCCTCAAAGGAGGAGACCTCTGGATGTGAGGAGGCCAGCATCTGAAATTCGCTGCTGATCAGTGCGATGGGGTTGCGGATTTCATGGGAAAACTTTGACAGTGTAAACCGAAACTCATTCTTCATCTGTTCTGCTGTGTTATTTGCCTGCATATGATCACCTCACGAGGAAGTGTAACACCCAATATTTTCCATAGCAAGAATAATCGTTCTCAAAATTTCGAGAAAAAGCGACAGGCTGGATCGAAGGATGGGAAAAAATCAGAAATCAGGACGGAAAAACAGAACAAAATACTCGTAAAAAAGGAGAAAACAAAATGGAGAACTGTATTTTTTGTAAAATCGCAAGTGGAGAGATCCCTTCTGCAACACTTTACGAGGATGAGGAATTTCGGGTGATCCTGGATCTGAATCCGGCTTCAAAGGGACATGCCCTGATCCTGCCAAAGGCTCATGCGAGGAATATTTATGAGCTTCCCGAGGAGCTGGCCGGAAAGGCCATGGTGCTGGCGAAAAAAATGGCGGAGAGGATGACGGACGCTTTGGGCTGTGAGGGCTTTAACATCCTCCAGAACAATGGAGAGCTGGCTGGGCAGACGGTTTTTCATTTTCATATGCATCTGATCCCCAGGTATCCCGGCGACCATGTGGGAATCACGTGGAATGGATCTTCCCTTCAGGATGCCGACAGAGAAGAGCTCCTGAAAAAGATCGCTGACTGATCGCATGAGGTTATCTGCGGATGATGAGCAATGAAGAATTTGAGGAATTTTATACGGCGAACCTTGGATTCTCACGAAGAGTTGCCGAAAGGATCGTGAAAAATCGGGCTGTGGCGGAGGATATCGCACAGGATGTGTTCATGAGCCTGTACAAAGGAAAGGAGAAGCTGCGGATCGGGGAAGAGAAACAGCTTCATTGCCTGGTGCTTCGGGCCACGGTAAACAAGGCCTACGATTACCTGAAGAGGGTTTGCGGGAGGGTGGAGACCGGAAGCCTGGAGAACGAGGAGGAAGAAGAGATATATGCCTCCAGCACGACGGTGGAGGGCAGGATACTGGAGCGGGAAAGATGCCAGTATCTGGGAAAATTGCTGCGAAAGCTAAGACAAAGCAATGCGATGAACTATGACATCTACATGAAGATCAAGATACAGGGACTTGCGCCAGAGCTTGTGGCGAAGGAATACGGGATGACGAGAAACAACGTGAACAACCGTATCCACAGGACGAAGCTCTGGCTGAGAGAAGAGTACCTGAGATTTTTTGGACAGTAGCCTTTTATCTGGAGGAGGCAGCCGCCTCGATGAGATCGATGATCCGAAGGGCAGAATCCAGCTGCTTTCCGGAGGACATGGCCTCTGTGTAGGCCTGGCGGTTTTTGAAGAGGGTGTGGATCGCCTGAAGAAGGGCGTCCTCCGTGATCTCTTCCTCCTCCATGACCATGCTGTAGCCCTGCTTCTCAAAGGAGCGGGCATTTAAGATCTGATCTCCCCGGCTGGCTTTGGCGGAAAGGGGGATCAGAAGATTGGGCTTGGCCAGGGCGCTGATCTCACAGATGGCATTGGCTCCTGCCCGGGAGATGACCAGGTCTGCCAGTGCAAACAGGTCGGGAAGCTCCTTTTTGATGTATTCATATTGGACATAGCCCTGAGTTCCCTGGAGGCTTTCCTCCATTTTTCCCTGTCCGCAAAGGTGGATCACCTGGAAGTCCTGAAGAAGGCGGGGAAGGATCCGGCGGATGTTTTCATTGATGGAGGCGGCGCCCAGGCTGCCTCCCACCACCATGAGGACGGGCTTATCCTGGGAAAAACCGCAGAAGCGTCTTGCTGCCTCCGGGTCGCCGCAGAGAAGCTCTTCCCGAATGGGGGTGCCGGTAAGGACGGCCTTGTCCTTGGGAAGGCTGCTGACGGTTTCTGGGAAATTACAGCAGATTTTATCTGCGGATGACAGGCAGAGCCTGTTGGCCAGGCCGGGGGTCATATCCGATTCGTGGATGATGGCGGGGATCTTTTTCTTTTTGGCCGCCAGGACCACGGGGACGGTGACGAATCCTCCCTTGGAAAAAATCACGTCTGGGCGGAGCTGCTTCAGCAGCTTTCCTGCCTGAAAATATCCCTTTATCACCCGAAATGGGTCAGAGAAATTTTTGATGTCGAAATAACGCCGCAGCTTGCCGGAGGCGATCCCGTAATAGGGAATCCCCAGCTCCTCGATCAGCTTTCTCTCGATCCCCTCGTAGGAGCCAATGTAGGAAATCTGGTAGCCCCTTTCTCTCAGATGGGGAAGCAGGGCGATGTTTGGTGTAACGTGACCGGCAGTACCGCCGCCGGTAAGAACGATATGTTTCATGGAAATCCTCCTGAAATACTGCTTTTTCACGATCATGGTACAAGGAGCCCTGGGCAGCCTGCGCCTGCGCAGGAGAAAAACGGGCCGGCAGGTTTTGGAATGCCGGCCGAGATGATATCATGATCCTGATGTCATAAGATCATATAGGGCAAAAGGCCGATATTCCATCCAGGCCTGACTGGAGGTGCCCCTACCATCATAAATATGAACCTCTGGGCCGAAATTGTCAAGGAAAGATCATCGTTTGGAGAAAAAAATGAACAGAAGATTACAGGATAAGAAACGGAAAAACGGACGGGCCGAAGAAACCTTAGATATCGATTCCTTGATGACGGAGTCGTCCATGAAGGAGGGGGAAGAGCTGGAGAGGGCATTGTTTCCCGAAGGATATCCTCAGGAGGAGATGTCGAAGGAGGAGATCCACAGGTCTTATCAGAAGCTGGTGAAGCGGATGAAAAAAGAGGGGATATACAAGGAGGATCCTCCCAAAGGGGAGCGGAGCGGGAGTGCGGTGGGCAGCCAGAGGCTGGCCAGGGCGGCCGGCTTTGTGGTGGTCGCAGCGCTCAGCGTCTGCGTGGCGGCCATGAGCACGGAGGCCAACCGGAACTACTTCATGAAGAAAATCCGATATCTGTCAGGCGGCGAGGCGGGGGTGCTGATCAACAATGACGGGGAAAACGACATGCCCTCCCTGGACGAGGATAAGGCTCTGGAAAAAATAAAAGAAAGGATGGGGACAGAGCTTCCGATATTTTATTACAGACCGGAGGGGTTTGCTTTCACAGATTGTGTCCTGGATGAATATTCCGGCACGGCGTTTCTGGAGTATTCCTACAATGAGAATTGCATCACACTGTACATTGCAGGCAGAGATACGAAGGAGACCAGCAAGAACATCGATCTGCACGGAAAAACGCAGGAGACCTTCGACATAGAAAGCGACCGTGTTCCGGTTACCTTTTCGGAGGTGAGGGACGAGCATGATACGGCCCCCAGCTATGAGGCCAGCTGGGAGTGGGATGGGGTTTATTATCAGCTGTTTGGAAGGATGGATCGGGAAGAAATGATAAAAATGATAAAATCCATGAAAATGTGAGTGATTTCTGCCTCTGGGAATCGTATTAATATTGTAATGCAGTTTACAAAGGAATAAGGAGATTGGACATTATGAGCAATAAAAAAATGATCAAGGCCGGGATCCTTGCGGCGTCACTGTTCCTTGCGATACCTTTTGGCAGCGTGGTCCATGCGGAGACCAATTCTCTTTACGAAGCATATACGGAGAAGAAGACGGCGGAGGACCATGCGGAGGATACGGCGTACAGCCTTCTTCGGGGAAACAATCTGGGCTTCGGAAATGCCAGTGTTACAAAGCTGTCCAGCAACGAGATCAATGTATTCGGGCTGACTCAATGTCATCACGCCTGCCAGACCGTCTACCTTTCCCTGTATCTGGAGAGGAAGATCAACGGCAATTACGCCACCTACAAATCCTGGGATTTTACCACCAGCAATGCGACGAAGCTGACGAAAAGCTTAAACGTCTGGGTGCCCAGGGGTTATTATTACCGGGTGAGGGGCTATCACGCGGCGAAGGATGGCACAAGGGAATCCACCAGTACCCTTACAAGCGGGATCTGGATGAATTAATTGATTCTGGCGGCCCATCAGGCCGCCAGGGGATCGTACAGGTCGGCATGGGCATACAGAGGCCCTGTCCCGGCGTTTTCTCACAAGCCGTCAGCGCACATGCGGCAATCGAAAAGATGGGATGAGACACGGGCGGGGTGAAGAAGAAAGATGGGGAGCGGCTGTTCAGACCCTGGAACGGCTGCGATAAGAAGCCCAGGGGCCTTCTTGGAGAGGACAAATACTGTAAAGCTGCATTACTGTGAGAAGGCTTTGCTGACCCGAAAAGATCAAAAAAAGACTGTTAGAGAATATGATTTTTGTGTATAATAAATACAATATGAAAAATATTTGTATTTCTTCTTGGAAAAAGGGGGCTTGTACATGAAGATCACGTTTATTGGGGCGGCACATGAGGTGACAGGAAGCTGCTACTATCTGGAGGCGGCCGGTAAAAAGTTTTTGGTGGACTGTGGGATGGAGCAGGGGCCGGATTACTACGAAAATGTGGAGATCCCGGCTGCTCCGGGAGATTTGGATTTTGTTCTCCTGACCCATGCGCACATGGATCATTCTGGAAATCTTCCGGCCATTTACGCAAAGGGCTTTCGGGGATCGGTTTACGCCACGGACGCCACCTGTAATCTCTGCGATATCATGCTTCGAGACAGCGCTCATATTCAGATGTTTGAGGCGGAATGGCGGAACCGAAAGGGGAGGCGCCAGGGAAAGCCGGCCTTTGTTCCGGCTTATACCATGGAGGATGCCATGGGCGTCCTGAAAAATTTTGTGGAGTGCCCCTACAACAAAGAGATCGCAGTGGCGGAGGGGATCCGCATACGCTTTGTGGATGCGGGACACCTTCTGGGATCCAGCAGCATCGAGCTGTGGCTGGAGGAGGATGGAAAAGAGGAAAAGGTGGTGTTTTCCGGCGATATCGGCAATACCGATCAGCCGCTGATCAAAAATCCTCAGTATCTAAGTGAGGCGGATTATGTGGTGATGGAGTCCACCTACGGGGACAGGAGCCACGGGGAGAGGCCGGAATACGTAAAGCTTTTGGCGGAAGAGATACAGAGAACCTTCGACCGGGGCGGAAACCTGGTGATCCCCTCCTTCGCAGTGGGGCGGACCCAGGAGATGCTTTATTTTATCCGCCAGATCAAGGCGGAGGGACTGGTCCAGGGCCATGGGAACTTCAAGGTTTACGTGGACAGTCCGCTGGCGAACGAGGCCACCACGATCTTTGGGGAGCATCGCTATGACTGCTACGATCAGGACGCTCTGGACCTCATCCAAAAGGGGATCAATCCTCTGAGCTTTCCCGGGCTGAAGATTTCGGTCACGAGCGAGGACTCCAAGGCCATCAATTTCGATGAAGACTGCAAGGTGATCATTTCCGCAAGCGGTATGTGTGATGCCGGGCGGATCAAGCATCATCTGAAGCACAACCTTTGGAGGGAGGAATGCACCATCCTTTTTGTGGGCTACCAGGCCGTGGGAACGGTGGGACGCTCTCTTTTGGAGGGCGCATCTGAGATCCGCCTCTTTGGGGAGCCGGTGCGGGTGCTGGCGAATATCCGGCAGATGCCGGGAATCAGCGGCCATGCAGACGTGAACGGCCTTCTGGATTGGATCCAGGCATTCCAAAAAAAGCCCAAGAAGGTGTTTGTCACCCATGGAGAGGACAGCGTGACGGAAGCGTTTGCCGGAAGACTGAGGGATGAGCTGGGATTTGAGGCCCTTGCTCCTTTCAGCGGAACCGTGTTTGACCTTATGGAAAACCAAATGGTGTACGAGGCGCAGGGGCAGAAGATCCGAAAGGCTTCGGTTTCCCCCAAGGCGGCAAAGGCGATGCGGGCTTACGAGAAGCTGGTTGCCCTGGGACACCGCCTCCTGGCGGTCATCCGGAAGAACGAGGGGTGCCCCAACAAGGAACTGGACCGTTTTTCCAGAGAAGTACAGTCCCTTTGCGACAAATGGGACAGAACGGACGTATAGAGACGATCACAAGCTCGGTGGACGGAAATAGGCTCCCGGAAACCGAAAAAACAACCGTCGGCAGAAATGCCGGCGGTTGTTTGGCGCAGGGGGTTATGCGAGAGCTCCCTTAAGGGCTCTGGCAAGCTGATCGGGACATGAGGAGGGCTTGGAGCCGCATCGAACCCCTTCCAGGCGGCGGATGACCTCGTCTGCATCCATGCCCTCCACAAGAAGAGCCACACCCTGGGTATTTCCGGAGCAGCCGCCAATAAACCTTACGTTGTGTACCTTTTTAGCGTCGTCAAGCTCAAATTCGATGGCCTGAGCACAGACGCCCTTTGTTCTGTAAACCATGTTGATCCCTCCAAATTGTAAAAGTGATGTTTATGAAGCAGTGACCGTTCACAGGCGCCCTGTAAACGGCGACAGATCCGGCCCACGGAAAGCCGACTGCGGCGGGGGCCGGATTTTTGCAGCTCAAATCTACCGCCTGTCCATTTTTTACAGGTGAAAATGGCGAGCGTGATCATTATAACAGAAAGAAAAAAAAGTTTCCATATAAATTAAAGATTTGATATAATAAGCATGACGGTCCGGGCATCTGGACCATCACATGCAAAAATCTATGAAGATCGCCTGTGACGATGGTGTTTTTTCTTGCCGCATTATTTTTTATGGCGGGTACAGCCAGCGCGCGGATCTGCCTGAAGGGCTGCGGTCAGCGTGCTTGTTGGGAGCATGGAACCGTTACAAAAGGGCTGCCGTCTGCGGACAGACTGGGGAGGGCGAGGGCCTGCGCATTTGAAGCGGAGGATGAAATCCTGGACAGGCGGGCATTTTAGAATACGAGAGGAAAAAATAAGATGAAGAAAATCGGTATTATCGGAGCAATGGAGGAGGAGGTTTCCTGTCTGAAGGAGCTTTTGGAGGATCTGAGGATCACGGTGAAGGCCTCCATGCACTTTTATGAGGGAACCTTAAAGGGAAAAGACGTGGTGGTAGTGCGTTCCGGTGTGGGAAAGGTCAATGCGGCGGTCTGTACTCAGATCCTGGCAGATATTTTCGGGGTGGACATGGTGATCAACACAGGGATCGCCGGAGGTTTGAATAAGGAGATCAACATTGGAGACATTGTTCTCTCCACGGACGTGCTGCACCATGATGTGGAAGCCGTGGGCTTCGGCTATCCGAAGGGACAGATTCCCCAGATGGCGGCCTTTTCCTTTCCGGCGGATGAGGATCTGACCGTCCTGGCTGAGGAGGTGTGCCGGGAGGTGAATCCAGAGATTCAGGTGTTCCGGGGAAGGATTGCCTCGGGGGATCAGTTTGTGTGCAGCCAGAAGGTGAAGAATGAGATTGTGGAAAATTTTGGGGCCTACGCAGTGGAGATGGAGGGAGCTGCCGTCGGACAGGCCGCCTATCTGAACGGCTTGCCCTTCCTCATTGTGCGGGCCATTTCCGACAAGGCGGACGGAAGCGCCCAGATGGATTATGCGGCCTTTGAGAAGGAGGCCATCACCCACAGCGTCCGTCTCACGGAAAAAATGGTGGAACGGCTGTAGGAGGCAGAAGGGCCTCCTGCAAAGTTGCAAAGAGCCGTATCCTGCATATACTGGAAGGGAAGAAACAAAGGGATGGATTTTGGATGCAGCCGAAGGATTTTAACCCCTTTTATGAAAGCTATGGAGGAGTCGGCGTCTACGAGGAGGAAGCGCTGCAGGAAAGAGAGGCCCAGCTGATGCGGGGCTATTTTCCACGGATGGCCCGGGAGGTACAGGAGTTGGTGGAAAAGGAGTGCAGCCTGATGGACTATGAGGGCAGCCGCCTGTATGACGAATACCCGGACCGTCACATGCTCCGCCTGTGCTGCAGGCGGATCCAGGAGCAGCTTCGCCCCCAGGGGGAGGCGCAGGCAATGGGAATGGATTTTTTGGAGGATCTGGTGGAAGCCCTGTTTTTCCACGAGGTGTCCAGAAGGAGATGCAGGAGAAAACGGTGCAGAGGCTGGAGATAGAGGTGGGGGCTCTGGGGAGACGGGGCCTGTGATGATAAGGGTAATGGAAGAATTGGATGATGACGATAAGAGAATATTTAGAAAAACAGATCAACGATCAGCTGAGACAGGCGGTTCTCAGCGGCAGCAGGGGAGAGGGGCCCTCCAAGGTGAAGATCCGGCCCCTGATGCTGAAGGGAAGGGTTTGTTATCAGGCCTCCGCCACGGAGGGAACCAAGATTTTTCACAAAAATTATGAGAGGGAAGAGCTGCTGGACTATCTGGAGAGGGCTTTGAACGGGGAGTTTTCCCAGCTCCAGGCGGTGGGGGGACAGCTGGACGGGACGGTGCTGGTAAGCAGGAAGGGGAAGGCGACCATCAAGGCGAAGGAGCATCCCCAGAAGGGGCCGGTCCAGATGCAGGCCCACAACCGGGTGAAGCAGTATATCCTGAAGGAAGGCATTCCCGTGCCCTTCCTGGTGGATCTGGGAGTCATGACCAGAGAGGGGCGCATTGTGGCCTCCAAATACGACAAGTTCCGTCAGATCAATCGTTTTCTGGAGTTTATCCAGGACGTTCTTCCCCGCCTGGACAGGGATCGGGAGGTGACCATCCTGGATTTCGGATGTGGAAAATCCTACCTGACCTTTGCCATGTACTATTATTTGAGGGAATTGAAGGGCTATGACGTTCGGATCATCGGCCTGGATCTGAAGGAGGACGTGATTCGGCGCTGCGGCGGGCTTGCGGAAAAATACGGTTACGAAAAGCTGCATTTTCTCCAGGGGGATATCGGGAGCTACCAGGGGGTATCGGCCGTGGACATGGTGGTGACCCTCCATGCCTGCGATATCGCCACGGACCTGGCCCTGGCAAAGGCGGTGGAGTGGGGAGCGGAGGTGATCCTTTCGGTTCCCTGCTGCCAGCACGAGGTCAATAGGCAGATCAAAAATGAAATGCTGGATCCCATACTGAAATATGGGATCCTGAAGGAGAGGATGGCGGCCCTGATCACGGACGGACTGCGGGCGAATCTTCTGGAGGGAGAGGGCTATGAGACCCAGATCCTGGAATTTATCGATATGGAGCATACGCCGAAGAATCTTTTGATCCGTGCCGTGAAGACAGGGAAGAAGCAGGGACAGGAGAAGACATTGGCTGCCATGGAGGCCCTGCACGTGAACCCTGCCCTGAGACGGCTTTTGGAGAGATAAGGGGAACGGGGAGAATATGATGAAACGATTTTTGGGAAGATTGGCTGTGCTTTTGGTGGTCTTCGTTCTGGGGGTGACGGGCACCGCCCTGCTGCTCAACAGTGAGACCACCGACGACCGTTCAGACATGAACGATCCGACTCTGCCGGAGGTGGCGGTGGATATGGGGGGTGTCCACGCAAACCGGATGTACGGTTACAGGGAAAAGATGGAGGCCGCCTTTATCCGGGACAGTCTGACGCCTCTGGATACCACGAGGCAGCTGAAATTTGCCGTCAATCCTTATGATACGGAGGTGACCAGCCTTTCCTATGAGATCCGGACATCCGATGGGAAGAAGGTCATTGAAAACAGGAAGATCAAAAATCTGGGGCAGGAGGACCGTTATCTCACAGCCTCTGCGAGTATTACCAGCGACCTTCGGATGAATCAGGAGTATTCCATGCAGATTACCCTGGACACCTCGGTGGGGGAGGTGTACTACTATACCCGGATCATTTCCAGATCTCAGCTGAATGCGGATCAGTATGTGCGGTTTGTCAAGAGCTTCTACGAAAAGTGCATGGACAAGACTGCGGCGGAGGATCTGACAAAGTATCTGGAGCCTGGCGAGGGCGGCTCTACCAATTTTACGGAGGTGGATATCCACTCCACCTTTGCCCAGATCAGCTGGGGCTCTCTGGCGCCTCAGATCCATAAGCGGGGGGTGCCGGTGATCAAGGACATCAACGAGACCACGGCCAGCCTTACCCTGGATTATCAGATCGGGGCCAAGGACGAGGAGGGAAATGAGGAAATATACGATGTGACGGAGTTTTACCGTATGCGGTATACGAAGGAGAGGATCATGCTGTTGGATTTCCAGCGCTCGGCGAAGCAGATCTTTCGCTCCCAGACGGTAAAGATCACCTCTGACGGCCTCCTTCTGGGAGTCCGGGACCGGGATGTGGAGTATGCGGCCAACAGCGAGGCCCAGGTGGTGGTCTTTGTGCAGCAGGGAGACCTTTGGTCCTACTCTCCGGAGGACGGAAAGCTGATCCGTATTTTCAGCTTCCGGAAGGAAGAGGGAGGAGATTTTCGGGACACCAGAGCGGAGCACGACATCAAGATCATCCGGGTGGAGGACAACGGGGACGTGGATTTTGTCCTGTATGGCTACATGAATCGGGGGATCCGGGAGGGCTGCTGCGGCGTCTGTGTGTATCATTACAGCAATGACCAGAACACGGTGGAGGAGCTGGCCTTTATTCCCACGGGGGAGTCCTGTGAGTTTTTGGAGGCGGACCTGGGGACGTTGTCCTACGTGAGCCGGGACAACCGGCTGTTCCTTTTGTTTGCAAACCGGCTGTACCAGGTGGATATCGAGAGCGGGGCGTACCAGGTGCTGGAGGAGAACATCCGGAAGGAGGAGTTTGCGGTGTCGGATACGAACGCCCATGCGGCCTGGAAGGTCCGGGAGGGAGAGGATGCCGGCAAGGTCAGGTTTATTCAGTTTGACACCTTAAAGACCAGGGTTATGGAGGGAACCCAGGGGCAGTCCATCGTTCCCCTGGGATTCATGAACGAGGATCTGGTCTATGGGGTGGTGATGGAGGGCGGCGAAGTCACCGATGAAAACGGCCACGTCACCCAGGGGATCCATACCTTAAGGATCGAAGGCTTTGACGGGGAACTGAAAAAGGAGTATCATCAGGACAAGCTTTATATCACGGAGGTGACCATAGGGGACACCCTGATGGAGTTTCAGCTTTGCGCCAGATCGAAAAAAGGATATAAGCCCCGGAAAAAGGACAACATCATGAACAACAAAAAGGCGGCCGAGAGCAGCGTGAGCGTACAGATGGTGTCCAATGGGAGGACGGGGATGCAGGTGCGTCTGTCCTTTGACGACAGTCCCAGGACGGAGGAGCCTCTTGTGGTCTACTCCAAGATCAGGAACTCCGATGAGGAGGGCATCCGGCTGGATATCCAAAGACCGGAGGAAGAGGTTTATTATGTTTATGGAAAGGGAGGGCTTGACAGTACCCACGCCGATCCCGCAAGGGCGATCCAGCGGGCCGAGGAGCAGATGGGCGTGGTGCTGAACTGGAATCAGCAGTACGTGTGGGAAAGAGGGAATAAGAAGACGAAGCAGCTTCTGAACCTGGAGGACGTTCCCTCGGCTTTCCGAAGCGGCGTCCTGGACCGTCAGGCCATGGAGGAGGCCCTGGAGGGAGAGGGAAGTCTTTTGGATCTTTCGGGCTGTAGCCTGGACAGCGTGCTCTATGAGGTCAGCGCCCAGAGGCCGGTGGCCGCAAAGACGGGGGACGGTACAAGTGTGGTCATCTTAGGATACGATGAGTACAACACGTATCTGTATGATCCGACCACAGGAGAAACGTACCCCTATGGGATGAATGACAGCACTGCTCTTTTTGAGAAGGCAGGAAATATTTTTATCAGCTACATGGAAGGGGTCCACTATTGAAGCCTGCTTCCTCTCGGGAGACAGCTCAGGCAGGTGGCTCTGGGAGGACGGGGATTCATGGAAAATATAAGGAGGAGTAAAAGCTATGCAGAGACAACTAATGGAAAAGTTTGAGGAAATCTACGGAGGCGGCGGAGACATCCGCACATATTTTGCTCCGGGCCGGGTCAACCTCATCGGGGAGCACACGGACTACAATGGCGGACATGTATTTCCCTGTGCCCTGACCATCGGCACCTACGGGCTGGCAAGAAGGCGGGAGGACGACCAGCTGCGCTTCTACTCCGTGAATTTTTCAAAGGCGGGCGTGATCCAATCCTCCCTGGAGGATTTGGTTCCCTCTGACCGGGCGGGATGGACCAATTACCCCAAGGGGGTGATGTGGGCCTTTGCAAAAAGAGGCTTCCAGATGCCCTCCGGCGTGGATTTCCTGATCTACGGCAACATTCCCAACGGCTCGGGGCTGTCCTCCTCCGCTTCCCTGGAGGTGCTGACGGGGACCATGCTGAGAGATCTCTTTGGCTTTGATGAGCTGACGGGGCAGGATCTGGCCGTTATCGGACAGTATTCCGAGAACAATTTCAACGGCTGCAACTGCGGGATTATGGACCAGTTTGCCAGCGCCATGGGCAGGAAGGACTGTGCCATCTTCCTGGACACCAACACCCTGGACTATGAATATGCGCCGGTGAAGCTGCCGGACGCGAAGATCGTCATCACCAACAGCAAGGTGAAGCACAGCCTGGTTTCCTCCGCCTACAATGACAGGAGGAACGAGAGTGAGACGGCCCTGAGAGATCTGCAGAGGGTCATAAAGATCAAGACCCTGGGTGATCTGACGGAGGAGGAGTTTGAGGCCCACAAGGATGCCATCCAGTCCCCCGTCTGCCGGAAGAGGGCAAAGCACGCCGTTTACGAAAACCAGCGCACCATCAAGGCGGTGCAGGCTCTGAAGGAAAATCAGGTGGAGGAGTTTGGCCGTCTGATGAATGCGTCCCACGTCTCCCTGCGGGATGATTATGAGGTTTCCTGCAAGGAGATCGACATTCTGGTGGAGCTGGCATGGACGCTTCCCGGCGTGATGGGCTCCCGCATCACGGGAGGCGGCTTCGGGGGCTGCACGGTGAGCATTGTAAAAAACGATGCGGTGGATGCTTTTGTAAAGACCATCGGGGAGCAGTACAAGAAAAAGGTGGGCCACGAGGCGGAGTTCTACGTGGTGGAGATCGGAGACGGCGCAGGAAGGATTGGTTGAGAGGGACGCTGTTTTTGGGGAAAACCCCAGGAACAGAGAAGCATCCCCCACAAAACAGGAAAGGGGAAAGGATATGCTGAACGAGAGCATAAAGAAACTGGTGCAGTACGGGATGGAGACAGGCCTGGTGCCTGCCTGTGAAAAGAATTATACCACCAACCTGCTTCTGGAGATTTTTGGGGAGAGCGACTATGAGGAACCCTCCCAGGAATACGCCGGCGTGGAGCTGGAGGCGGTTCTTGCGGAGCTTTTGCAGGAGGGGATCGCCCGGGGGCTTTTGGAGGACAGCACCCTCTGCCGGGATCTTTTTGACACAAAGCTGATGAACTGTCTCATGCCCCGGCCGGCTCAGGTGCAGCGGGAATTTTGGGAAAGGTACCAGGAATCTCCCCAGGCGGCCACGGACTATTTTTACAAGTTGAGCCAGGATGGGGATTACATCCGCCGCTACCGGGTGAGGAAGGATCAAAAGTGGAGGGTGGAAAGCCCTTACGGAGAGATCGATATCACCATCAACCTGTCCAAGCCGGAGAAGGATCCCAAGGCCATAGCGGCGGCGAAGCTGGCCGGCTCCAGCAGCTACCCCAAGTGCCTGCTCTGCCCGGAAAATGAGGGATATGCAGGGCGGGCGGATCATCCGGCCAGGGAAAACCACAGGATCATTCCCATCACCATCAACGACCGCCCCTGGGGCTTCCAGTATTCCCCCTACGTGTACTACAACGAGCACTGTATTGTTTTCAACTGGGAGCATACGCCCATGAAGATTGAGAGGAATACCTTCGTCAAGCTGTTTGATTTTGTTAAGCTGTTTCCTCACTATTTCCTGGGCTCCAATGCGGATCTTCCCATTGTGGGGGGCTCCATTTTGAGCCACGACCATTTCCAGGGAGGTCATTACACCTTTGCCATGGAAAAGGCGGAGATGGAGATACCGGTGACCATTCCCGGATATGAGGATGTAGAGGCCGGTATTGTGAAATGGCCCTTGTCGGTGCTGCGTATCCGTCACAGGGATGAGAAGCGGCTGATCGACCTGGGGGAGCACGTGCTGGAAAAATGGAGGGGCTATACCGATGAGGAGGCCTTTGTCTTTGCGGAGACGGACGGGGAGCCCCACAACACCATCACACCCATTGCCCGCAGGAGGGGAGAGCTGTTTGAGCTGGATTTGACCCTTCGCAACAACATGACCACGAAGGAAAATCCTCTGGGGGTCTATCATCCCCATGCCCAGTACCATCACATCAAGAAGGAGAACATCGGGCTGATCGAGGTCATGGGTCTGGCCGTTCTGCCTGCAAGGCTGAACCAGGAGCTGAAGCTTTTGGGGGAATACATCCTGGAGGGAAAGGACATTGCCTCCAACCAGTCCATAGAAAAGCACGCCCAGTGGGTCAGGGACTTCCTGCCGAAATACCCGGATATCAGCGGGGAAAACGTGGAGGAGATCCTGCGAAAAGAGGTGGGAGAGGTGTTCATCCATGTCCTGGAGGATGCGGGCGTTTATAAATGCACGCCGGAGGGACGGGAGGCGTTCCTGCGTTTTCTGCACACCCTGTGATCCCTTCTGCCATGGTCTGGGAAGCCTTTTCAAATGGCGCCGGATCCCGCAGCGTAGAGGATGTTTTGCCATCACAAAAGGCGCCCAGAAGCCCTGAATTGCTCTGCCAGATCCCCCTTTTCCTGACGGGAGGTTGAAAGATGAGGGCGTTTCGGTTATACTAAGGAAGGACAAGTAGGAAACCAGCGCACCAAAACTGGTTAGGCAGCTGTGTGGTTTTATGGATAAGAGGAGTGACTATGAAAAAAACAATGGGAACAAGGGTAAGAAGCTTATGCTGTGTGCTTTTGGCGTCGGTGCTTTTCCTGACGGGAGTGCCGGTGCCATGGACGGGCGTTCGCACCGTCCATGCGGAGAGCGGGCTTCAGACGGGGGATAAGATCATTATCCGTTTTACAGATGTGACTGGCAGAAGATATTACCGGGATCTTCAGACCACGGCGCTGATCGGTGAGACCATCACCCTTCCGGCGCTGAAGGGCTATCGGTGGTCCCTGGGAGGGGAGTACAGCATCGATGGCGGCGAGAAGCTGGAGCTTCTGGCAGATGCCAGATGGAGCGACTGCTATCGGGGCAAGACCCTTACCTTCCAGGCAGAAAAGTTTTATTATGTGCAGTTTTTCAATTCCAACGGCAGCAGGTCAAGGGCCGTCAAGGCATTGACGTCGGCCGTGGCGGAGGGGAAGGAGCTGGTGATCCCGGAGGTGCCGGCCGTATCCGGCTACGTGGGTCTTGGATGGTCGGAAAAAAAGAATGACACCGATGCCGTCTACAAGGCCGGCGACAAGGTGGAGATCAAGGGTCCCCTTAAGCTTTACGCCGTTCAGAAGAAGGTGTCCATGGCGCTGGTCACCTTCAGCAACAATGACGGCAGGGGCGGCAAGGCTTACCGAAGGCTGAAGAAGCGGGTGGAGACGGGCAGTGACCTGACCCTCCCGGAGGTGCCGAGAGTGAAGGGCTATACCGGCCTGGGCTGGACGACAGAAAAGGGTGGGACGAGTCCCCTGTATAAGGCCGGATCCGCCGTGAGAGTTTCCGGAAATGTCCGGTACTATGCGGTGCGCCAGAAGAGCAGGACCCACACCGTGAGCTTTTACCGTATCAACGGCAGGAGCAGTGCGGATCTGAAGAAGCTGAGGAAAAAGGCGGAAAGCGGTTCCTACATCGTTCTGCCTGAGATTCCCGTAAGGGAAGGCTACGTGGGACTGGGCTGGTCCACAAGAAAGAACAGGAAGACCAATGTGCTAAAGGCGGGCACCAAGTACCTGGTGAGAAAGAACACCAGGCTGTATGCGGTGATCGAGAGGGCCGTGACGGTCAGTCTCTGTAAGAATGACGGCACCCTCTACCGGGATCTGAAGGTGGGAAAGGGTGATTATCTGACCCTTCCTTCGGTGTCCAACTCTTTCGAGTCCACCTTCCTGGGCTGGTCCCGCACCATGGGCAAGAGTACGGACCCTGAGTATGAGGCGGGAGGACGCATCCGGGTCAATAAGTCTGTGAAGCTGTATGCGGTGATTTTTGACAGGAGACAGGAAAAGGATCTTACCGAGGCGGACTTTGCCGACGTGGAGCTGTGGAAGCAGAAGTACAAGCAGGTGATCTTCGTGGGCGATTCCAGGACGGACCGTATGAAGAAAACCCTGGAGAGAGATTTTGGCTCCAGCAGCACCGTGATCTGGAACGTCAGGTTTGTCTGCAGCTCTGGAAAGGGGCTTCAATGGCTGAAGACGGAGGGCGGCACCCAGCTGATGGAGATCGTCAATAAGAACAACAGCGTCCAGAAGCCCACGGCGGTGATCTTTAATCTGGGGGTCAACGATCTGGTCAACCTTTCGGACTACGTGACCTACATGAAGGAGCTGGCGCCGGAGCTGACGAAGAGGAATTGCCAGCTGTTTTATATGTCCGTCAATCCTGGAAACAGCAAGATGATGGAAAACACCGGCCATATGATCCGGGAGGAGTCTGTGATCCGTCAGTTCAATAATACCATTCGTACAAGGCTGGCGGAGGATTATACATACATTGACGCCTACAACTGGCTGCTGGATACCGGATATGGCACCAATGCGGGTGGAGGCGGCGTGGACGTAAAGGTGGATGACGGGCTTCATTACACCACGAAGACCTACAAGCGTATCTTCCAGTATTGCCTGAACTTCCTGCTGACGGGGAACGGCGCATAAGCCGGATGCTGGCTAAGAAAAAATAAGATCCTGTGACCATTTCCCCAAGGGGGACATATGCTCTAGGTGGCTTCTGAATCATGGTTTTGCCATGGTTCGTGAAAGCAGTCACTTAGAGCATTTTCATTTCCTGTTCCCTGCTGCGCAGGTGGCTTCGGGCGGCAGTGCTGCCGCAGGGTAAGGAACGGGAGGCGGCTCTGGGCAGTCACTTTCCGCCTTCCGGTATGCTTTTGGCCGCTGTGATAAAATCCTCCATCTGGGAGGAAAAGAAATGATTTTTGCAGTAGCAGATGTAGAAGGACCGTTTCAGGGAAACTCCTTCCACCGTAAACTCGTGAAGCTCCTTTTTTGCCACGGCCTCACGGATGCACCGTTCTGACAGGACGCCGAGCCCCAGACTGTGGCGGACGGCATCGATGATGGCGGTTCCGCTGGAGCACTCCCACACGGTTGTAAAGGGGATATGGTTCCTGACCATGATGTTTTCAAAGATCGCCCTGGTACCGCTGCCCTTTTCCCGCATTACGAACCTTTGGTCGGAAAGCTCATCCATGGTTACGGAGGATTTTCCCCAGAAGGGATGCTCAGGGCCGCAGATCAGTTTCAGGGAATCGCTGACGAAAGCCTCCGTAATGATCTCCTCTCTCAATATGATCCCCTCCACCAGGGCGATATCCAGCTCATTGTGGATCAGGCGATGCTCCAGTATCCTCGTGTTATCCACAAAGACGGAAACATCGATATCTGGATAGGTCTTCTTCATGGAATAGACAAGGGAGCTCATCAGGGTATTTCCGATGGTAAGGGTGGCTCCCGCACGGAGAGGACGCTTGGCATGGAGGTTGTGGAGGTTTTGCTCCATTCTTTCGTTTATGGAAATGATCTCCATGGCGCTTTCCAGAAGGATCCGGCCGGCGTGGGTGATCTGCAGCTCCTTTGGCTTTCTCTCAAAAAGGGTCACCTGATACTCTTCCTCCAGAGAGGAGATGATCTGACTGACGGTGGGCTGTGAGATAAAAAGCTTTTTTGCCGCTGCACTCATTTTTTTGTACTCCGCCACTGCGATAAATGTTTTCAGCTGCCATAGTGTTGCCATAAATCAATGACTCCCTTCGTGAGTGGAAATGTTGGGCGGGATGCCCGTATAGGCTACTAAAATGGTGGACTATCGGGGTTTTGCTATACTAACGGTTGGTTAATTCTATTTTACCATAAAAGGGAAAAATGGTATAGTATAAACAGACATTAGAAATACCGTTTGGCAAATTTTTCACAATATACAGGAGGGAAAAATGAAGGTTCTTGTACTTGGAGGGGTGGCAGCCGGAACAAAGGTGGCAGCCAAGCTTATGCGGGAGGACCGCAGCACGGAAGTTGTGGTGATCAATAAGGGAAAAGACATTTCTTATGCCGGATGCGGGCTTCCCTACTATGTGGGACACGTGATCGAAGAGAAAGAGCAGCTGATCGTGAACACGCCGGAAAAATATGAGAAGCTCACAGGTGTTAAAGTATTAACAGAAACAGAGGCCGTCAAGGTAAAGCCGGAAGAGAAAAAGGTGGTCGCAAGAGATGTGAACACAGGCGAGGAAAGGGAATACGGCTATGACAAATTGGTGATCGCCGTTGGAGCAAGCCCGGTGAAGCCTCCTATTGAAGGGATCGACCTGGAGAACGTGTTCTTCGTCAGGACGCCTGAGGATGCCATTGGGATCCGCAATGTGGTGGACGGCGGAGAAATCAAGAAGGCGGTGGTCGTCGGCGCCGGATATATTGGACTGGAGATCGCAGAAAACCTGAAGGCGAAGGGCATCCGTCCCTTCGTGCTGGACATGGCGCCCCAGGTACTTCCCGGCTTCGACCCGGAGATGGCCGATTTTATACAGAATAAGCTGATGGAAGCCGGGATCCCGGTGGTGACCGGCGTTCGGGTCACGGGGATCGAGGGCGAAGGCAGGGCGCAGAAGGTCCTTACAGATAAGAAAGCGTACAAGGCTGATCTCGTGGTTTTAAGCGCTGGCATCCGTCCCAATACCGCATTTTTGGAGGACACGGGCCTGGAGATGTCCAAGGGAACCATCCTGACCAATGAGTTTGGGGAGACGAATCTGAAGGATGTATATGCGGCGGGCGACTGCGCAATGGTACATCACGCCGTCACGGGGAAACCGGCCTGGTCTCCCATGGGCTCCACGGCAAATATCGCAGGACGTATGATCGCCCAGAACATGCTGGGAAAAAGACTGGGATATAAGGGGGTTCTGGGGACGGCCGTATGCAAGCTTCCCGGATTCAACGTGGGGAGGACAGGTCTCTCGGAGGAACAGGCGAAGGAGGAAGGCTTTCATCCCATCAGCGTGATCGCCATCGTTGACGACAAGGCTCATTATTATCCCGGGGCGGGAAGCTTTATCATCAAGATGATTGCGGATAAGGATTCTCTGAAGCTGTTGGGTGTTCAGGTCATAGGCGCGGGGGCTGTGGACAAGGTGGTGGACATCGCCGTGACGGGTCTGACGTGCAATGCTTCCCTGAATGACCTTGCCAATATGGATCTGGCCTACGCTCCCCCCTTTTCAACTGCTATCCATCCCTTTGAGCATACGCTGAACATCCTGCTTAACAAGATCAGCGGGGCGCTGGAAACCTTTACCCCGGCTGAATATCTTGCGGGAGCCGCAGAGGGCTACAAGGTGGTGGACGCATGTCTCCAGCCCTCCATCCAGGGAGCTCCTTACGTAGATCTGACGACGGTGGAGGGCCCCATTGACGGGCTTGGCCTTGAAGAGAACATCCTCTTGGTCTGCAACAAAGGAAAGAGAGCTTATCTTCTCCAGAACCGCATGAAATTCTATGGCTACAAGAATACGAGGGTCCTGGAGGGCGGAATTGGATTTAACGACGTGGAGCTTTGACCACGGCGATCGCTGAAAATGTAAAGGAGAGTATGAACGATGGCATGTACAATAAAACCGGAAGATATTAAGAAGGTAAAGGTGCTGGGCTTCCTGAACAACAAGGGAACGGACTGCTTCAACGCACGGATCATCACCGTGAATGGCAAGATCAGTGCGAAGCAGGCAAGGGTGATCGCAGAGGCTGCCGAAAAATACGGAAGCGGGGAAGTGGAGTTTACGACGCGCATGACCGTGGAGGTGAGAGGCATCCACTACGACAATATTGAAGCGTTCCGCCAGTACATTGCAAAGGAGGGCCTGGAGACAGGGGGAACGGGATCCCTGATCCGTCCGGTGGTGTCTTGTAAGGGGACGACCTGCCAGTACGGTCTTTATGACACCTTCGCCCTTTCCCAGAAGATCCACGAGAGATTTTACAAGGGATACCGCACGGTAAAGCTTCCTCACAAATTTAAGATCGCTGTGGGCGGGTGCCCGAACAGCTGTGTAAAACCGCCCCTGAACGACATTGGCATCACCGGCCAGCTGGTGCCCAATTTTGACGAGGATATGTGCAACGGATGTAAAAAATGTCAGGTGGAGGCAGCATGTCCCATGAAGGCGGCCGTTGTGGAGGACGGCGTCCTGAGGATCGACAAGGAAGTCTGCAACAACTGTGGACTTTGCGTTGGGAAATGTCCCTTTGACGCCATCGAGGACGGGACGCCGGGCTACATCGTATATATCGGAGGAAGATGGGGAAAGAAGATCGCTCATGGCCAGAAGGTCGGCGTCATTTTCACAACGGAGGATGCCCTGCTGACGTTTGTGGAAAAGACCATCCTGTTTTTCCGGGAGCAGGGGAAGACCGGCGAGCGTTTTGCGGATACGATCGAAAGGCTGGGCTTTGACTACGTGGAGAAGGAGCTGCTTTCTGATGACATTTTAGGCAGAAAGCAGGAGATTCTGGATGCGCAGCTGCATCTTGTGGGAGGAGCCACCTGCTGACCGGCAGGATCGGACCCGCTTGGTTTTGTGACGAGGGCTGGAGGTAATCTCATCATCACCTTCAGCCTTTGTTTTTTGCATTGGGGGAAATGAGTCGCTTTGGGAAAGTGCAAAGGCACATTTCCTGTGGGAGGACGACAAGGTGCGTATGGGCGCGGAGGAAGACTGCCGCAGGACAAAGCGCACGGTTCCTTCCAGAGGGGCCCGGAGCGGATGATCCCCGCGGATAGGAAGATACATACCAAATACGAGAGAGGAGAGAGGAACATGAGTGGAGGACAGAAAAAATTCGGCGCCATTGCGCTGTGTTTGGTCATCGGGTGGCTTGCCACGAAATCCACGGATCTGCAGGATGCGCTGTTTCATCGCACCGTGATGGGCGGTCCCATGGTGGCGCTTTTGATCTCGATGATCATCTGCAATCTGGTCCCGTCGCTGGACAAGGATTTTAAAGAGGGGGCCACCTACTGCAGCAAGCAGTTTTTAAACTGGGGAACCATATTGACGGGAGGTACCCTGAGCTTTGCGGCCATATTGGGAACCGGGGTAAAGTCCCTTCCGCTGCTGCTGATCAACGTGGTGGTGTCTTTTGGGGTTGCCCTGTGGATCGGAAAGAGGATGGGAGTGACCAAGAACACGTCCGTTTTGGTAGGAGGAGGCACGTGTATCTGCGGCGGGACGGCCATTGCAACGCTGAGCCGCATCATCAAAGCGGCGGATGTGGAGATTGCATTTGCCATGGCGGCGATCTTTTTGTTTGACATGATCGCCGCATTCTCCTACCCCTATGTGTCATCTGCCATTGGATTTACGGACAATCAGTTTGCCTTTGTGGCAGGAGCGGCGATCAACGACACCTCCTCCGTGGCCGGTGCACAGGCCACATACCAGGCAATGATCGGCAATGGGGATTTTAACGGCGCTTTGAATGTCAAGCTTGTCCGTACCACGCTGCTGATCTTCGTGGCTCTGTTCTGGACCATCGTGATGGCGAAGGATGCCAGGAAAAAGGGTGAGGCCGGTGAAAACCAGAATCTTTTTTCTGTTGTGCAGAAGGCCTTTCCCATGTTCATTCTCTGGTTCGTGGTGATGGCGGGCCTGAACACGGCCGGTGTTTTCAGTGAAACAGGTATTTCCTTATTGCAGAAGGCCAGTAAGTTTCTGTTTTCCTCTGCTCTTGCAGGGGTAGGATTTAAGATTAAATTTAAAGATGTTTTTTCCAAAGGTCTCAAGCCCATCGCCCTTGGAGGGATCACGTGGGTGTGTGTGGCGGTCGTCTCATTTCTTTTTGCATTTGTGTTTGCAGGATATGTGGGCTAGGCGGGCGGAGACTGCCGGGAAAGGTTCGAGGCTCTTCCCTCTAGGGGGAAGGGCCCGACATACCAAAAAAGAATGGCCGGGATGCCATTCTTTTTTGGCATGTCGGGCCCGTTGCCATCGTTTTTTGATCTTATATAAAATTTTCTGCAACAAACCGGGGAGAACTGGACACTGATAGATAGGTATACCCATAAAGAGAAGGATGTGATTTGGGGAGGGGGAGGTGAATGCATGGAGGATTTGAGAAAACCGGAGATATTTGCAGCCTGTTACGAGAGGATTTATCAGGATCTATACCGTTTTGCCCTGTACACCCTGGGGAACCCTCAGGATGCGGAGGATGCGGTGAGCGAGGCGGTGGCGGATGCGTACGCTTCCGTAGGCAAGCTTCGGAACGCCCAGTCCTTTCGCTCCTGGATGTTTGCCATCGTGGCAAACAAGTGCAGGCGGAAGAGAAAGGAATACATAAACAGGCCGGGGGAGCTGATGGAGGAGATCCGGGGCGCGGAGGAGATGGAAGAGAGTGTGCAGGTAAGGGACGCCTTTTCCCGTCTTTCTGCGGAGGACCGGCTGCTGATTTCCATGCAGGTGTTCGGAGGCTATAAGAGCCATGAGATCGGGCAGATCATGGACATGAACCAAAATACCGTGCGTTCTCGTATACACAGGGCTCTCGGGAAAATGCGGGAGATGCTCCAGTGAGGAAGAATGGAGGTAAGCATATGGAAGACGACAAGATCTTAAAGGAAATCCGGGATTCGGCGGAGCAGGTGGAGGTACCGGAAAGCTTAAGGCCGGAGAAGATCCAGGAGACATTGGAAAGGCTGCCGAGGGAAGAGATGCAGGAGACGGCGTCCGCGCCTGGCAGGATGGCCTGGCTTCGCAGGTACGGGGGGATGGCGGCGGCTATCTTGGTGCTTTTGACGGCACTGGCCTTGTTTCAGCCAAGAGGAGGAGAGGAAAGAAATGAGGAAAAGGAAGCCTTGGAGGAGGAGCTTTTGACGGAAGGGAGCTTACCGGAGAAGACGCTTCTGACAGAGGATGCGACAAAGGAGAGCCCGTCTGAGGCGGAGGCCGGTGCAGGAGAGGAGGATCTGCCGGAAGGGGAAGCCTCCGGGAGCATCCGGCACATCCGGGATTACCAGGAGCTTTACGATCTTATCGGACGGGAGGTCCTCCTGGAGGAGACGGCGGTCATGAACACGGACATGCTTTACGCCGGGGCCGTGGGGGAGGATGGGGCCGCCATGGAGGAAGCGGTGACAAACGATACGACGGAAAGCGGCGCAGGTTTTCGGGAGGCCGGTCAGGCAGAGTATTCCCGTACCAATATCCAGGAAAAGGGAGTGGAGGAGGCCGATATCGTGAAGACGGACGGAACCTACCTTTATGCGCTGGGAAATGACGGGGTCTTAAGGATCCTTAGCGGCAGGGACCTGGAGCTTACTGCGAGCCTTGACCTGGAAAGCTCATTGGACGGCCAGGTGAAGGAGATGTATCTGGAGGGAGACCTTCTGCAGGTGATCTCCACAAGCTATACCTATACCTTTGTGGAGGAGACCATCACCATGATCGACGGTTCTGAGACGAGGGCCTGGACCGAGGTGCCTGTCCGCAGGACAAAGGTGGAAAATATCGATGTTTCTCACAAGGAAGCGCCCAAAAAGACCGGGGCCTACCAGCAGGACGGGAATTATCTTACTTCCCGGAGGAACGGCGGCTGCCTTTATCTCTTTACCTCCTATTCGCCCCGCCCGGGGAAGAGCTATGAGGCGAAGGAGGCTTATGTTCCCAGGGTGGGGGGAGAGCTTTTGCCCTGCGAGGAGATCTACCTGATGGGGGAGGAAAAGGGATTGTATGGCGGCCGTTCCTACCTGGTGGCAGGTGCCTTAAAGGACGGGGAGACAAGGGCGGCCGACAGGATGGCAGTCGTGGGAGGCGGGGAAGAATTTTACGTCAGCCAGAAAAACATTTACGCCGCCTCCGGCCTTTGGGAGAATGGGAAGAAGTGGACTTCCCTCATCCGCTTTGGGTACCGGGAGGGGGCCTTTGCCCCGGGACGCGTGAAACGAATCGAAGGCTATCTGAACGACAATTTTTCCATGGATGAGTATGAGGATCATTTAAGGCTTGTGGTGACGGGGGAGGGCGGCGACGAGGGAGGCTTCACCTCCATGAACCACTTGTATGTTCTGGACATGGATCTGGAGGTCGTTGGAAGTATCCAAAATCTGGCTGCGGGGGAAACCATCCAGTCCGCTCGATTCATGGGAGACGTTGGTTACTTCGTCACCTACCGGAACATGGATCCCCTCTTTTCCGCAGACCTTTCCGACCCGGAGAATCCCAGGATCTTAGGGGAGCTGAAGATCACCGGCTTTTCCCAGTACCTCCACTTTTATGGGAAGGATCGCCTTCTGGGAGTGGGATGGGAGACCGATCCCGATACGGGGGAGCAGCTGGGCCTGAAATGCTCCATCTTTGACATTTCTGACCCCTCTGACGTAAAGGAGAGGGAAAAGCTGGTGCTGAAGGATGTTTACGGATGCAGGGCACTGAGCAATTACAAGGAATTTCTGGTGGATCCGGAAAAAAATATCTTTGGCTTTGCCTATCAGCTCTGCGAGAAGGAAACCTGGGAAGAGTATTTGTATTACGGAGTCTTTTCCTATGACGAGGAGGCGGGCTTTGGGAACAACGTTTATCTCAGGGTATCTGAGGCGATGGCCGGCACTTATGAGGATTATGCCAGCCTGAGAGGGCTTTATATAGGAGATACTTTTTATCTGGTGGGGGCAAAGGGCGCAGAGGCCTACGACATGGAGAACGGCTTTGCGCAGACGGACAGTCTTTTCTGGTAGGCCGGAGGCTCAGACGGGGCTGTTTGGGAACGGCCACCGTTCACAGGTACCTCAAAAACGGTCATAAATCCGGCTTGCGGAAAGCCGGATTTTGGCCGTCCCAATTTGCGGACCTGTCCATTTTTTGCAGGTGCAGATGGCGGGATGGGCACCCCTGAGGCGGCCCGGGTATTTGAATTGCCGCTGATCCATCCCGGCACATGGGTGCCGCCTGTATTTTTCCTTGCGCCTGGGGAAAGAATAGGCTATACTATAGAAAATCAGTTTTTGGAAAATCAGATGAGAAAGAGGAATCAACTATGAAGCTTACAACCGTAAAAGAGATTTACAAGGACCAGGCGCACTATGTGGATCAGGAGATACAGGTAGGAGGATGGGTGCGCAGTGTGCGGGATTCCAAGACCTTTGGATTTATCGTCCTTCACGACGGCACCTGTTTCGAGACTCTTCAGGTGGTGTACCATGATGATCTGGAGAATTTCGGGGAGATCTCCAAGATGAACGTGGGCGCCGCCCTTCTGGTAAAGGGAACCCTGGTAGCCACGCCTCAGGCAAAGCAGCCCTTTGAGATCCAGGCTGCGGAGGTGACGGTGGAGGGAGCCTCCGCACCGGATTATCCCCTCCAGAAGAAGCGCCATACATTGGAATATTTAAGGACCATGACTCACCTGCGCCCCAGGACCAACACCTTCCAGGCGGTGTTCCGGGTGCGTTCCCTGTGTGCCTATGCCATCCACAAGTTTTTCCAGGACAGAGGCTTTGTGTATGTCCATACTCCTCTGATCACCGGGAGTGACTGTGAGGGTGCCGGAGAGATGTTCCGGGTGACCACCCTGGACATGGAGAATCCGCCGATGGGAGAGGACGGAAGAATCGACTACACCCAGGACTTTTTCGGCAAGGAGACCAACCTGACGGTCAGCGGCCAGCTCAACGCCGAGACCTATGCTCAGGCCTTCCGAAACGTGTACACCTTTGGTCCCACCTTCCGGGCGGAAAATTCCAACACCACCCGTCATGCGGCGGAGTTCTGGATGATCGAGCCGGAGTGTGCCTTTGCAGACCTGGAGGACAATATGGATCTGGCGGAGTCCATGCTGAAATACATCATCCGCTACGTTTTGGAAAACGCCCCGGCGGAGATGAACTTCTTCAATTCCTTTGTGGATAAGGGACTTCTGGACCGTTTGAACCACGTGGCTGATTCGGACTTTGGGAGGGTGACCTACACGGAGGCCATCGAGCTTTTGAAGAAGAACAACGACAAATTTGACTACAAGGTTTCCTGGGGCTGCGATCTTCAGACGGAGCATGAGCGCTATCTGACGGAGGAGATCTTCCAAAAGCCCATCTTCGTGACGGATTACCCCAAGGAGATCAAGGCCTTCTATATGAAGCAGAATGAGGACGGAAAGACGGTTGCAGCCATGGACTGCCTGGTTCCGGGGATTGGGGAGATCATCGGAGGAAGCCAGAGAGAGGACGACTTTGAAAAGCTGAAGAGCCGTATGGCAGAGCTGGACCTGAAGGAGGAGGACTACGGCTTTTACCTGGATCTTCGGAAATACGGCTCCACCCGCCATTCCGGTTTTGGCCTGGGCTTTGAGCGGTGCGTGATGTATCTGACCGGTATGGGCAACATCCGGGATGTCATCCCGTTCCCCCGGACTGTCAACAACTGCGACCTGTAAAGAAGGAGAGGCGTTCATGCGATTCATTCATCTTGCAGACGTGCATCTTGGAGCGGCCCCGGACAGGGGCTGCCCCTGGAGCAGTAAGCGGGAGGAAGAGATCTGGGAAACATTCCGCCGGGTTATTGCGGGCATCCGTGAAGATCCGGTGGATTTGTTGTTTATAGCGGGGGATCTCTTTCACCGACAGCCCCTTTTGCGGGAGCTGAAGGAGGTAAACTATCTTTTTTCCACCATACCGGATACCCGCGTCTATCTGATGGCGGGGAATCATGACTATCTGAAAAAGGACTCCTTTTACCGGGGCTTTCCCTGGTCTCAAAACGTGATCTTTTTTGATTCGGAAAGGCTGACCTGCGTGAAGGATCCCCTGCTGGAGGTGTATGTTTATGGCCTGAGCTACGAGCACCGGGAGATCCTGACGCCGCTTTATGAGGGGCTGCGCCCGGAGGAGGGGGAGGGGCTTCATATCCTCCTGGCCCACGGGGGAGATGACCGTCACATTCCGGTCAATGTCCAGGGGCTGGCGGCAGCAGGGTTTGATTATATCGCCTTGGGGCATATCCACAAGCCTCAGATCCTCCTGCGGGATGCGGCGGCCTACGCCGGTGCTCTGGAGCCCATCGACCGGGGAGATCTGGGCCCCCACGGGTATGTGGAGGGAAGGCTGGAAAGTGGCCGTCTCAGGATCTCCTTCGTTCCCTTTGCCTGTCGCTCCTACAGACAGATCCTCCTTCATGTGGACGAGGACAGCACCCAGCTTTCTCTGGAGGCGGCTCTGAAGGAGGAGCTTTACGAAAAGGGAGGTCTGGACATGTACCGGGTCATCCTTCAGGGGATCCGGTCTCCTGAGCTGCTTTTGATCCCGGAGAGGATGAAGGCCTTTGGGAATATCACGGAGGTACAGGACGAATCCATACCGGCCTACGACCTGTACGCCTTGAAAAAGACCTACGCAGGAACCCTTATCGGGGATTATATCGACTGTTTCCTGGAAAAGGACAGGACCATCACGGAGGACAAGGCCTTGTATTATGGCCTCCAGGCCCTGCTTTTGACCAGCAGAACGTAAGGAGTCCGGGAATGATCTTAAAACGACTGACCATTAAACGATTCGGCAAGATCTGCCACAAGACCCTGGAGCTTTCTCCCGGGATCAACGTGCTTTATGGGGAAAACGAGAGCGGAAAGACCACCCTCCACACCTTTATCCACAGTATGCTGTTCGGGATAACCAGGCAGAGGGGCAGGGGGGCGAAAAACGACATCTATGCCAGATATGAGCCCTGGGAAAGCCCGGCAGATTACGGGGGAAGCCTTTGGTTTGAATGCCAGGGGAAGGAGTACCGTCTCACCCGCACCTTTTACAAGGAAAACCAGAGCGCCCAGCTTTTTTGCCAGGAGGAGGGGCGCCTTTTGGAGATGGATGAGGACCTGGAGAGGCTTCTGGGAAAGGTGAGCCAGGCGGTTTATGATAATACCGTGTCCGTGGGGCAGCTGAAAAGCGTGGCCGGCCCGGAGCTGGCAAGGGAGCTGCAGAATTACATGGCCAGCTACCAGGGGACGGGGGACTGCTCCGTGGATCTGGGCCGGGCCATGCAGATGCTGAAAATGACCAGGAAGGGATATCGGGATCAGAAGGAAAAGGGGAAGAGGGAGAGAGAGAAGGAGCAGGAGAAGCTGCAGGCAAAAATGGAATACCTGAAGGGGGAGATGGAGGAGCTGACGAAAAAGCAGAGCGCCCTTTCCCAGAAGGAAGCGGGGCTGCGGGGAAAGCCGGGACAGGAGACGGGGGAGAGCCTGATGGAGGATACCCTGGACAGGCTGAGAGCCAAAAAGGCCGGGCTTTTGGCGGCGTCCCTGCTTGGTGTGCTCCTTGGCATTGCCGGACTGGTCTTCCGCCCAGGAGCCGCAGATCAGCTTTCCAGGCTGGGCTGGGATTTCTGCATGGTCCTTTCCGTGGGGGCGGTCTGCTTTTTTTTGTCGGCGCTCCGAAGGGTGCAGAGAGACTTGGGTCGCCAGAGGAAGCTGATGATCCGGTGGAACGCCCAGCAGGAAAAGCTGAGATGGAACCGGGACGCCATAGAGGAGACCTGCCAGGAGAAAAGGATGGATTTTTCCAATCTGATGGAGGAGTACCAGGATTATGAAAACGAATCCCTCCTTCCCTCGGGAGAGGACAGGGAGATCCAGGCCATTGAGCTGGCCATGGCCACCATCGAGGATATTTCTGGCAATATGCAGCGCCGGGCGGGACGCCGCCTGAGAAGCCGCACCTCCCGCATTCTGAAGGAGATCACGGGGGGAAGGTATCAGGATGTGGTGATGGATGAGGAGCTTCATATGACGGTAAATACCCAGGAGAGAACCATCCCCGTGGAACGCCTCAGCAGAGGAACCTTGGAACAGGTTTACTTTGCCCTTCGCATGGCTGCCGCAGATCTCTTTTGCGGCGGGGAGGCCTTTCCGGTGATCCTGGACGACGTGTTCGGCATGTACGACGAGGAAAGGCTGGCCTCGGTTCTTCATTGGCTGGAAAAGGAGGAGAAGCAGGTGATCATCAGCACCTGCAGCAAAAGAGAGCTGGAGCTTCTGGACAGGGAGGGAATCCCCTACCGGAGGCTGGAGCTTTAGAGGCGGACCGCCGTTCCCTTCGTCGTTTCATCGGCGGAAAGGGGAGGGGACGAGGGAACGCCGCAGGGATCTGTGAGAGATTTGTCCCTATTAAAACCATTAAAATAAGTGACACCTGCAAAAAGGAGACTCTTCTGCGAAGCTCCGGGCTTTAAATGCCTGAAGCTCTGGCAGAAGGGTCTCCTTTTAAGCTGTGGGAGGCTGACCATAGAAGGGATCCGACGCCTCCTTTGACAGCGGGATGGATCCACCTGGCTGCCCCTGCTCTTTTTCTTTACAGGGAGGGCTCTGGATCCTGGTATTGGGCCATGTAACGCTCCACGCAGCGCTTGATCCTGTCCACGGGATCCAGAAGGTGGCTGACGGAAAGGTCATGGTTCAGGGTGTCGATGATCAGGGCGATGTACTTGCTCATGTCGCAGCTGATATAATAGGGCTTCTCCAGAAGCTCCGGCGTCTGGTAGACCAGATTGGTGGTGAGCAGCTTGTCAAAGGCTCCCGCCTCATGGGCCTGGTCAAATTTTTTCAGGCCGTTGGTAAAGAGGCCGAAGGTGGAGCAGATGTAGATACGCCCGGCCCCTCTTTCCTTCAGAAGAGCTGCAATCTGGATCACGGTGTCGCCGGAGGAGATCATGTCGTCCACAAGGACAATGTCCTTTCCCTCCAGCCTGGGACCCAAAAACTCGTAGGCGGCGATGGGATGGCGGCCGTTGATGGTCTTTGAGTAATCCAGGCGCTTATAATACATGCCCATGTCCACGCCCAGGATGTTGGCCAGGTAAATGGCCCGGTTCATGCTTCCCTCGTCGGGGCTGATGACCATGAAATGCTCGTTGTCAATGTGAAGGCCGTCCTCGTGGTTGAGAAGGGCCTTTACGAACTGGTAGGCGGGCTGCACGGTCTCAAAGCCATGAAGGGGGGTGGCGTTTTGGATCTGGGGATCGTGGGCGTCGAAGGTGATGATGTTTTCCACGCCCATGCTGATCAGCTCATGGAGGGAGCTGGCGCAGTCCAGGGACTCCCTTCCCACCCGCTTGCTCTGACGGCCCTCATACAGGTAGGGCATGATCACGTTGATCCTGCGGGCCTTTCCGCCGATGGCGCCGATGATACGCTTCAGGTCCTGAAAATGATCGTCGGGGGACATCAGGTTCACGTATTTTCCAATGTGGTAGGTGAGGCTGTAGTTGCACACGTCCAGCAGGATGTAGACATCGTCTCCCCGGACGGACGAGGTGATCACGGACTTCCCTTCCCCGGAGCCAAAACGGGGGGTCAGGGCGCTTACGGTGTAGGAATCTCTTCGATAGCCCTCAAAAGCGAAGGAATCCATCTCCGGATGCTGGCGCTCCCTGCGCCATTGAACCAGCCAGTCGTTTACCTTTTGTCCCAGCTCCTTGCAGCTGTCCATAGGGATCAGCCCCAGCCTTCCAACCGGAACCGTGGACAGATCTTTCGTATTACCCAGTGCCATTCCTTTCCTCCTTACCGCCCGACCCGGTCGGGCATTGTGGTACACCTTTGGTGTTTCCTCCTTACCGCCCGACTCGGTCGGGCATTGTGGTACACCTTTAGATGTTTCCGTTTGAAAAAATCTTTTGTATGCGAATGTCTTTTCCCACCAGCTTGATCATTTTGTAGCTGCTGGCGATCCGGGAAAAGGTCCTTTCGGAGTACAGCTCCGAAAGCTTATCCAGGGTCAGGTTCGTGGAGATGATGGTGGACTTCCCGGCCATGATCCGCTCATTGATGCACAAAAACAGCTGGGAGGACACAAAGCTGTTTGTCAGCTCCGTTCCCAGGTCGTCAATGATCAGCAGGTCACAGTCGTAAACCGGATCCTCATCTCTCACGGAAGCCTTCCTTTGGGAAAAGGCGTTCCCCGCAAGCAGATCGAAAAGCTCAAAGGCAGAAAAATACAGCACAAAGTGTGCGGATCTTAAAAGCTCACAGGCGATGCAGTGGGAGAGGAAGGTTTTTCCCACGCCCGTATCTCCGTAAAGGAGGAGATTGTCGGAGGAGGTATCAAAATCCCGGACAAAGGCCCAGGCTGTGTCATAGGCCCGGCGGGCGGTCTCCCTGGCAGTGAGGCCGGTGGCTTCATTGGTTATTGTATCAGAATAGCAGTCAAAAGAAAAGTGGTCAAAATTCTCTTTTTTCAAAATCTCCTGGAGATTGGACTGGGAGTACAAAAGCTCCACCTCGGCTCTCTTAAAGCAGACACATTTTCGGCTGTCCACGTAGCCGGTATCCTGACAGATGGGGCAGGAATAAGCCATCTCCAGATAATCCCTTGGGTAGCCGTTGGACAGGAGAAGGGCGGTCCTCTCCTGGGACAAAAGGGAGATGGAGGCCTTCAGATCCTCCAGCCCCGATTCCCCGCCTCCCATCAGCGCCCGCACCTTGGCCGCACTTAAGGAGGCCACCTCCTGGTCGATCTCCTGAAGACGGGGGATGCGCAGGAAGGCCTCCCGGCGGCGCTCCTCTAAGGCCCGGCGGGCAGCGGACTGCCTCCGGCTGTACTCCCTCATGATGGTGTCGTATTGATGATTCTGCAAAGGCATGGAAGAATCCTCCTTTTAGGGTGTGGGACAGGGGAAGGCCCTGCGCCGGTCAGCGGTTCAGAAGAAGCTTCTCGTATTCGGCAAAGTCGTATTCCCGCTGTGGAAAATTGTTGAAACGGTTTTGGGCCTGGCTTTTGGGCGCCGCTCCCCGTCCCTGACTTTTTTGCAGCCTGCGCTTTTGGTGCTGCTGGTCCAGGGGCTGGATATCCGCCAGGGTCCGAACTCCCTTTTTGTGCCAGTCTGAAAGGATCCCATCCACGTAGGGGAAGCTGGGCTGCCCCGTCTGGAGGACGGTTCTGGTACAGGCCTCCAGAATAATGTCCATGGAAAAGCCGTAATCCTTCATCCAGGTGTCCATGAATGCCACCTCGGTGCTGATGGGATTGCGGCCGGTGATCCCCATGGCCTTCAGGATGGTAAAATAATCCTTTCCGTAGCGGGAGGAGGAAGCCTTGGCCATCTCCACGGTGGTGATTCCCTCGTCGGCCCACGCAAGGGCCACGGTTTCAATGTAGCGGATGCTCTTGTGCCCCCTTCCCACGCAGTATTGGATCAGGAAGTCGATGAGATCCACGGACATGTGAAGGCCGTCATAAAAGAAAAGGAGCTTTTGGACCTCCGTGGGGGACAAGGTTTTTCCAAGGTACTGCTCGCAGATATACAGAAGCTGCACCACCTCCTCTTCCTCCTTGAGGGCGCTCACTCTGTCGGCGGTCAAGGTCTTTGGCGGCTGGGAAGGGGCGGCGGCTTTTTGGGCCTCGCTTAAGGACAGGGCCTTGGGAGAGGCCTTCGGCTCCTCCTGGGGGGAGGGAGCTGGGGCCGCAGGGGCCGAGGGATCCTCCAATATGATCTGGGAAAGAACCTGCTCCTCGTCAAAACGGAGGGTGAGGAGTCCCTCGGCGCTCCAATATTTAAACGCCCGCAGCAGGTCTCCCTCGGTGCAGTGGAGACAGTCCGCCATCTGGTCCAGTCCCAGACTGCGGGAAGGATCTCCAAGGAGGCGAAGGAGGTAGATATAGACCTTCACGAACTCTCCTCCCGCCTCCGGCAGAAAGCTATCAATAAAAATATTGGATAACAGGGTGACCTCCCCCTGGGAGGCCGTGGTCAGGCGTATGCTGCTCATCTTTTCTCTCACCTCGAAACAAGACGCAAAATGGATCATTTGGTCGGTAATCATGATATTTTGGGGCGGCCCGGAGGCGGCCCGTCTAAAACAGTAAAGCCATTATAGCATAGAGAAAAGAAAAAGAGAATAGAGGATTTGCCCTGAGAGGGGAAGGGGATTCTTCCACAATATTTTGTGGATAATGTGGATAATGTGGAAAGAAAAGGGGAAAGAGAGGTTATGGGAAACTGAGAAACCTGCGGAACCGTGGAGAAAAGTAGTTTTTTGTCGAAAAAGAACGAGGAATTATGTAAAGTGGGTTATGCACAAAAAAATCCACATGCTTCCCACCGTAAAAATGTGTATAAGCATGTGGATAGTGTGGATAACTATTTGCCCAGAAGGTGTTCTCCAATGTTTACAACGTCTCCGGCCCCCATAGTTATCAACAGGTCACCCTGTGTACAATTTTTTAATAAAAAATTTTCGATCTCATCGAAGGTGGGAAAATAGTCGCAGGGTGTCCCATTCTTGCGGATCTCCTCCTGAAGGTCCTCAGAGGAGATCCCAAGGGTATCCTTTTCCCTGGCGGCGTAGATGTCCGCCAAAACAACGTGATCCGCCAGGGTCAGTGCCCTTGCAAATTCCGGGAGGAGGGCCTTCGTCCTGGTATATGTATGGGGCTGGAACACACACCAGATCTTTTGGTGGGGATAATTGGCCGCCGCCTGCAAGGTGGCCTGGATCTCCGTGGGATGGTGGGCGTAGTCGTCGATGACGGTCACGCCGGCCACCTCCCCCTTGTACTGGAAACGGCGGTCCGTGCCGGTGAAGCTGCCCAGGCCCTTCACGATGGACGGAGAAGGGATCTCCAGAAGCTGGGCCAGGGCAATGGCGGAAAGGGCGTTGGAAACGTTGTGGAGCCCCGGCACCTTCAGGTAAAAGCTGCCGGATTTTTTGCCGTCCTTCAAAACCGTGAAGGAGGCATGGCCGTATTTGTCGTAGGTGATATGGCTGGCCTGGTACATGGCTTCCTTTTCCAGGCCGTAGGTGATCACCTGGCAGGGAAGATCCCGGATGATGTCCTCATAGTGGGGGGTGTCGGCGTTGATGATCAGGGTGCCGTCCTCGGGCAGGCGAAGGGCAAACTCCCGGAAGGAATGGCGGATGTCCTCCATGTCCTTGAAAAAGTCCAGATGATCCGCATCCATGTTCAGGATGATGCTGATCTTCGGGAAAAGACTTAAAAAGCTGTTGGTATACTCACAGGCCTCGGTGATGAAGGTCTGGGATTTTCCCACGCGGATGTTCCCGCCGATGGAGGGCAGGATGCCTCCCACGCTGATGGTGGGGTCGCAGTCCGCCTCCAAAAGGATCTGAGAGATCATGGAGGTGGTGGTGGTCTTTCCGTGGGTGCCGGAGACGGCGATGGAGGTGCCATAATTCTGCATGATCTGTCCCAGGAGCTGGGCTCGGGTCAGCATGGGCAGCCCCTTTTTTGCGGCACAGGCGAACTCCGGATTGTCTGGATGGATGGCGGCGGTGTAGATCACGGCCTCCACGCCGTCGGTGATGTTGGAGGCGCGCTGGCCGTAAAAGACCTGGATCCCTTTTTCTTCCAGGGATCTGGTGAGGGGGCTTTCCTTGGCGTCGGAGCCGGAGATGGTGAAGCCCTCCCCCAAAAGGATCTCGGCCAGGCCGCTCATGCTGATTCCGCCGATCCCAATAAAGTGAAGATGCATTGGTTTATGAAAGTCTATCTGATACATAGCGATCTCCTTATCAAAATGGAACTTAGAATGTGTTTTTCACCCGTTTATTATACCTCCTGCGGGAAAAATTGAAAAGCTTTTCTTTTGAGGAGCGGCCCTTTTGCCGCAGGGGAGACGCTGGATGGGGGAGGGATCCATGGAGAGGTTTGGAGGGGAAAAGGAGTCCTGCGGCAGAAACCGGAGGAAAAGAAAAACAAAGGGAAGGCGGGTATCGGTGTGAGAAATATATAAAAATTGGAAGAAAAATGGAAAATAATGTAGAAATTGCATAAAAAATAAAAGATTCGGTTTGAAGAGTGGAGAAGAAAAGTATACAAATTTAACAAAAAAAATTAAAAATCAAAGAAAATAATTATAAAAAATGTTTACGAATGAGGAGAAGTATGGTATAATAAAAAGACCACAGGGAGTCATCCCATTTGGCACTATCATTACATACAACAAGAGGTGAGCGCATGATTAAGAAAGAAATGATCGCAATGCTCCTGGCGGGCGGCCAAGGCAGCAGATTGGGAGTGTTGACGGAAAAAGTGGCAAAACCGGCAGTGTCCTTCGGAGGAAAATACAGGATCATCGATTTTCCCCTGAGCAACTGCATCAATTCCGGGATCGATACGGTGGGAGTTCTGACACAGTATCAGCCCCTGCGGCTGAACACGCATATCGGTATCGGGATCCCCTGGGACTTGGACCGAAACGAAGGCGGTGTCACCGTCCTTCCTCCCTATGAGCGAAGCACGAGCAGTGAGTGGTATACTGGTACGGCCAATGCGATCTTCCAGAACATGGATTACATGGAGCAGTACAATCCGGAGTATGTTTTGATCTTGTCCGGCGATCATATCTACAAGATGGATTATGAGGTGATGCTGGATTTCCATAAAGCGAACAAGGCGGATGTTACCATCGCCTGTATGCCGGTTCCCATGGAGGAGGCAAGCCGGTTTGGGATCATGGTGACGGATGACACCAGCCGTATCACGGAGTTTGAGGAAAAGCCGGAGCACCCCAGCAGCAATCTTGCCTCCATGGGGATCTACATCTTCAGCTGGCCGGCCCTGAAGGAGGCCTTGTACGCCCTGAAGGATCAGAACGGCTGTGATTTCGGAAAGCACATTCTGCCCTACTGCAAGGAGAAGGGAGAGCGCCTTTTCGCCTATGAGTACAATGGCTACTGGAAGGACGTGGGGACCCTTGGCTCCTACTGGGAGGCGAACATGGAGCTCATCGACATCATTCCCGAGTTTAATCTCTATGAGGAGTTTTGGCGGATCTACACCAAGGGTGACATCATACCGCCCCAGTACATTTCCCAGGAGGCCGTTCTGGACCGGTGTCTCATCGGTGAGGGAGCGGAGATCTACGGGGAGGTGCACAATTCCGTCATCGGACCCAACGTGGTCATCGGAAAGGGAAGCGTGGTCCGGAACTCGATTATCATGCGCAACACCACGGTGGGTGAAAACGTGGTGATGGACAAGTCCATCATCGCCGAGGACGTCGTCATAGGAAACCATGTGACCCTGGGCTGCGGCGAGGAGGCGCCCAATGTGGTGAAGCCTGCCGTTTATGCCTTCGGGCTTGCCACGGTGGGAGAGCACAGTGTGATCCCTGACAACGTAAGAATTGGAAAAAATACGGCCATTTCCGGAGTGACAAGGGCTGAGGATTATCCCGAAGGGATTTTGGAGAGCGGACAAGTGATAGCAGCAAAGGATGGTGACAGAGCATGAGAGCAGTAGGGATTATTTTAGCCGGCGGAAACAACAACCGCATGAGAGAACTTTCCAACAAGCGGGCGATTGCGGCGATGCCCATCGCCGGAAGCTACCGGAGCATTGATTTTGCCCTCAGCAACATGGCCAATTCCCACATCCAGAAGGTTGCGGTGCTGACTCAGTACAATGCCCGCTCCCTGAACGAGCACCTCAGCTCCTCGAAGTGGTGGGATTTCGGAAGAAAGCAGGGCGGTCTTTTCGTGTTCACACCCACCATCACGAAGGACAACAGCTTTTGGTATCAGGGCACGGCTGACGCCATTTACCAGAACTTGTCCTTCTTGAAGAACAGCCATGAGCCTTATGTAGTCATCGCCTCCGGGGACGGCGTGTACAAGCTGGATTACAACAAGGTTCTGGAATACCACATTGCAAAGCGGGCAGACATCACCGTGGTCTGCACCAAGTGTGGGGATCCCAAGGAGGTGGAGCGCTTTGGCGTGCTGCGCATGAACGAGGACTGCCGGATCGAGGAGTTTGAGGAAAAGCCCATGGTTTCCTCCTACACCACCGTTTCCACAGGCATCTACGTCATCCGCAGGAGGCAGCTGATCGAGCTGATCGAGAAGGCGGCGCAGGAGGGGCGCCACGATTTTGTGAATGACATCCTGATCCGTTACAAGAACCTGAAGCGGATCTACGGCTACAAGATCGACACCTATTGGAGCAACATTTCTACGGTGGAATCATATTACAAAACAAATATGGATTTCTTACAGCCAGAGATCCGGAACGCATTTTTCAAACAGGAGCCGGCCATCAAGACCAAGATCGGGGATCTTCCTCCTGCGAAGTACAACCCGGGGGCCTCTGTGAGAAACAGCCTGATTTCCAGTGGCTGCATCATCAATGGCACCGTGGAAAATTCGGTTCTGTTTCGGGATGTGTTCGTAGGAAACAACTGCGTCATCAAAAACTCGGTGATTCTCAATGACGTATATCTGGGAGATAATACGCACATTGAAAACTGTATCGTGGAGAGTAGGGATACCATCCGGGCGAACTCTTACTATTGTGGAGAGGGAGAGGTTAAGATCGTCGTGGAGAAGAATGAACGCTACGTACTGTAAGAGGCAGGTACTTAAGCGGCAGCTGTCAGCCTGGGCTCTGAATAGTTGGCTTAAGAGAAAAGAAAGGGGCAAAGAAAATGAATATTACAGATGTCAGAGTAAGGAAGGTTGCGAAGGAAGGAAAAATGAAGGCGGTTGTCTCCATTACTATCGACGAGGAGTTTGTGGTTCACGATATTAAGGTGATCGAAGGGGAAAAGGGCCTCTTCATCGCCATGCCCAGCCGCAAGGCGACGGACGGCGAATATCGGGATATCGCCCATCCCATCAATTCTGCAACGAGAGACAAGATTCAGGGCATCATCCTGGGGAAATTCCAGGAGATCCTGGCAGCAGAGCCGGAACTGATGGCAGCGGAGGCTTGATGGCTGCAGATTAGTGTGCCCCGAAGGATGGGGCAAAAAGAAGACTGGTAACCGCCCAGCCGGCTGAGCGGTGCGGATACTTACCAAAGGGAGCGGATCGAGAAGAAATCCGCTCCCTTTTTCTGTATGTCGCTGCTTCATTATTCTATTAAGGAAAAAAAGCCTCATCTTCCCCTGGCGATCCTGCGGGGATACCATTTTTGGAACCATACAGTAAATATCCCCATCACGGCCGGGAGTATGGAGTTGATGATTCCCATGCAGCTGCCTGCGGCGGTGGGGATCAGGAAATAGGTCCAAAGGGAGGTCATCAAGTAAAGAATACCCCATGCGGCAGTCAGGATGCGGTTTGTCTGGAGAAACATTGGGTTGTTTAGTGCCCGGATCCCGCCGTAATCATACATGGAATACTGGGCGGACAGGGGGATCTTCAGACAGGCGGATACGCTCCACATCACGCCGAAGGCAAGGTAAGACAAGGGCGTTACCACCACGACGGGTGCGCCTGCAAGCAGAAGCATGGAAAAGATGCCTGCCAATAAGCCGGAAATCACATCGTAAATGGTTTTTTTGTTTTGATAAAACAGCAATGGCAGCAGGCAGCAGACAAAAATACTCACCATACTTCCCCAAAAAACATGGATGCCTGAAGCCATCCAAAATACGATCCAGGGGGTCAGGACGTAGCGCATGTCTGTTTTTTTCTCTGAGGCGGGCTTAGACTCCGCCATGTCTGCATTTTTGTGCTGTCCAAAATAATCGTCCCACTTCAGCATAAGGTCAAAATCGCCTTCCACAGAATATAGGTGCTTCATCAAGGCGTCAGAGCCTTCGATCTCCCCGGCGGCGATGGATCGCCATACGTGAAACGGGGTGTGGATCACAGTCGTCGGCTCGCCGCAGAACTGCTCCACGACGCGGCTTCCTGTTTTTTCCAGGATGATACGATAGCGCTTTCCGATATCCGTGTAATCCATGTCCAAAACGATATCGGTTCCGCAATAGGCCTCCGGGTTATAAAGTGCGGCCATTTGCCTGGTAAAGGTCAGGGAAGAATCTTCTTTTTCTCCTGTCTGTGCGATCCCCCAGCTTGCATCAGCCATGCGCTCAAAAACATCTCTTGGGAACAGTAATTCCTGCAGCTTTTTGTTCGTTTCTTCCTGGATGCCGCCGGACACGTACTCCCGCCCCGCCTGCCGGACAACTGCAAGATATTCCTCTGTACGCTTGGACAGCTCCGGAACGGAAAAAAGTTCTCCTTCCCCGCAGAACAAGGTGGTGTAGCCCCCTTTGCCGCAGATCCTGTCAAATTGGGCCGTCACACTGCCGTAATTGGATCTCGCCGTATAAAATCCGCAGGTAGAGATCAGGACGGTCCTCTTGCCGCTCATATCGTATCTGGAGGGATGTCCGCCGCCCTCTGCGTGGGACAGCATGAAGGGCAAGGATAGGGGGAGCTGCCGGTCGATCAAGGCTTTTAGATTTCCGGGCAGGCTAAAATAGTATAAAGGGAAACTCCAGATGGTCAGGTCGGCCCACAACAGCTTTTCCAGGACGATCCTCATATCATCGTAAATGCAGCATTTACCAGGCGTGGTTTTCCAACAGGAAAAGCATCCCAGGCAGGGACGGATATCCAGCTGTGCCACGTGGAGCTGCTGGATGTGGGGAGAAGGGTCCTTCTGGAAGCTGCAGATCCCTTCCAGGAAGGCGCTGGTGAGCCGGAGGGTGTTGCTGCGCTCACCCTTGGGGCTTCCATTGATTACCAGGATATTCATTGTCATTCCTCCATGCTTTCCAAAATATGGATACAGTCTTCGATCCATTGGAGATACATTTGGGTGTATCGCTTTCCGAAATCGGCTGTCATTTTCCAAAACAATGCGTTCTGCTTGTCTGGGATCAGCTCCTGGTAGGAGGCGATGGAAAGGCCGGTCTGTTGGAGGGCTTCCCAGCCGCATTCGTATTCTTTATGAAGCCTTTTGAAAAAGCTTAAGCTTTCAAAGCCCGGCAGAGCGCCCATGAAAAAGACCTTCATCAAGGTGGGAGAGCGCATCTCAGCAGGGATATCTGGAGAACTTAGCCAGCGCAGCAGCTCCCTTCGTCCTTCCTCTGTGATGGAACAGATTTTTTTGTTTGGTTTGCCAGATTGTTCCACCGTTCGCTTCACGATCCATTTGTTTTTTTCTAAAACGGTCAGTTCACGGTAAATTTGGCTGGTTTGTGCCGGCCAAAAGAATTTCAATGAGCTTTCAAAGGCCTCGTGGATCTCATAGCCCGTCATTTCTCCATAGTTCAGAAGGCCTAATATTCCATGCTTCAGCACGTCCATCCTTCCTCCTTTCCTGGATTCTTATTCAACAAGTAGAATAAAAATATTATATTCTACTTGTTGAATAGTGTCAAGTAAAAAGCACAAAAAATTGTCCAAGGCTGTCACGGTCCAGACACTTGGATTGCCTACAATCCCCCTTTTTTGCCGCCTTTCGCGGGGATGGAAGGGCGGTCTTTCCTATTAAGAAAAGGCGTGGGCTTTTCGGGAAAGGCTTCTGGGGAAAAGGACTTTGGTAAAATCTTGAAATATTACAGAAATATTACAAAAATTAAAAAAGTGTTGATTTTTAAGAAAGATATGTTATACTTGACATACAGAAGAGTTAAGAAACGGTGACGGCCCAGGCATCTGGGTTGTTGCTGAAAATATGATAAAGAAATCAGATCCCATCCAAGGGATTGGATGACAAGGAGGAAACATGAGAGGCAAAAGGATTTTTTCGTTGCTCCTGGCCGGGCTTTTGGCCCTGGCAGGGACCATTGGAGTTTATGCGGGAACCGAGGATCAGATCGCAGATATGCAGGCCCAGAGGGAGATCGCTCAGGCGGGGCTTGCCCAGGCGCAAAGCCATATCAGCTCCCTGGAGGGCAAGAAGCAGGAGCTGGAGGCCTATCTGGGAGAGCTGAATGCCCAGTATGAGGAGCTGACCAACAGTCTTTCCCAGCTGTCCATCCAGGCGGCCGAGAAGGAGGAGGCGCTTAAGGAGTTGAAGCTGGAGCTGAAAAGAGCGGAGAAACAGTCGGAGAAGCAGTACGAGGCCATGAAAAAGCGCATCGTCTATCTTTATGAAAAGGGCGGTGCGTCCATGCTGGAGCTGCTTCTTTCTTCTGCCGACCTTTCTCAGTTTTTGAACCGGGCGGAGAACATATCTCAGATTTCCGCCTATGACCGGGAGATGCTCCAAAAATATCAGGAGCTGCAGGCGAGCATTCAGAGTCAGAAGGATCGGCTTCAGCAGGAGTACAATGCCGTGAACGGCCTTTTGGCAGAAAGAGGGGCAAAGCGTCAGGAGGTGCAGGAGATGGTGGCAGCCACCAGTGAGAGCATCCAGTCTTATGTGCGCCAGATCAGCGCCAGCCAGGAGGAGGCGTCCGCCCTTTTGGCTCAGGTCAGCATCGCTGACGACAGCATCGCCTCCCTTATGGCACAGGCGGAGCGGGAGGCGGCGGAGGCCGTTTCCCAGGAGGCCTGGGAGGAGCAGACATATCAGGAGTATGACGTGACGGAGACGGGGAGCTCCCAGGAGGCTGCATCCGATGAGGAGGAGTCTTGGGAGGCTTATCCGGAGGAGGCGTATGAGGAGACCTATGAGGATACTTATGAGGAGGAACCCTATGAGGAAGAGGCGTACACCCAGGAGGAGTCCCAGGGATCGGGCTCTTATCTTGGCAATTTTACCCTGACCGCCTACTGTAATTGTGCTCAGTGCTGCGGGACAGCCGGGAATCTCACGGCCAGCGGAACCGTTCCAGCGGCAGGCCGGACCGTGGCCATGGCGGGCGTGCCCTTTGGGACACAGCTCCTCATCAATGGGAACGTCTATACGGTGGAGGATCTGGGAACGCCCTACGGCCATGTGGACATTTATTTCGGGAGTCATGAGGAGGCCCTGGGCTTTGGCCTGCAAAGTGCGGAGGTGTACCAGGTGGGCTGAGAGGGCTGGATAGGCTGCGGCGCTTGTTTCCTGGAGGAGGGGCGCGGTACAGGAGAGCTGAGAGGGGCTGATCCCTTGGCTGCTTTCCTACCGGGGATCATAGAAATGTAAACTTGTAATTGCATATTAGTTGACAATCAAGGGGTGGTGTGCTACATTAAAGGTGTTTCGTGGCCGCTCAGGCAGGCCATTGTCATCGAAAAAAGATTACAAGGAGAAAAGATCATGACGACTGCTGCAGCAAAAAGAAGCAAAACCTACGATATGGCTTACATTGCCATTTTCTCTGTCCTTATGGCCATCTGCGCCTGGATTTCCATTCCGGCCACCGTTCCCTTTACCCTCCAGACCTTTGGGGTGTTTGTGGCGGTGGGCGTTCTGGGTGGAAAAAGGGGCAGCCTTTCCGTACTGATCTACATTCTGCTGGGCGCCGTAGGCGTTCCGGTGTTCGCCGGGTTTTCCGGGGGATTGGGAGTGCTGCTGAGCACCACGGGAGGCTACATCGTGGGATTTTTGGCTTCTTCCCTTGTGATGTGGGGGATCGAGACGGCCTTTGGAAAGACACCGGTTCTTCAGATCCTTTCCATGGTGGCTGGCCTGATTGTCTGCTACGCCTTTGGGACGGTTTGGTTTATGGCGGTGTATACCAGGAATGCGGAGGCGGTAGGGCTTGGCACCGTCCTTGGCTGGTGTGTGATCCCCTTCATCATTCCCGACCTGATCAAGATCGCACTGGCTTTCGGGCTTTCCAGAAAGCTGAGAAAGTATCTGCCGGTACAACCGTAAAAAAAGAGCAGCCGTTTTGGAGCCGCGGCCTTCAGCTCCCCTCGAGGGGCGCCGCCCGGCAGACAGAACAGCCGCAAAAGAACGACATTTCCCGGGAGGGGCTGTGACAGAGACAGCCCCTCCCTTTGTCTTTTTTGCTGTTTCAAGTGGAGGCACCTTCGTTTATGAAAGCTCTTCGGTGTGGGATGTTTCCGGCAGGCGTACCTGTACGGGGATCCCATTGACCTCTACCTGGGCGTCCAGAGGGATGACCAGGCATTTGCGGCCATCCACAAGGCGGGTTTCCACCAGCTGGGCGCAGGCGGGGTCTACCTGAACGGTGACATCGGGGGTCTTGATCTCCAGCCGGCGGGTGTTGGTGAGATTGGAGGCAAGAAGGGCAGACTTTTCCCCGGCCATCATCTGGTACTGCTCCTCAAAATCCTCCAGCTTCTCCTCCTTGACGCCGCAGTCCTCGAAGAGGCGCTTCACCTGGGGCTGCGTGAGCATGACGGGCTCGGGAAGCTCCTTTTGGGATTCTATGAGGGCATTTAGCTTTTCATGGATTTCCACCACCGTGTCGTAGCTGCATTCCTCCCCCAGGGTCTCCTCCACCAGACTGTTGAAGGAATCCCGCTGACTGCCGGCGGACAGGGGAGCGGCGCATCCGAAAAGCTGCTCCAGGAAGTCGGCATGAAGCTTTTCCGCATTTTTAGAATAATAAAGCATTCCATGGATGTCTGTGCTGCGGTCGTTAAACAGAGGGAAGAGAAAGCCCAGGTCCGGCATTTCCACGATCCAATCCCGGATGCGGTCCTCGATGTGGTTGGTCTCGGCATTGTAGCAAAGTCCCGCCTTGGACAGGTTTACCGGACAGATGCTGCACAGGATGTGGTCGTAGATCTCGTCGGAGGCGTCGAACATGTCCAGTCCGTCGGAGGACTTTCCGGGGATGTCGTAGACGGCATGGATGAGGATGATATAGTAATTCTCGCCGTAATCATAGTGCTGGATCACCCGGTCATAAAATTCCTCCAGGAGGGCGTCGTCCGTCAGGCGGCTCTCCCGCAGCTTCATGAGAAAATGCTGGTTCCCGCCTTCGTACTCCTGCTCCAGGGGAAACTCCATGTTCATCAGATTTTTGCCAAGGGTGCCGGAGAGGGTCTTTTTGAAAATCTCAAAATATTTAAACATTTCTTCCTCAGAAAGAGAGAGGAAGGCCTCCTTCAGCTGGGTCTTTTTGTTCTTTTCTCCGTCCACGTAACATCCGCAGATGCGGGTGATGGCACAGTTGGCGGGAGTAAACTGTTTTTTTATCTCTGAAATCTCTTTTTTATTCATGATATCCT
>JAUNJL010000140.1 GCA_030533315.1 Eubacteriales bacterium
AGCTCATCCGCCGCGAACAGAACCTTTTCCATCTCATGCTTTGGCTCCAGATCACAGCAGATCCCATACCCATGAGAGCAGATCGAATAGATCATCTCCTCAGAGACGCCGCCCTCCCGCAAAAGCTCCGGCGCCTTCTGGCAGTGCTCCTTCGGGTACAGCTCGAAGTCAATATCATGGAGAAGTCCCACGATCCCCCAGTATTCCTCTTCCTCCCCGTAGCCCAGTTCCTTGGCGTACCATCTCATGACTCCCTCCACCGTCAGCCCGTGCTGGATGTGAAAGGCCTCCTGATTATACTTTTTTAGCAGCGCAAGCGCTTCCTCTCTCGTCAACGTACTCTTCATTTCCCATTCCTCCTGTTTTTTGCTTTCATTCCTTCTGAAATCATTTCCTCAATTCCCCTTCCAGGGACGCTTCCGGCCCAGCCAGCCCTTTTCTTCCCAGTAGCTCCTGTCCGCCTCGCTTAAGCCGCCCTTTTGCAGGATACGCATAATGGCAAAAAAGCCCTTTGTTTTTAGCCCCGGCTTGGCCCTGCCGTTTTGTTTCCTGATCTTGTTTGCCAGCGCCGTAGTTTTTCGCTCAATTTTTGCCCGAACCTTAGGTTTTACCCTTGTCCATGAGGTTGCCGCGATCCCAAACCCCAGCTTATAGATTTTCCCACAGCCCCAGAAGAAAAGGCTGTCCGCCATATCCCGGTTGGTACTTCTCGTACCGGCCCCGGCGGCGGTGGAGATCACCACCGCCTGCTTGGAAAACATCCTTTCCTCCGGGCGGTGGACCATCCAGCGGTAGCCATAGTGGTCCAGCAGCGTCTTCATAGCTCCCGTCACGTGATAAACATATACGGGACTGGCGAAAATCATCACGTCAGCCTCGTCGATGGCGTCGGTGATGGGCTTTAGCTTCCTGTAATGGGGGCACTTTGTCTCTGTTTTGGTAAAACAGGCGGTACAGCCAACGCAAAACTCCCCGAAATCCCGAGGCAGGAAAAACTCTGTAACCTCTCCCCCAAGCTTCCTGGCAAGTATTCTCCCGATCTGGCAGGTGGAGCCCTCGTGGCTCTGACCGTGTATCAATACCGTCTTCATGCTTTCACCATCCCTTCTGATTGTGTCCCAGCCGGACACTGCTTCTTTCCCTGCGCGGCGATCATTTTCTTTTGGTTCCCTCAAAAATCATACCGCCGGATCTCACAATTCCGGATCCCAAAGGCCGCGTACTCCCTGTTGCTCATATCTGTAAAATAGGACTCCACCGCTCTGGCGATTCCGTTGTGGGCCACCAGCAGGTACACCTTATCCGGCTCCCTTTGGATCTCATCGATCAGGTTATAAATCCTCTGGCAAAGGCGGAGCATGGACTCTCCCCCCTCATAATCTGTGGCAAATTCCTCTTTCGCTTTCTTAAACTCCACCCCATCCCTGGCAGTGGACTCCCATTTTCCAAAGTTCTGCTCCTTCAGCCTTATCTCCACCCGGGCCGGAATGCCTGTGAGCCTGGAAATACGCAGCGCCGTGTCGGCGGCGCGGCTTAAGGGCGAATACAGGATCTCATCGATCTTCAGCTTCTCCTCCAGAAGCTCCCGTCCCAGCTCATCCGCCTGCTCCCGTCCCAGATCTGTCAGCGGGCTGTCCGTCGCGCCGCAGATTTTATTCTCCACATTCCAGACGGTCTGTCCATGTCTGGTAAAATAAAAATGTCCCATTTTTTTACCCTCCATTCCACACGCCTTTTAATTGTCCGGCTATGTATCTCTGGGCCTCCTCCTTATATAGAAGGACCTCATACGTATAACCATTCTGGCTGGTCCGCTCCTCCGACCGGATCCCCATGGCTTTTCCCTTCTCTGTAGGGACTTTCCGGCTTTTGTCCCCCTCTGTCACCACCAACAGGAGCTCCTCCTCCACAAGCTTTTCTGTAACGAATTTCACCGTCAGACGCTTCATCCCCTCGTCCTCTCTGGCGTCGTTTAGCTGGGATACAAGCTCACTGATCGTCGTTTCTTTTGAAAAATCCATCTTTTGTTCCATTTCCCCGGTGAAAAAGAACGCCGATTTCTTCCGTCCTTTTTTCTTTGCGTCCGCGTACCGCGCCTGGAGATCGGGTCCCTCCGTCCGCGTATCTGTATCCTCGTAAGAGTAGCCTTCTTTCTCCCCTCCTGTGAGCCGCTGAAGAGTTTCCTGGACGCACTCCATAAAACGGCCTCCATACTGCTGGTATTTTCGTTCCCCCATCCCATTCACGCCAAGCATTTCTTCCTTTGTCACAGGCAGCTTCACGCACATATGGCGAAGGGTTTTATCGGAGGCGACCATATACGGCGGAATCCCCCTCTCCTTCGCAAGGGTATACCGCAGGCGGCGCAGCTCCTCAAACAGCTCCGTCCCCTTTGACGTAAGGGCCATCCCTTCTCCAACGCTTTTTCTGCTCCTTGCCCTTTTTCCCTCCTCCTCTTTTCTGTAAAATACAGGAAAGGGCTCGGCAGCCTCCAGAAGCTCCTGGGATTTCTCCGTCAGCTTCACCAGCGCGTATTTATCCTTCGTAAACTGCAAATATCCGTTCTCCACCATGGCGTAGATCACTTCCCGGATCAAATTCTGGCCGAGACGGCTCTGCTTCCCGTAGCAGGAGCTCTTCTCCAGTCCATAGGAGCGGAGCTTCGCCGTGTTTTCCCCAAGAAGCACACCGGCGATCATACCCATGCCAAACCTCTGGCCCGTCTCCCGGACGCACTGCACCACATCTGCTGCCGCCTCCGCGGCGTCCATCATTTCAAAGTCTGCCTGGCAGTTGGAGCAGTTTCCGCATCTGTGCTCTCCCTGCTCTCCAAAGTAATTCAAAATATAGGCACGGAGGCAGTTCTTCGTTGTACAGTAAAAGGTCATCTGCCGCAGCCGTTCCCCGTCCTGTTCCCGGATCTGCGTCATCTCTTCAGAAGTGTATTCCGCTCTTGGTTCCTTCTTCTCTAAAAGAAACTGGTTGATGATCACATCCTGAGGGGAATAATAGATCACGCACTCCGCAGGCTCCCCGTCACGCCCCGCTCTTCCGGCCTCCTGATAATAATTTTCCAGACTCTGGGGCATGTTGAAATGCAGGACAAAACGGACGTTGGATTTGTCGATCCCCATACCGAAGGCGTTGGTGGCAACCATGATCTTTATCCTGTCATAAATAAAATCCTCCTGGCTGCTGTTCC
>JAUNJL010000050.1 GCA_030533315.1 Eubacteriales bacterium
AGTTCTCTTCTCTTTCCGACTCTCTTCTCTTCCCAGTTCTATTTTTCTCTTCGCTTTCTTCTCTCTTCCCGGCTTCTCAGCCGTCTGAAACCGCAGCAGCCTCCAGGCCCGTAGGGCTGATGGAAGCCTGTTCCGCACCCCTGATCCGCCTGCGGCGGACACCCCAAACGTCTGGACTGCCCCAGAGCCGCTGCCGGAAAATACCTTTTTCATTATAATTTGTACTCTAAATTTTGTCAATTCCAATGGATTCGGTTTACAAATTTTTTACACTCTGTTATGATAGTCCCTATGGAAAGAAAGGGAGGAAGATCATGAGCAGTTCATCCTTTGGAAAAAAATTTGTGGTAACCACCTGGGGCGAATCCCACGGGAAGGCTCTGGGAGCCGTTCTGGACGGCTGTCCGGCAGGCCTTCCCCTCTCCCAGGAAGATATCCAGGTGTTTCTGGACCGGCGCAAGCCCGGCCAAAGCCGGTACACCACGGCCCGGAGGGAGGGGGATCAGGTGGAGATCCTCTCCGGTGTCTTTGAAGGCAGGACCACCGGCACCCCCATCTCCATGATGATCCGGAACCAGGACCAGCGTTCCCGGGATTATGGAAACCTGGCCTACGCCTACCGCCCCGGCCATGCGGACTTCGGCTATGACCAGAAATACGGCTTCCGGGATTACCGGGGCGGGGGCCGCTCCTCAGGACGGGAAACCGCTGGGCGGGTGGCCGCAGGGGCCGTCGCCGCCAAGATCCTGAAGGAGCTGGGTATCACCCTCTGCACCTACACCAGGTCCATCGGCCCGGTGGAGATCCAGAACTTTTCCCCCAGGGAGATCGAGAAAAACGCCTTCTACATGCCAGACCAGGAGGCCGCCAGGCAGGCAGGCCTTTACCTTGAAGCCTGCATGAAGGAGCAGGACAGCGCCGGCGGCGTCATTGAGTGCCGGATCTCTGGCGTCCCCGCCGGCCTGGGGGAGCCTGTTTTCGGGAAGCTGGACGCCCTTTTTGCCCAGGCCCTCATGTCCATCGGAGCCGTGAAGGCGGTGGAGGTGGGGGACGGTATCGCCGCCGCCAGGGCAAAGGGCTCCTCCAACAACGACGGGTTCACCATCAGGGATGGAAGGATCCAGAAGATCTCAAACCATTCCGGCGGCATCCTGGGAGGCATCAGTGACGGGGGTGAGATCCTTCTGCGGGCCCACATCAAGCCCACTCCCTCCATCAGCCGGACCCAGGAGACGGTGACCTGTGAAAGGGAGCCCCTTTCCCTGGATATCCGGGGGCGCCACGACCCTGTGATCGTCCCCAGAGCCGTGGTGGTGGTGGAGGCCATGGCGGCCCTCACCCTGACCGACGCCCTCTTTGTGGGAATGAGCGCCCGCATGGACCGGGTCAAGTCCTTTTACGAAGACATCCGCCAAGGCATGTGAACTCTAAGGCGCCAGATCCACTTCCGGCGGTCTCTCCCCACAGGCCGAAAAATCCCCCGCAGGTCATGACTGCGGGGGATTTTTTGATGGAGGGATGCGGCGGGCGTCATTCCTCGGGGGTGGGCCAGATGCGGATGCAGTTCGGCGTCACGATACTGAGGGGCTTTCCCTTCATGGTGATGATATTCTTCTCGTAGTCCACGGCAAAGGTGGTGATGCTGTTGCTGGAATGGTTGGCAACGGCAATGTGCTTGTTGTCCGGGAAGATGGCCAGATCCTTGGGGTAATCTCCGCTGATGGGGAGGGTAAACTTCTTTGTGAGAAGGCCTGTCTCCGGATCGATCTCGTACATGGAGACCGTGTTCTCCCCCGCGGTGCTGCAGAACAGATGCTTTCCGTCCGGCGCCAGGGCCAGCCCGGAGGCCGCATTGTGGCTGGCGTCCTTGTCGTCCTCAGAAAGGGTGGAGATGGCCTGAAGCAGCTCAAACTCGGGAAGATTCCCGCTTCCGTCATAGGAATACACCTTGATCTCGTTGCTCAGCTCGAAGAGCAGGTACGCAAAGCGTCCGTCCTCGCTGAAACGAATGATGCGGGGGCCGCTCTCCCTGGGGCATCTCAAAATGTCCACCAGCTCCAGCTTGTCCTTCTTTTTATTGATGCGGTAGATCTTCACCTGATCGATCCCATTGTCCACGGCGCAGAGGTATTTATTATCCGGCGTGGGGCGCACGCAGTTCACATGGGGACGGAAGTTCCGCTCCGCCACGCTGCCCAGCCCGGTGTGGAACACGCCGTCCATGATGCTTCCCAGGCTTCCGTCCTTGTGGGTATGTACCACGGTCACCTTTCCGTCATGGTAGCCTGCCACGTAGAGATATTTTCCGTCCACGTCCGTGGCCAGGAAGCATCCTCTCATACCGTCAATACCCACGCTGTTGATGCGCTCCAGATCTCCGTTCTCATCTCTCTTGAAGACCGCCACGCCCTCGTCCTCGATGGAATACAGGTATTTGCCGTTCTTGGATGCGGTGGTGTAGGAAGCGTTGCTGATCTTCACCTCGCTCCGCTCCCTCAGCGTACCCGCCTCCACGTCCACCTCATAAACCTGGATCCCCGCATTGGTTCCATGGGTATAGGTTCCCACGTATGCCACGTATTTTTGTTTCCCCATTCGTCTTACCTCCTACTGTCTGGCCTCACCGGCGGCTTTTCCCACAAAGCCCATATTTTCCGAAATTTCGTCTTATGTCCCCGCACGGGGGCGGGTCATCCCGAGGCCCATTATATCACAAATGCGATGGAAGGACAACCTTGCATATCCCCATCCCGCCATGGTATCTCATGGCAGTCTTGACCTGTCCAGCGCCTGATCTCAGACACCTGCCGCACAGCCGCGCCTTACCTGCGGCGCAGCTGAGGTGCCTATGGCGCTCCCTGCCTATCCAGCTCCTGATCCAGGGTGCGGCCTACAGATCCAGAGCCTCCTCTGCAGCCTCCAGGGTCTTCTGGATCGCCTCCCGGCTGTGGGCCGCAGATAAAAACATGGCCTCAAACTGGGAGGGGGCAAGGTGGATCCCTCTGTGGAGCATCCCTTTGAAATATCTGGAAAAGGCCTTGGTGTCCGAGGTCTTTGCGGAGGTGTAATCCACCACCTGCTCCTCCGTGAAGAAAAGGCTGGCCAGGGAGGAGATGGCGTTCACCTGGTAAGGAAGCCCCTTCCTTTTCAGGATGTCCCGCATTCCCCCGTAAAGCAGCTCTCCCTTCTCCTCCAGCTCCCGGTAAATCTCCGGATGCTCATAAAGGTAGGTCAGCTGGGTAAGGCCCGCCGCCATGGCGATGGGATTCCCGCTCAGGGTGCCCGCCTGGTAAACCTTTCCCACGGGAGCCACGGTCTCCATCACGTCCAGCCTCCCTCCGTAGGCTCCCACCGGCATCCCCGCGCCGATGATCTTTCCATAGGTCACCAGATCCGGCCGGATGGAGAAATACTGAGCCGCTCCCCCAAAGGCCAGACGAAAACCGGTGATCACCTCGTCGAAGATCAGAAGGGCGCCGTTCTCCGTACAGAGATCCCGAAGTCCCTCCAAAAAGCCCTCCCTGGGAAGAACGACTCCCATGTTCGCTCCCACCGGCTCCACGATCACCGCCGCCACCTGATCCTTTGCCATGGAAAAAAGGGTGCGGACGCTGTCCAGGTCGTTGTACACCGCCGTCATGGTATCCTGGGTGCAGCCGGAGGGAACCCCTGCGCTGTCCGGCACGCCGCTGGTCATCACGCCGGAGCCGGCGCTCACCAGCATGGCGTCACTGTGGCCGTGGTAGCAGCCGGCAAACTTGATGATCTTGTTTCTTCCCGTAAAGCCCCTCGCCGCCCGAACGGCGCTCATCACGGCCTCCGTCCCGGAGTTGACCATGCGGATCATCTCCACGTGGGGAACCCTCTGGCAGATGAACTCCGCCATCTCCACCTCGATCTGGGTGGCACAGCCAAAGCTTAAGCCCTTCTCACAGGCCTCCTGCACCCTCCGGCGAACGGCGGGGAAATTATGGCCCAGGATCATGGGCCCCCAGGAGCCGATGTAGTCAATGTACGCATTTCCATCCACGTCGTAAATGCGGCAGCCGTCCGCACGGTCCATGAAGCGGGGCGTCTCCCCCACGGAGCCGTAAGCCCTCACGGGGCTGTTGACCCCTCCCGGGATCCTTTTGACAGCCCTTCCAAACAATTCCTCCGATCTGGTCATCATCCGATCCTCCCCTCATCCATCATCCTGGCCAGCTCCTTCGCATAGTAGGTGATGTAGATCTGGGCTCCCGCCCGGTATGCGCTCACCGCCATCTCCCCCACGATGCGTTCCTCGTCGATCCAGCCCTGCTTCGCCGCAGCCTTTACCATCGCGTATTCTCCGCTGACGCTGTAGGCCGCCACGGGAACATGAACCTCCCTGGAAATCTGGGAAACCATGTCCAGATAGGAGAGGGCCGGCTTTACCATGATGATGTCCGCTCCCTCGGAAATGTCCGTGAGAGCCTCCTTCATGCCCTCCCTGCGGTTGTGGAAATCCATCTGGTAGGTCTTTCGGTCCCCAAAGGCCGGCGCAGAATCCGCCGCCTCCCGGAAGGGCCCGTAAAAGGCGGAGGCATACTTCACCGCATAGGACATGATGGGAATGCCGGTGTGTCCGCAGGCATCCAGGCGATGGCGGATGGCTGCCACCCGCCCGTCCATCATATCCGAGGGAGCCACCATGTCCGCCCCCGCCTCCACGTGGGACAGGGCGGTCTTTGCCAGAAGCTCCAGGGTTTTGTCATTGTCCACGTCGTGGCCGCAGAGGACACCGCAGTGGCCATGGGAGGTGTACTCACACATACACACGTCGGTGATATAGTAAAGCTGCGGGAACCGCTTTTTTGCCTCTATGAGGGCCTTCTGCACGATCCCGTCCCCGGCGTAGGCTCCGCTTCCCACCTCGTCCTTGTGATCCGGGATCCCAAAGAGCATGACGGAGGACACCCCCGCCTTCTCCACCTCCTCCAGCTGGTAGAAAAGACGGTCCACGCTGTAACGGTACTGCCCCTCCATGGAAGGGATCTCCTGCTGAATGCCCTGTCCTTCCACCACAAACAAGGGATAAATCAGGGAGGCCTTGTCCATCCTGGTCTCTCTCACCATCTTCCGCAGCACCTGGCTGCCTCTCAATCTTCTAGGTCTTTGTATCAGCTCCATGATCTTCTCCTTTACAAACGATTTTCCTGTCTCTTCATCTCCTCCACCAGCTGGATGAGACTGTCAATGGTGGCCTTTTTTGCCTGAAAGGTCTGCATCCCCCAGGCGTCCGCCGCCGCCTTCGTCTGCTTTCCGATGCAGGCCGCCCTCACCTTCCGGTAGTCCAGACCTCTGGTTCCCTCCACGAAGCCCTTCACCGTGGAGGCGCTGGTGAAGACCACGCAGTGGACCCTTCCGTCCTCCAGCTCCTTTTTCTCATCGATCAGGCGGCTTTGCTGGTAAAGGGTGCGGTAGGTGGCCACGTCCTCCACCTGTGCCCCTGCCTCAAGGAGGGTGCGGACAAGGCCTGCGTTTCCCTTTTCCGCCCGGGGAATGAGGATCCTGTCGCCCTTTTCCACCACGGCCGCAAGCGCCTCTCCCAGCGCATCTCCGTCGTATACCTCCGGCATCAGGTCGCAGAACAGTCCTCTCTCCCGAAGCTTTTTGGCCGTTCCCTCACCGATGGCGGCGATCCGAAGCCCTCCCAGGGAGCGAAGGTCCTTTTTTTCCCTAAACATGGCCTGGAAGAAAACCTCCACCCCCGTGGGGCTGGTAAACACCAGCCAGCGGTATTCTCCCAGGTGGGACAGGGCCTGAAGAAGGGCCGGGTTCTCCCTGATCTCCTCCGTGCAAATGGCAGGGAGCTCCAACACCTCCGCCCCTTTTTCCCGCAGCCTTGCGGCGGTCTGGGAGATCAGGCCCTTGGGCCTTGTGACCACCACCTTCCAGCCGGCCAGGGGAAGGCTCTCGTACCAGGCAAAGGCCTCCGAAAGGCCGCAGACCTTTCCCACCACGATGATGGCCGGCGTCTGGATGCCCGCCTCCTCCGTCCTGTCCTTCAGGGTGGCCAGAGTGGCCACCACCCGCCTCTGTCCCGCCGTGGTCCCTTTTTCCAGGACGGCCGCCGGCATATCCGGCTCCATCCCCGCCTCCAAAAGGGAGGAGCAGATCTCTCCCAGGGCGCCCAGCCCCATGAGGAACACCAGCGTCCCCCTGGTTCTGACCAGGGCGTCAAAGTCTATGTCATAGGCCTCTCCCGCCCGCTTGTGGCCGGTAATGATGTGCAGGGAGGAGCAGAAGTCCCGATGGGTGACGGGAATCCCGTTGTAGGCGGGGACGGCAAGGGGGGAGGTCACTCCCGGAACCACCTCGTAGGGAATCTTTTCCCGGGCCAGAAGCTCCAGCTCCTCCCCTCCTCTTCCGAAGAGAAAGGGATCTCCCCCTTTCAGGCGGACCACCTGGCATCCCTTTTTTGCCTCCTCCAGCAGCACCTGGTTGATCTCCTCCTGGGGCATGGTGTGGCAGCTGGCCCGTTTTCCCACGTTGATCAGCCGGGCGCCGTCGGGAACCTGGGACAGGACGCCCTGTCCCACCAGGCTGTCATAGACCACCACCTCCGCCTTTTTCAGCACCTCCATGCCCTTTACGGTAAAAAGGCCGATGTCTCCGGGCCCCGCCCCCACCAGCCAAACCTTTCCTGGCAACATACTCGCTCCTTTCCGCCCCCTGCGTGGGGGCAGGTCATCTTTCCTTCATCTGTCTGGCCAGGGACGTTCCCAGCTTTTCTGCCTGGCTTCTGGGGCCTGTGATGGTTTCCCGAAAATATCGTCCCGTTTCCTCCTCATAATACAGCCCCGTCAGGGTGAGCTCCTCACCGGCCGCCCTGGCAAAGGCGGCCACCGGGGAAGAGCAGCCCCCGTCCAGATACCGGACAAAGGCCCGTTCCGCCAGGGCCTCATCCCGGGCGTCAGGATCGTCGTAGCCCTCCAAATAGCCGTAATCCTCCCCCAGCCGGCCCTGCACGGCCAGGATCCCCTGGCCAGCCGCCGGGAGCAGCTCCTGGTGAGAAAAATACCGGTGGATCCTGCCGGAAAGCCCCAGGCGCTTCAGCCCAGCCGCCGCCAGCACCAGGGCGCCGTACTGCCCCTCATCCAGCTTTCTCAATCTGGTCTGCAGGTTCCCCCGGATGCTCTTGATCTCCATGTCCGGGTAAAGGGTCCTTAGCTGGATGGTCCTCCTTTTGCTGGAGCAGCCCAGGGGCTTTTTCCGATCCAGGCTCTGGCAGCCCTCCGGCAGCACCAGCACGTCCCTTGGATCCTCCCTCCTGGAAAAGGCCAGAAGGGGCAGCTCCCGGGGCACCTCCATGGGCATGTCCTTCAGGCTGTGCACGCTCAGGGAGCTCCTTCCCTCCAGGAGGGCATGATCCAGTTCCTTCACAAACAATCCCTTTCCGCCCACCTTGTCCAACGTCCTGTCCAGGATCTTGTCCCCGGTGGTCTTCATGGTCAGGATCTCCACCTCAAGGGACGGATCCTTCTCTCTGATATAGTCCTGTACCATGCGGCTCTGGAGCACGGCCAGCTGACTTTCCCTGCTGCCAATGATCACCTTATGCTTCTTCGTCATGATTCTCCTCATCCATCTCTTCCAATAGTTTTTGGATCGCCTCCCGGACCCTCCTGGCCTTTTTGTGATCCAGGCCGCTGGCCGTGACCCCGGCCACTACCCCGTCCCTCATGCAGATGCCAGGAAAGTAAAAGTCGCACTCCTCCTTGTCACTGGCCACGTTGACGTAGATCCCTTCCTCCTTGCAGATCCGGTAGACGGTGTCGTTAAGCTTCCAGTCGTTGGTCGCCGCCAGAACCATGTAGGCCGTCCCGAAATCTGTGCGCTTCACCGGGCGAAGGTGCAGGCGAATCCTGCCCGCCTTCCCCAGGTCCATGATCTCCGGGGTGACCTGGGGGGCGATCACCGTGATATTCCTCGTAAATTTCAACAGGGTCCTGACCCTTCTGGTGGCGACGGCTCCCCCTCCCACCACCACCACCTTTTTGTCGGAAAGATCCACGAACAGGGGGAAATAGGGTTTATTCTTCATAGATTTTCTCCAGTCCTGCCACGCATTCCAGGAACGCCCTCTGGTTCAGATTGTCCCTCAGGCCGAAGATCAGCTTGTTGACCACCTTCCCCGCCGCCGTCTCCACCGACTCCTTCAGCTTTTCCCTGTCCGAGGCGTCCATGGGCGTATTTTTTAGTATTTTTGCGATACGAAGATCCAGGTCATGGACGGCCTCCGCCTTGATCTCCTGGATCCGGGGAATCACGTCCCTGCCGTCCATCCACTGGTAAAACTCTTCCATCTGCTCCTCCACGATGGCTCCGGCGGCCTCCAGGCTTTCCTGAAGACCTTCCATCGAGACGTCCGACCGAAAGCTGTCCATGTCAAAAAGGGTAATGCCCTCCTTTGCCGCCAGCTCCGGCTCGATGTCCCGGGGGACCGCCAAATCCATGAGGATCAGCTCCTTCTGGAGGGGAAGGTCCTCAAACAGCTCCTCTCTCAGGGTAAAATTGGGGCTTGCGGTGGCACTGACCACCAGATCGCACTTGGGAAGATAGCTCATCCTGTCGCCGTAGTTGATGCGGTGGCAGCCCCTGGGGATGTTGACCACCCCGCTGCGGTACTGCCGCACGGTCACCGTCACGTCGGCCCCCGCCTCCCGCAGGGTCTGGGCCGCCACCTTTCCCATTTCCCCGTTCCCGATCACCATACAGGTCTTGCCCTGGATCCGGCAGCCCTGGGACTCCAGCATCTGGATGGCCTGATGGATGACCGAGGGATTCCCATGGGGGAAATGCACCTGCGTCTTGATCTTTTTTCCCGCCGTCACCGCCATGCGGAACAAAACCTCCAGCACGCCGTCCGTGGCAAAGCATTCCCTGGCCAGGCTGAGGGCGTCCTTCACCTGGGTCAGGATCTGATCCTCCCCCAGGATCTGGGACTTCAGCCCTGCGGTCAGATAAAACAGATGCTCCACCGCCTCCTCCCCCTGACGCTTTACGAAATAGTCCTGGTAGGAAGGATCTTCGATGCCCCGGATGCGGCAGAGACAGTCATAAAGGGACGGCTCCGCCTCCTCATCCACGCTGGCCCACACCTCCAGACGGTTGCAGGTGGAAAGAAGGATGCAACCCAGGATCCCCGGCTCTTCCTTCAGCCTCTCCATGGCCTCCCCGGCGTTTTTTTTCGTAAATGCAAACAGGGCCCGGATATCCACCGGAGCCATGTTATGGTCGATCCCGATCATGGTAATGCTCATGATGTTTCTTTTCTCCTTTGCAGCTTCCTTTTCTCAAGAAAATGTCCCTCCGCCTTGTGGAGGGGTGAAACTCTCTTTCACCATCATAAACAGTAACGGAGAAATTGTCAATTCATTGTTGGTTTTGTAGGTTTTATTCTGTTTCTTCCCACGCCCCTCCTGGGTGCCCTGCGGCCCGGAAGGGGATCTGTCAGAATTTCGGAGGCCTGCTCCGTGATTGACAAGGCAGGCCAACTTTGTTTATAATGGTTTCTAATGATGTGCGCCCCGGGAAATGGGGCCGTAGGTTTTGCCTGTTGGGTTTTGGAAAAGGCGGAGCCAAAGAGGCCAGGGAGCGCCCATATTTTTTTGAAGGAGTGAAACCGCACAAATGAGTGAAAAAAAGACAAAGGGGATCCTGGTGGTCAGCTTCGGAACCAGCTACGATCTCACAAGAGAAGCCACCATCGACGTCATTGAGGCGGATATTGCCCGGACATTCCCGGATTTTCAGGTATACCGGGCCTGGACCAGCCAGATGATCATCCAGAAGCTGAAAAAAAGAGACCACGTACAGATCGACACCGTCTGTGAGGCCATGGAGCGCATGGCGGCAGACGGCATCACGGATGTGGTGGTGCAGCCGACCCACGTGGTCAACGGCCACGAAAATGACCAGATGAAGGAGGACGCACTGTCCTACGCCCACCTTTTTTCCTCCCTTTCCATCGGGGATCCCCTCCTCACCACGGAGGAGGACAACGAGACGGTCGTCCGCACCATTGCCCAGGAGTTTTCCCACCTGCGCCCACAGGAGGATGCGCTGGTACTGATGGGGCACGGCACCACCCACTATGCCAACGCCATCTACGCCGCCCTGGATTACCGCTTCAAGGACATGGACTTTCCCCATATCTTCCTTGGCACCGTGGAGGCTTACCCCGGCATAGAGGCCGTCCTGCGCCAGGTCCAAGAGTATGGGCCAAGGCAGGTGGTTCTGGCTCCCTTCATGATCGTGGCCGGGGATCACGCCACAAACGATATGGCGGGGGATGATCCCCAGTCCTGGCTCTTCCAGTTCAGGCAGGCAGGCTTTTCCGTCTGTCCGGTGCTGAAGGGGCTGGGGGAGTACCAGGGCATCCGGGATCTGCTCATCAGCCACGTGCGGGAGGCCATGAACGGCCTGGACCAAATACCCTGACGGCAAAGGAGCCGCCGCCGGGAATGCGGTGCGGCGGCCTGCACAAACATCCATATCTGCAAAATAAAATCGGCCCTCATAAGAAAGCGGTTCTGCTTTCCTATGAGGGCCGATCCTTTGTCTCGTCCCCTTTTTTTGTCCCACTGGCCTTATGGGCGGACGGCCCCCAGCTTCCCTGCGATTCTTTTCAGATAAGAGCCTCCCGGCATCATGGCGAAATCCTCATCGGAGGGCTTTGTCACCACCAGGTAGACTAGGAAGTAGACGAAGGCCGCCAGGATCACCGATATCCCCAGGCAGATCACGTTGGAGTGCAGAAGGGCGTAAAGCCCATAGTAAACGCCCCCCGCCGTCGCCGCCATGGGAACAGAGGCAAGGAGGGGATTCAGATAGGCCATCCTCCAGGGGTTTTGGTATCTCATATATTTTTTCATGGCCCTCTCATTGAGGAGGCACATCACCACCGCGTAGACGATCATGGCAAGGACGATGGCATAGACGCCCAGATCCGTGAAAAAAAGAAGGAGCGCCATGGCCGCCACATCCGCCCCCAGGGCGATGGCCGCATTTCTCATGGGAATGTTCGGCTTGCCGATGCCCTGGAGCACGCCGTTGGAAATGTTGGAATTGCCGTTGAGGATGATGGTGATGGCTCCCAGGATCAGCAGCTCCCCCGCCACCCCCGCGGTGGGGGGAAAGAGAAGCCTGGTGATGGGGCCGGAAAGCACGGCCAGCCCCACGGCACAGGGGATGGAGATAAACATGCTGATCCAGGTGGCCCGGTCAATCTTGTCCCTGGCCCCCGCCATGTTTCCCATGGCATACTGGGCGGAAACCTCCGGGATCATGGAGGTGGGCGCCGTGCTGGCCAGGGTCAGGGGGATGTTTATGAGGGTCATGTAGTAGCCGTATTCCGCATAGCGGCTGGTGATGAGGGAAGCCGCCTCCCCCTTGTGGCCCAGGATCCCCGAATACATGTAGCTGTTGATAAACCCGTTCACATTGTATATGAAGGCGCTGAGGATGATGGGCATGACGATGAGAAGGATGGTCCTCATGACCTCCCTGGTGGTCTCATCCTCCGACACCACGTCCTGCCGGATCCTTTTTTTTATGGTTTTTTGGTTCAGACGGTACACCAGGAGCATAAAGATCAGAGCGGACAGCACACCGGCTCCCGTACCCAGGGTGGCTCCCGCCGCCCCCCAGGCATGGGTCACTGAGGGATCCTCCCCCTGGAACCGCCCCATCATCATCCCCGACATGAGAAGAGCCACCACCGCCACGAAGATCTGCTCCAGAATCTGGGAGACGGAGGTAGGCATCATGTTTCTGTGGGCCTGGAAATATCCTCGGAACACCCCTAAGATCCCCGAAAGGAAGATGGTGGGGGACAGCATTTTAAGGGCCAGCCTGGCTCCCGCCATGGACTGGGGCACCAGGATCCCGGAGCCGAAAAAGCAGAACAGGGCCACGGCCCCGCCTGCGATCACCACGTAGAGGAGGGCGCAGCGGAACACCTTCTGGGCGTCCCGGTAGCGGCGAAAGGCCAGCTTCTCCGCCATGATCTTGGACACGGCCTGAGGAATGCTGAAGGAGGCGATCATCAGAAGGATAAAGTAGACATTCTGAGCGTAATTGAACAGAGCCATGCTCTCGTTTCCAAGGGTGGCGGAAAGCGGACTCTTATAGAGCATCCCGATGATCTTTGACACAAGGGCCGCCACCATCAAAAAGGATGCGTTTTTTACAAGTGTGTTATCGTTCTTTTTCCCCATAGACCTACATATCCCCTAAAATATATTTTCGATCTGCCAATCAATGGGCGTCTGCTGCCGTTCCTCCAAAAAAGCGTTCGTCTGGCTGAAATGGCGGCACCCAAAGAAGCCCTTGCGGGCGGACAGGGGGCTTGGATGGGCCGCCGTCAGCACCAGCTGCTTCGGGTTGTCCAGCATCGCTTTTTTCTGCTGGGCGGGGCGCCCCCACAAAAGGTAAACGATGGGGCGGTCCTGCTCATTCAGAATGCGGATCACCGCATCGGTGAAATTTTCCCAGCCGATGCCCCTGTGGGAATTTGCCTGGTGCGCCCGCACCGTCAGCACCGTGTTCAGGAGAAGGACTCCCTGCCGGGCCCACTTTTCCAGACAGCCGTTGTCCGGGATATAGCAGCCGCAGTCCTGGTGAAGCTCCTGGTAAATGTTGACCAGGGAGGGCGGGATCTCCACCTCCTTTTTTACGGAAAAGCAAAGGCCGTTTGCCTGTCCGTCGTTGTGGTAAGGATCCTGGCCCAGGATCACCACCTTCACCTGGCCCAGAGGGGTGTAATGGAAAGCGTTGAACATCTCCTCCGGCGGAGGAAAGATCTTTCTCGTCCGGTATTCGTTCATCACGGTTTTGTATAATTTGGCGTAATATGGCTGGCAAAACTCCCCCTTGAGGGCCTCCTGCCAGTCCCCTGCGATTGGGGCCATCTTCTCACCTCTCATCCTTCGTTTTTCCCCTGGGAGGCCGGCTCCCCAGGGGAAAACCCAAGGAGCCTGCGGCCAAGGGGATGATCTGCTGTTATTTTCTCACGGAAACGCCCTTTTCATCCAGGTATCCCTTCACCTGGGAGATCTCCAGCTCCTTGTAATGAAACAGGGACGCCGCCAAAGCCGCATCCGCACCCCCGTCCGTGAGGGCGTCATAAAAATGGGAAAGCTCCCCCGCTCCGCCGGAGGCGATGACGGGGATGGACACGGCACCAGATACCGCCTTTGTCAAGGGGAGGTCGTATCCCCCCTTTGTGCCGTCACAGTCCATGCTGGTAAGCAGGATCTCCCCTGCCCCCAGGGCCTCCGCCCTTTTTGCCCACTCCACCGCGTCGATCCCGGTGTCCAGGCGGCCGCCGTGCTTGTAGATGTTCCAGCCTCCGTCCGGGCGGCGCTTTGCGTCAATGGCCACCACCACGCACTGGCTTCCGAACTTGGACGCCGCCTCCGAGATCAGCTCCGGGCGGTCGATGGCGGCGGAATTGACGGAGATCTTGTCCGCCCCCTCCCGCAAAAGCCGCTTGAAATCTTCCACGGTGCGGATGCCTCCGCCCACGGTGAAGGGAATGAACACCTTGGACGCCACCTGTCGGACCATCTCCACCACCGTGTCCCTCTCCTCACAGGAGGCCGTGATATCCAAAAAAACCAGTTCGTCCGCACCGGCCTGGTCATAGGCCTTTGCGATCTCCACCGGATCTCCCGCATCCTTCAGATCTACGAAATTGACCCCCTTGACCACCCGTCCTCCATGGACGTCCAGACAGGGAATGATCCTTTTTGTAAACATCTTCTAGCCCTCCCTCTTTTGTTTGGTGAAGTTTTCCAGAATCTTCAGGCCCCACCGGCCGCTTTTTTCCGGGTGGAACTGGCAGGCGAACACATTGTCCTTCTCCACGGAGGCGTGGATGGCGGTGCTGTAGTGGGTGACCGCCTTCACGATAGCCTCTTCCTCCGCCTGGAGATAGTAGGAATGGACGAAATACACGTAGGTCTCCTGGGGAATCCCTGTGAACAGACGCCCCTCGTTTTGGAGCTGGAGAGAGTTCCAGCCCATGTGGGGGATCTTCAAGCCCTGTGCCGGCGGGATCTTTTTGATGGTTCCCTTCAGCAGGCCCAGGCCCTTTACGCCGGGAGCCTCCTGGCTGGACTGAAACAGAAGCTGCAGACCCAGACAGATCCCCAGAAAGGGGGTCCTTCGATCTGCGATCTCCTGGATCACCGGGACAAGGCCGTACCGGTGAAGCTTTTCCATGGCGTCCCCAAAGTGTCCCACGCCGGGAAGGATCACCTGATCCGCCGCCAGGAGCAGCTTTGGGTCTCTGGTCACCACGGTCTCCTTCCCCAGAAAGTGAAGGGCCTTTTCCACGCTTTTGATATTTCCTGCATCATAGTCGATTATTCCGATCATTGGTATCCTCCTGCCATCCCCACCCGTTCTGCCAGGCATCCCGCGGCCTCGCGGCTCTTCCGGGAGCCCTTTTGTGGATCCGGCCGGACAGAGCGGCCTGGCCGACCGGGATCCTCTGCTTTTTGGCGGCGCTCTTATATCCTTACAGTATAGCGCAAAAAAGGACAGTTGCAAAGTGGTTTCTTTGCTTCTGTCCGATTTTATCCAATTTCTTGTGGTTCGAGACGAGTGGGGAACGAAAGCCTCCACTTTTCTTTGCGGGCTTTGGTTTCTCCTTTTGGCTTTAGACGTCCGCCTCCGAATACCTTATTTTCGGTCCAGGGTAAACCAAAATTCTACGCCGTTGTCAAAATTGACTACGCCGTAATCCTGGTTCATCCCTTCCATGATGGCACGGACGATGGACAGCCCGATGCCGCTGCCCCCGTATTCCCTGGTGCGGGCCTTGTCAACCTTGTAAAATTTATTCCACAGGTTGGGAATGTCTGCCTCGGGAATGGGCTTTCCGGTGTTGAATACCGTGACGCGCACCCGGTCCCCCTCCTCCAGGATACGGATCTCGACCTCCATCTCTCCCTCCAGATGGTGAAGCGCATTGCTCACGTAATTGGTCACCACCTCTTCGGTCTTAAACTCATCCGCCCACACGTACACCGGCTCCTTCTCCTCAAAGCTGATGCGGCCTCCCTTCTGCTGCACCATGATGTCCATGGTGGACAGGACGCCCCGGATGAGGGCGGTCAGATCGAACCGCTCCATGACGGCGGCGTCCCTGCCAGACTCCAGCTGGTTCAGGGTCAACAGGTTTTTCACCAGCTTGTTCATCTTGGAGGCCTCGTCCATGATCACGTCACAATAAAACTCTCTGCTTTCCGGATCGTCGCTGATGCCCTCCTTCAGCCCCTCCGCATACCCCTGTATCAGGGCAATGGGCGTCTTCAGCTCATGGGAGACGTTGTCCAGAAATTCCTTTCGCATCTCATCGATCTTCACCCGGTCCGCAATGTCCTTCTGCAGCTGGTTGTTTGCGGACTTCAGCTCGGAGATGGTGGTCTTCAGCTGGCTGGACATGCTGTTGAAATTGTCTCCCAGCACGTCGATCTCATTTCCCGCATGGCTGGCGTACCGGGCCTCAAAGTCCAGGTTGGACATCTTCTGGGATAAAAGAGTCAGCTCGCTGATGGGCTTCGTGATCCTTCTGGTCACCAGGCCGATGAGGATCCCGCTGATGAAGATGATCAGGATCCCCACCCACAGATAAAACTTGTTGGAGATGGCGGCGCTCTCCCGGATACTCTCCAAAGGAGTGCGCACCAGAAAATAATTGCCGTTTTCCAGGTGGCCCCAGCACTCCACGTAATCCATTCCCGCAAAGCGGTCGTGGGACTGCTGAACCACGTAGCTGTCCGTGGTACAAAGAACCTTCCCCTTACTCTTGTCCGCATCCAGATCACTGGCATACCCGAAGAACAGCTTGCTCCGCAGCTTATCCTCATTCTCCGGCCAGCAGACGTAGCTGGTATTGTCCTCCTTCACCACCACCCAGGTCAGGTTGTTCCGGGAGCTGGCTCTTCTCAGCTCCTCGGGAAGGATCTCGTGGACGGACTCCTCCCAGTACAGGGCATCCACGTCCAGCTCCTCCAGGGCCGCCTTGAAGTCCAAAAGGACCTCCTCCTTCCTGGAAACGTAATATCTTTCCAGGAAAAGCCCGTTGACCGCCGTGATGCTCAGGATGGAGAGGAACAAAAGCCCCACGAAGGTGCAGATGATCTGGTATTTCAGGCTGTACGGCCTTCTTCTCCCATCCTTCAGACGGTCCCTGCACCTTCTCAGAGAGGGGCTCATCCCTCTACCTCAAATTTATACCCCATTCCCCACACGGTGCGAATGTATTCTCCCTTTGCCCCCATCTTGCTGCGCAGCTTTTTCACATGGGTGTCGATGGTTCTAGCATCCCCAAAGTAATCGTAATTCCAAACAGAATTGAGGATCTTTTCCCGGGAAAGGGCAATGCCCTGGTTTTCCAGGAAGTAGGTGAGAAGCTCAAACTCCTTAAAGCTGAGCTCCATAGGCTGGCCGTCCACCGTGGCCAGGTGGGCCGCCTTGTCAATGACGATCCCCCCTGCAGACAGGGTATCCTGGGCGCTGCTCTGCCCGGTTCTCCTCAGGATCGCCTCCACCCTGGCCACCAGGATCTTGGGGCTGAAGGGCTTGGAAATGTACTCATCCACCCCCAGGTCAAAGCCCAAAAGCTCATCCCGCTCATCTCCCCTGGCCGTCAGCATGATGATGGGAATCTTGGAATTTTTCCGCACCTCCCGGCATACCTCCCAGCCGTCCATCTTGGGCATCATCACGTCCAGGATCATCAGGTCTATGTCCTTCTCCTTGTAAAAAATGTCCATAGCCTCCTCGCCGTCCCCGGCCTCCACCACCTGGAAATTCTTTTTTGTGAGAAAATCCCGTACCAGCTTTCTCATACGGCTCTCATCATCCACCACCAATATCTTCAAAGCATCCATATTTCTTAAGACCTCCTTAACGCCCCTGTTTCCTTTTTTATAGCAATCTTAACAGATATTTATGTATCTTTTGTGACGGATTTCCGGTTTCCTGGATTTTTGCTCACCGCAGCCCCACCGCCTGCGGAAGGCGTTTTTTTTCGGTAAGACTTTGCGCACAGGCCCGGAGGTTTCCAACCATCTTTTTGTCAGCTCTTTGGAAAACAAAAACCGCCGGATGCTTGACCTTCCAAGTCATCCGACGGCTTTTCACCAATGGAAGCAATGGGGCTCGAACCCATGACCTCTCGCGTGTGAGGCGAACGCTCAT
>JAUNJL010000007.1 GCA_030533315.1 Eubacteriales bacterium
AAAAGGATTTCAAGCCATGCCCGAACATATGTTGCTGCAAAACTGTGGCGGCCGTCCGCTTTCGGCCAGTGAAAATGGCACATGTAAACGATCACGGCATCATGCACTCATTTTAACATTCTCCCATATTTTTTGCAAGAAATGGAATAAATGTGTTATACTAAGGTGAGGCACCTGTCACCTTAAACAGTGACAGCCATTCTGCGCTCTCCCTCTGGGAACGGGCGTCCACTACATTCAGAGATACGGGAGTTATAAGTTACTATGAGAAAAAGAAAACCTTTGTCCACCCTGCTGCCGGCCCTTTTTCTGGCCGCCTCGCTTTTTGGCCAGACCCCCGTCCTGGGGGAAGAGGCCGCCCCTTCCCCCATCACCACCAACGAAATACCAGGATGGCCCCAGGGCCCGGAGATCACCTCCGCCGCAGCCGTCATCCTGGAGGAGGGCACCGGCACCACCCTCTATGCCAAAAACGCTGACCAGATCCTGTTTCCCGGCAGCACCGTGAAGGTGATGACCTGCCTTCTGGCGCTGGAAAACAGCAGCCTCTCCGACCAGGTGACCATGACCGCCACCGGCGTTTCCGGCGTGACCGACGGCGGAGCCAATATTTCTGCCCAGATGGATGAGATCTTTACCATGGAGCAGTGCCTGTACGCCATCATGGTGGCCTCGGCCAACGACGTCGCCCTCCAGGTGGCAGAGCATGTGGCCGGCTCGGTGGAGGCCTTCGTGGAGATGATGAACGCCCGGGCCGGAGAGCTTGGGTGTACCAACACGGTCTTCACCAATCCCACCGGTCTTCCCGACGAAAACCAGCACACCACCGCCCACGACATGGCCCTGATCATGAAGGCCGCCATGGACAATGAGGACTTCCTTCCCATCGCCCAGGCCAACGCCTACACCATCACCGCCACCAATGTCTCCGGCGGCGACCGCGCCCTGACCAGCAAGTTTACCATGATCGATCCTGCCTCCGACGGCTACTATGACGGCTGTATGGGAGGAAAAGAGGGGTACACCGAGGCCTCCGGGAGCACCCTGGTGTGCGGCGCCCAAAGGAACGGTATACGCCTGATCTGCGTGGTCCTGAAGGGCGCCTCCGGGCAGACCGACGACGAGGCCATTACCCTTCTGGACTATGGCTTTGCCAATTTTACCACTGCCGCCCTGGGAGAGGATGATTTCTCCCTGATCTCGGGAGGGGAAGTGATCCTCCCCGCCGGGATCGGCCAGGACGCCCTCACCGTCCAGGATTCCCCGGAGGGAGAAAACATCCTGCGCACCTACTCCTTCGGCGGAGTCCCGGTGGGTACCGCACTGCTGGAAAAGCCCCAGGAACAGGATCAGACTGCCATCCTGGAGGGACAGAAGAATATGGAGGCAGCCCGGGAATATTCTGAGAAGCACACCGTTGTCCCCTACATCGTCATGGGGGCCGCTGCCTTCTTCCTCATCCTTCTTCTCTTCATCCGAATGATCAAGCTTATCCGATCCTGACCCGAAGAATGGGGGATGGATCCTATTTCCAGCGCACAAAAAGAGCCTTCCTGCAGACTCTGTCAACCCTGTATGTCCCAGGCATGTGGCCTGCGAAATGTGCAGGCCTTATGCAGCTTCCCTTGTTTTTGCCCTTATGGGCCGGAGCAAGGGAATTTTTTATTCTTCATTTTGAGAGAAAACGGCGACAGGGAGCGCCGTGACCAAAAACGTGTCACAGCGCTCCCTGTCTGGGATCCTATGTTTTTCCCACAAACCCTGTCCGGGGGAGAAACTCTTTCCTGATATTTGCCGGTTTACTGGGCATTTTTCACATCCCTCTCCGTGATGGACACCCAATTGATCTCACGTCCGCTTTCAGAATCTGCCAGGGAGATGACTCCGCTGTTGATCAGCTCTGCCGCCTTTGTGTGCACTCCCCGCCCTCCTGATACACCTCTCCATAGGTTGTCACCTGAGAAGCCGCGCGGTAGTTGTTCACGGCGATGGTGAAGACGTCCTCATCCTTTAACCGGGGTTCCACCCGCCCAGGTCAGATTCTCGATCCTCAGGATCCAAAACACCCAGATCAGCCAAAAGGCCAGGCTCAAAAAGGCCCCCTCCCTCAAAAGGGGCGCATGGTAAACCAGTTCCAGGCTGTGGCTTCCCTCCTGGATACCGCAGGCCAGAAAGCCCAGATCTCCCTTCATCAGCGGGGTCTCCTCCCCGTCCACCGTAAGGGTCCAGCCCTCCTCATAGGGGATCATGAACAGCAGATAGCCGTCACTGGCGGCCTGCACCCTTCCCGTGATGCGGGAATCCTTTTGAGGTGCGTCCAGCACTGCCTCCGAGCTTTTCTGAGCCTTGGAGGCCTTCAGGCGCTGGGGCGCCTGCTCCTGCCCCTCCTCCAGAACAAGAAGGGCGGACAGCAATTTTTTCCTTGTCTTTTTGTCCACCTCCCGAAAGACCTCCTCCGACACCGTCTTGTCATAAAACCTGACCATCTGGCTGCCCCTTGCATTCTCATACAGATAAACGCTCCCGAACTGCTGAAGGAGAGTATATTTTTCCGGATCCAGCTCCCCGCTCCTGGAGAGAAGATAGCGAACTCCCGTAAAGGCAGCCAGCCAGTTGTTTTCGGCGTTGTCCCAGAAAACATAGCGGTTTCTGTCAGAATAATACAGGCTGGGACAGCAGGTGCTCACGAAGTCCTTCACGTTTCCATTCATCACGGAATTGTAGGTGCTGATCCCCCGATAGCCCTGGGCCTGGGCGTCCATGGAGACGGTGGCCGAGGAAAAGTCCTTTTCCACACGATAAAAAGAAGGATCCGTCTCCTCCAAATAGTCCAGGGCCCTTTGAATGTCCTCGCTGTAAAGCTCCCGGAAATAATCCTGGGGTTTGGCAAGAAAGGCCCTGGCCTGTCTCTCCGAGGCCATGCCGGAAACCTCCTCCGCATACCGGGCCAGCTCCTCCCCCATCAGCTCCGGAGGCGTATCCTCCTTTTTCAGGGTCACCCGGTCCTGGTAGGTGATGCCCCCCTCCGATACCACGTTCACCGCAAGAGCCGCCGTCAGGATAAGCAGCAGGCGGCTGCGCCCTTTTTCTCCCGTGAACCTTCTCGTCCCAAGAAGAGCCGCCGCCATGACCGTCCCGGTCGCTGCCAGGATGCAGGCGTTGATCCGGTATTCCAGGAACAGGCTGTCCTCATAGCCGGCCCGGTAAGCCGGGTACATAAACAGGCACACCACCAGCACCCCGATGACACTGATCCCCCCTCCCCGCCGGATATGATCCAGCATCCAGGCCATGGCCATAAGGAAAAAAGGGATCAGCACGAAGGTATAGCGGTAGGTCGCTCCGGCAAAGGCGTTGAAGGCATAGCCTCCCAGAGGGAGAAGGAGCAGCGCCAGCATGAAGGCCGCCGCCCCGTACACCGCCCCCTTGACCCGGGCCTGGTATTCTGTTTTCCAGAACAGGAGCAAAAGCTGTACCGCCGAAAACACCGCCAGGGTGGAGCAGAAAAGCACCGGGGATTCATAGTAATTCCAAAAGCCCTCAAAGGTTTTGTCCCCCAGCTCCTGAAGGTTCTGGAGATTGGTGGAAAAGGGCCGTATGAGCAGATCCTGATAATACTCCCCCTTTGCAGGAGTCAGACACATTTCCAGGAGCTCCAAAAGGCTTCTTTTTTTGTCCAGACGAGAGGACACGTTCAACAAAACGGCGGCTGTGGGCAGAAAGACCACAAAGCTCATTCCCAGGCCCAGCAGCATCTGGCAGCAGCCTCCCACAAATTTTTTGCCCCTCTCCCTCCAGGCAAGCTCCCGGGAGAGAAGGCGGAACACCAGATAGAAGCCCACGGCGATGAGGCACATGTAGGTAAAATAAACACTGTAGATCCCGCAGGCAAACACCGTGAGAGGAAAGAGAGCCCTCTTCCTCTTTCCCCTCAGACTTTTTTCGCAAAACAGGAGCATCAGGGGAAGGTACACGGTCACCATGCCAAACTGATAATGCTGCCCCCACACCAGAAGATAGCCGCTGAGGCCATAGCAGTAGGCGGCCAAAAGCTTCCCCTGGCGCCCAAAGGAAAACTGGGACAAAAACCAGTAGAAGACCCAGCCCGAGAGCAGGATCTTTCCGATCTGGAGCCACACCAGGAAAAAGAGCATGTAGGCCGGGCCGAAGATCACTCCCAGCCCGTAAAGAAGCATCAATGTGGGGTCAAACAGATTCAGATTGAAAATGCTGACGCCAAAGCCGTTGGTGAAGTCCCAAAGGGAAAAGCTGCCCTCCCGCAGGTGATTCACGATGGAGGCATAGTGCATGGTGTACTGCTGCCAGGTATCTCCCCCCACGTCGTTGAACACCAAAAGCTCCTCTCCAAATATAAAACTTCGGTAAATGATCAGACTGCTGACAAAAAGAGCGGCAAGGAGCAAAAGCCGCGCCCTTTGCTCCTTGCTCGTATGAAACAACCTTTTTTCCATGTCCTCTCCTTCCAAAAGGTTCTTTTCGGTCTCAGATCCGTTTCAGTGAAAAATCCTGGCTCTTCAGAGTCAGGTTGGGATTGTAATAAGGATCCCCGTCCCTCAGGATCTCAGGCCACCTTTTTTCAAAGATGGCCATCTCCTTGTTGAACCGGGCCACCTTTTCCGGCGTGTCCTCCAGCCCCCGGGACTTGGATTCGTAGTGGTACAGCTCCGCATAGGGGTTGTAGACGATGAGATATCCCTCCCTGCGCAGCTTCAGACAGAAGTCGATGTCATTGAAGGCCACGGCCAGCTCCTCCGTCAGCCCGCCCACCTTGTCAAAGGCCTCCTTCTTCACCAGCATACAGGCTGCGGTGACAGCGCTGTAATCCTGGGCACAGATGATCCTGTGGCAGTAGCCGGTGGTTCCCCTGGGCTGCATGACGAAGCAGTGGCCGGCAATGCCCCCGAAGCCGATGACCACCCCCGCATGTTGGATGGTATCATCCTCGTAGTAAAGCCTGGCTCCCACGGCTCCCACGTCCTCCCGCATACAGTAGCCCAGCAGTTCCTCCAGACAGTCCGGGTTGATGATCTCCGTGTCGTTGTTCAGCAGGAGAAGGAACTCCCCATTTGCCCTGGCAGCCCCAAAGTTGTTGATGGCGGAAAAATTGAAGGGGCCGTCCCAGTACACCACCCGGACCCTGGGATCCGCCGCCTCCAGATCCTTGTAATACTGGAAGGTTTCCTTCTGCTCACTGTTGTTCTCCACGATGACGTACTCATAATTTTGATAGGAGGAGTTTTTGTCAATGGACTCCATACATCGTTTCAGGTCGTCAATGTGATCCTTGTTGGGGATCACGATGGAGATCAGCGGATCATAGGGGCGATGGAAGCGAGTCCTGTAAAGCCCCAAAAACTCTCCCTGATAAACCTGGGCGGCTATCCCCGTGCGCTCATAGTGAGCCTCAATGGCCCGTTTTCCCGCTTCAAAGGCGTAGGTCTTGCTCTCCGGATTCTCCGCCGTGGAATCCTCATGGCTGCGCCAGTGATACAAAATCTTGGGAATGTGGAAGATCTGCTCCTCCCCCACCGCCTCCACGCAGCGGAAGATAAAGTCATAGTCCTGAGCCCCGTCGTACTCCCGCCGCAGCATCCCCACCTGACGGATCACCTGACGGCTCACCACGAAAAGATGGCAGATATAATTGACGGTGCAGAGCAGATCCGGGTTGTAATCCGGCTTAAAATGAGGCTGGAAAAACTTGTGGCCATCCATGGACATCTTGTCCTCGTCGGAGTAGAGTACCTGGATCCCCGGCCTCTCATTGAGGGCCTTCACACAGGAAAACAGGGCATGAGGCGTCAAAACGTCGTCGTGATCCACAAAGGCGATGAAATCCCCCGTGGCCGCCTCCATGGCCGCATTGGTGTTCTCCGCAATCCTCTGGGGATCCTGGTGGGAAATGACCCGGATCCTCCCATCGGAGGCCGCCGCCTCCTTGAGAAAGGCGGAAAGAGGGGACGGCTCCCCGCTCCCGTCGGACAGACACAGCTCCCAATTTGGGTAGGTCTGCCCCTGGACGCTTTCGATGAGCTGTGCCAGATACTTCTCCGGTGTCTGATAGAGAGGCACCACGATGGAGATCTTTGGCTGGAGCTGGAACCGGGCCCGGCGCTCCTTCTCCAGCTCCCCCTTTGTGGGAAGATGGCGGAGGATCCACTTGGAGTAGGGAATCTCCCTTGTGGAGACGTCCTTAAACTTGGAGATCACCTTGACGGTCAGGGCCGCCGCTCCCTGGTATTTCAGGTAGCGCATCCCCTTCTTCCCATATTTCTCCGCCTTCCTCGCAAGGATCATGGGCAGCTGCAGGTGTACTACATGCACCGCTCTTCCCTCCCTGCTGGAAAATACCAGGTACAGCACCTTCCCGGACACCTGGGTAAGCTCCACAAAAAAGCCGGTTTTATCCGGCTCCTCCATCTCCTCGTAGAGCTGCTCCACGTCCACCCGGGCGGTCCTTAAGATCTCTGCCTCCACCGGCTTTTTGTTCTCGTCAAAAATACGAATCTTGACCGGGCCGTCTCCCACCGCCCAGCCTCTCAGGCGGACGCACCCAGGCTGCACCTTCTCCTCCTCCAGATAAAACTGGGGCTTGTTCCTCTTTTTCTCCAGATCCTTCACGGCAATGGAAAACCAGGGCACCCTCTTGTCCGGCGTATCCGCATAGATCCGAAGCTTCCGAAAGCCCTCCAGGCTTTCCGGCAGCCGGATGGTGGCCGTGATCCGCTCCCCTCGGATGCGGTCCGGATCCTGAAAGCGCTCCATGGCGCTCACAATCTCCAGCCTGCGGATCTGGGCCTCCACCTGGCTGTCGTCCAAAAAGGCCTGCATCTTCGCCTCCTTGGGCCAGGTTCCCTGAAGGATGTACTGTGTCGAATCTTTCAAATGAAACCGTTCCTTGGTCACCTCAAATATTTCCTTGTACATGTCAAACCTCTCTTAAGGAGCAATCTCCTTCTGTCACTGATAGATTGGGGCTGTAATATGGATCTCCCTTTTCCAGCTCCTTTTTCCATTTTTTTTGGAAACGGCTGGTCTCCTTCTTGAAACGCAGCTGCTTCTCCGGCGTATCCTCCAACCCCCGGGACTTGGATTCATAATGGCAGAGCCTGGCATAGGGGGTGAACACTACCAGTTTTTCCTCCCTGCGCACCTTCATACAAAGATCGATGTCGTTGAAGGCCACCTGAAAGCCCTCGTCAAAGCCTCCCACCTGGGAAAAAAGGCTGGCCCGGATCAGCAGACATGCAGCCGTCACGGCGGACGTCTCCTGGACCGTCACCAGGCGGCCCATGTAGCCCTCCTCTTCTCCTCCCGCCTGGCAGAGGATGTGCCCGGCAATGCCTCCCAGTCCCAGCACCACGCCGGCGTGCTGAATGGTCCCGTCGGGATAAAACAGCTTCGCCCCCACGATCCCCACGTCCTCCTGCTGGCCGATCATCAGCATCTCCTCCAGCCATTCCCCATTTTGGATCTCCACATCGTTGTTCAAAAACAGGAGATATTCCCCCCTGGCCTCCCTGGCCGCAAAATTGTTGATGGCTGAAAAATTGAACTGAGATTTCCAGTACAGGACCCTGGCATTGGGAAAGCTCTCTGGAATGGACCTGTAATAGGCAAAGGTCTCCTCCTGGACGCTGTTGTTCTCCACCACAAGGATCTCGCAGGCAGGATAGCTGGTCTTCTCCCTGATGGACGAGAGGCAAAGCTTCAGATCCTCCACATGATCCTTATTGGGAATGATAATGGACACCAGGGGCTGCCCCTGGATGGGCACCTGACTTTTGTACCAGCCGGGACGGGAGGTGCAGCTCACCTCTGCCGGTATGCCCAGGCGCCGGTAGTGCTCCAGCAGAGCCCTCCTTCCCGCCTCGTAGGCGTAGGCCTTGCTGGCGGGATCCGCAGCCGTGGATTCCATGTGGCATCTCCAATGGTACAAAACCCTTGGCACGTGGACGATCTTTTTTGCCTGCTCACAGCAGCGGAGGATCAGATCAAAATCCTGGGCCCCGTCAAACTCCGGACGGAGAAGGCCCACCCTCCCCAGAAGCTCCTTTTTTGCCGCAAAGATATGGCAGATATAATTGTTCTCCCGCAAGCGGAACAGACTGAAATCCGGCTTCAGGTTCGGATCAAAAAAATGCCGCCCGTCCATGCTGATCTTATCCTCGTCCGTGTAAAGCACCTCCGCCTCCGGCTCCCGGTTCATCGCCTCCACAAGCCGGTACAGGGCATCCGGCTCCAGCACGTCGTCATGGTCACAGAACAGGACAAGATCCCCCGACGCCATGGCCGCAGCCAGATTGGTGTTTCGGGAGATCCCCCGATTCTTCCGAAAATGCTTGTACCGGATCCGGTGATCTCTCCCGTAATGCTTTCTGAGGAAGGCGCCCAGCTCCCCATCTTCGCTCCCGTCCCCCAGGCAAAGCTGCCAGTTTCGGTAGGTCTGCCCTCGGATGGAATCCAGAAGCTCCTTGAAATAGGGAATGGGGGTGTTGTAAAGAGGGATGACGATGCTGACCAGAGGCTGATACAAAGGCCTGGCCTTTCTCTGCCTCCTCAGCTCTCCCCGGCCTGCCCTGTGGCGCTTCAGCCACTGCTCATAGTCCCCGGTGGTGATACCGGCCTTTGCATCCACGTAATGAAGGAACTCCCGCAGCCCCTTCCTGCGAAGATAGTCCAGGTTTTCCCTGCGGTTCTCCCAGGCAAGCACCTTTTTCCTGCGCCCCATGAGAGAGCCCTCCGCCTGAAGCCTTTTGACATCAATGGTCAGGGTCTTTGTGAGCTTCTCCTCCCCGCTGTCCCCCTCAAAGGAAAGGATCAGGCTTTTCCCCTTCAGATCCTCCAGGCGGACGCGGACGGAAAAGCCCATGTCCGCCTCCCGAAATCCATCCTCCAGGCCTCTTTCCTCCACCACGTCCGGACGGCGTCCCCGGACGATCCTACCCGACACCGGATGGCCAGAGGCGTCCAGAAGGGAAAGGCTCTCCCTTCCCCTCTGCATCATGGCCCAGCCCTCCGCCACCACCATGGTCTTATAGATGACCTCCTGACGGTCCAGGTGGATCTCCAGAAGCTGGCTGCGAAGGAACTCCCGCAGCTCCTCCCTTCCGGCGCTCCACAAAAGGCACCTTCCCTCCTCAGACCGGGCGGCCACCTCCAGCAGGGTATGCTCCTTCAGAAGGGCGGGAAGCCCCGGGATCCTGATGGAAAACCCGGGACAAGAAAGGCCCTCCCTGTCCGGGTAGATCGCCTCCACGTCCGGCCTTTTTCCCCGCAGAACCGAAAGCTCCTCGTCCACAGGCAGGCCGTCCCCCAAAAGGACGAACTGCCAGGGATCCTTTCCATCCTGGATCCATCCGTCCAGACGGAGGGACTGCCCCTTTCCTTCCTCATATTTGACGTCATCCACGCTCCACAGTAATTGCTCCATGCTTATTTTCCTTCCGGCTTCAGTTTCCGGTACAGCCTCCACACCTTGGTATTCTCCATCTCGTGGATGAGCCGCTCCCTTTGCTTCAGCGTATTTTTCAATTCCAGGATCTGGGCGTTTTTCTCCCCGTCCTGCCTTGCAAAGCAGGCCCAGAACTCCTTTTGGGCCTCCTGCTCCTTCAGGGCCTCCAACTCCAGCGTCAGGATCCTGGCGTCCCTTGGCACATTCTCCAGGATCAGCTGAGGATCTCCCCCGCCGAAATAGTATTTTTGATCGCCCAGAGAAAATCCGTTGGTGTAAAAGGAGGCTCTTCCCTTGTCCCTCCACCGCAGCGTCCTGACCCGAAAGCCGCCGGGCACCTCCCCCGGATCCAGGCGCATCCGCCTTGTCCCCGCGGGGACCGGCACGTCGATGGCGATCCCCTTGCGGGTCATGGGATAACGGAAGGAATCGCATTCCTGGAAATCCTGTCCCCGGTCAAAAAACACCTGAAGGCGGCGCCCGTCGCCGCTTCCCTGGATGCGTTTGTAATAATCCATCACGTCCAGCTTGCCCGGAGAGATGGCGTCATAGAGCTGCAGCATGGGAATGTGCTTCCCCGTCAGATACCGCTGGAAGCCCTCCTCCATCTTCGCATAAATGCGCCGGTCCTCCTCCGAGATCCCTGCCGCCTGATAAAGCCCCAGGGATTTTGCCACATGACGCTTTCCATCGCTTTCCAGATAATAATGGATCATCCGGTATTTCAGGAAACCTGCCGGAATGGGGAAATCAAAGGTCCATTCATAATCCATCACGTAGGGCTGCGCCTCCAGGGCCTCCCCGCTTCCGCCCTTTTGCACAGGCCCTCCCAGAAGGATGTTGGCGGGAACCAGGTCAATGTTGGTCAGATCTCCGCTTTTTTGTCCCTCCGGCACCTGCACCCTGCCGAAAACTCTCTCAAAATCCTGAGTCATCACGAAATCCCTGGTGCAGTGGATAGCCTCCGCCTTGTCCAGGTACTGGAACAGCAGAGTCTTCATCCCCTCAAAGTCCCGTCTCCCCATGCGTCTGTCCAAAAGCTCCTCCAGGGTGATCCCCTCCAGGTACTCCAACCGGACCCCCTCTTCCTCCGCCTGGCAGCGGTTCACCAAAAGCCCCTGCTTTTCGTAGGCCTCCTTCAGCCCCTGGCCCACCTTGTGGATCCGGCGGACATGCTCCATGGCACAGGCATCCGTGGGCGTCTTCGTCGCCCAGCGCTCCTCCCCCTTTTGGAGGATCTGGGTGCGCAGGTCAAAGCGGGGATCCCTCTCATTGGAAAACTTCACGTAGGCCTCCGCCGGCTGCCATTCCTCCTCCCCCGCAATGAGGAAAAAGGAATTGGCAAATTCTGGGTACAGATCGTTGTCCAGAAGAGAATCGTAGACCGCCGACTCCTGGAACAGGTTCATGCGGAGACGGTCAAAATTATACTCCGTCCTGTTCAGTTCTCCTTTTCCCGGCAGCCTCCGGTCGGAGAAGATGGTCATGGGAAATTTGTAATCTGGGAAGGGATAATACCAGGTGCTCTTCAGATCTCCCGCCCTCTGAAGCAGCCGCAGAAGCTCCTTTTTTGTGAAGGTCTTGACACCCTCCGTGGTGGGGTAGCCCTCCAGTCCCTCAAACAGAGTTCCAAAATGATCCTCCGTGCAGCCGGCCCAGTATTTCAGACCGAAGCGGTTCTCGATGGCTATGAGGATCTTCCCTCCCGGCTTCAGGCGCTTTCGGATAATCCTGAGAAAATCCACATAGGGATCCTGGCTCTGGATATAGGCCTCCCCGTATTCAAACACCCCGATCAGGGTGATGTAGTCATAGGTTTTTGTCAGCTTCTTTTCGATGTCCTGAAAATTCCCCACGTGGATGGTCAGATTCTCCTGATCCCGGTGACGCCACGCATTGATCTCACTCCTCTTCATGGAAAGATCGATGCAGGTCACCTCCCCGGCTCCCCTCAGAAGGGCTCCCGTGACCGCGCCGCAGCCGGAGCCGATCTCCAGAACCGACTCCTTACCTGTAAAGGGAAGCCAGCTTAAGATGTTCTCCCGAATATGAGAAAAATGATACAAAATGGGCCAGCTTTTTTTCTCCCCAATGACCCGGTTGAACTGGGATGGATCCGTGCTTTTTGCGATCTCCAGCATCTCATCCTCAATGGCTCCGTCTGTGTATAGGTCCCTTCCCGGATAACAGGAATCATCCAGGGTTACCTGACCGATTTTCTTCATATACTCTCCTCCTGGATTCCTACCTTGGTATTCATGTCGTAAAAGCCCACCGTGTTTTTGGTGGAAACCACCGTGACGCTGCAGGCATCGTACAGCCGGTGAAAGACGGTGAAGTCCCCGTCCTGATAGCCGGTGCAGCCGAAGGAAAGAAGGTACTCCCCTCCCTGCAGGTCCATTCTCTGGGTAAAGGTGACGGTACAGGTCTTCCCCTTCCTGGAATCCGGCAGGGGCGCCTTTTCAAACAAGGTGTTGGTGCCCGTGATCTCCGTCCCCCGGATGTTCTTGAAGGTAAAGGCCATGATGGGCTCCTGTATATCCTCGTGGAATTTCACCTTCAGCAGGATCTGAAAGACGCTGCCCTTCTCAATGGTGTTGGTGTACACCCCTTTTTCGTCCCGAAGGGCAAAATCCACGATCTGAGCCTGCCGGTCCCCATACTCCAGAGTGTTGGGATTGGACTGGAAATGCCCATGGCTCACGGCCTCTGAAGCGGGCCGCTCCGCCTCCGGGGCATCTGCCTTCTTTTGCTTTACCGGGTCCTGTCCCACCAGCAGCTGCTTGTAAAGATCCACCATCTCCTTGGGAGATCCCTCCTCCAGCTTGACGCCCTTGTTCAGCAAAATCACCCGGTCGCAATATTTGGACACGCTGCTCAGGTCGTGGCTGACAAACAGGATGGTCTTTCCCTGTTTCTTAAACTCTTCAAATTTGTGATAACACTTGGACTGAAAAAACACATCTCCCACGGACAGAGCCTCATCCACGATGAGGATCTCCGGGTCGATGTTGATGGCCACGGCGAAGGCCAGACGGACGAACATACCGCTGGAATAGGTTTTCACCGGCTGATGGATAAAATCCCCGATATCCGCAAAGGACAAAATATCCGGCAACCTGGCGTCGATCTCCTCCTGGGAAAAGCCGATCATGGTGCCGTTCAGATACACGTTTTCCAGCCCGGAATACTCCATGTTGAAGCCGGCTCCCAGCTCCAGAAGGGCGGAGATCCTTCCATCCACTCTCACGGCCCCACTGGTGGGGGCCAGAACGCCGGTGATGATCTTCAGAATGGTGGATTTTCCCGAGCCGTTGGTGCCGATGATCCCCACGCACTCCCCCTCCTGGATGTCAAAGCTGACCCCTCTGAGGGCGTAGTGCTCTCTGTATCTTTTCTTTCTGCTAAGCCCCAGAGACTCCTTCAGGCGGTCCGAGGGCTTATCGTAAAGCTTGTACATCTTTGACAGGTTTTCCACCTGGATCACGTTTTTACTCAATGGATCTCCCCTCCTATAGCACGTCGGCAAAATGGATCCGCAGGCGCTTGAACACCCAGCATCCCAAAAGGAAGCAGCCCAGGGTAAAGCACCAGAAATACAGGGTCCACAGGGGGCGCTGAAAGAACCACCTCTGGGTGATAAAGGCGTCCCGGTAGCCGGAAACAATGTAATACATGGGATTGAGCTGCAAAAGCTTTTTCAGGAGGGGATTCGTCAGGGCCGAATCCGCCACCCACATAATGGGCGTCAGCCACACCCCCACCTGCAGCCCAATGTTGATGATCTGGGTAAGATCCCGGAAAAAGACCACCACGGAGCTGGTGGCGTAGGAAAGGCCCAAGACCAAAAGAAAGTTACAGAAGCTGTAGTAGAGGATCTGCACGTAATACCAGGTAGGAAATCTTCCCATGCAGGCATACAGGATCACGGTAAACACCACGAAAAAGCCGTGTACGAACAATGCGGAAAGAAGCTTCACCACAGGAAGCACGCTGATGTTGAAAACGACTTTTTTTACAAGGTAATGATATTCGATCAATGCGTTCGTCCCTCCCACCAGGGCGTCCTGAAAAAAGAACCAGGGGACGATGCCTGCCATGAGGTACAAAACAAATGGCACGCCTATGTCGTCCGTGGTTGCCTTAAAGCCCACGGAAAACACGAACCAGTACACCAAAATAGTGACGATGGGCTGGACAAAGGCCCAGAAGGTGCCGAAGTAGGACCCTGCGTAGCGGGTCTTGAAATCATTTTTAGCCAGCTTCATCACCAGCCGGCGGTTCCTGCAGACGTCCGCCGGCAATGAAAGGACTTCCTTAAGCATCTGTTCTCTCCTATCTGCGGGATTCCTTAAGACTGGGCCACTTCTGGTCCTTGTCGGAGAAGATCAGCTCCATGCCCTCCGGTATGGGCCATTCCACCCCGATATCCGGGTCGTTCCAGATCAGGCCGCCCTCATCGTTGGGATGGTAAAAATCAGAGCATTTGTAGGTAAACTCGGCGGTGTCGGAAAGCACCAGAAAGCCGTGGGCAAAGCCCTTGGGAATAAAAAACTGCTTCTTATTCTCTGCGGAAAGCACCACACCGTACCACTTTCCGAAGGTGGGAGAGCCTTCCCGAAGGTCCACCGCCACGTCGAACACCTGGCCGTTCACCACCCGGACCAGCTTGTCCTGAGGGAAATTGATCTGGAAATGAAGTCCCCGAAGAACGCCCTTTCTGGAACTGGACTGGTTGTCCTGGACGAACTCCACGTCGATGCCCGCCTCCCGGAAATCATTGTAATTGTAGGTTTCCATGAAATATCCTCTGGAATCCCCAAACACGGTGGGCTCGATCACCTTCAGGCCTTCAATGTCCCCGCAGGACGTTACTTTGATTTTTCCCATTTTCATTCTCCTTTTATGATTGATTTTTTATAAAAACGATAAACGGACATCCCTTCCCCACAGGTACGCAGACAGACGCATCCCCTCCGCGTCCGGGGAACGGGGCAGCCTTTTTTATTGACCATAAAAATCCAGGATGGCCTGGGCCGTCTTCTCCATGTCCTCTCTTTTCAGGCCGAAAAACATGGGCAGGCGCAGAAGCCTTTCACTCTCCCTTGTGGTGCAGCGATCCTGGCCGCAAAACCGCCCAAAGCGCATACCCGCCGGTGAGGAATGGAGGGGCACATAGTGGAAGACGCTGCAGATCCCCCTTTCCCTCAGATAGGCGATGAGCCTTGTCCGCACCTGGATATCCTTCACCTTCAGATAGTACATGTGGCCATTGTGGGTGCAGCCCTCCGGAACGACGGGGCGAAGGATCTGTCCCTTTCTTTCCAGAGGCTCCAGAGCCTGGTGGTAATACTCCCAAATCTCCATACGTCTGGTATTGATCCTGTCGCATTCCTCCAGCTGTGCGTAAAGATATGCGGCGTTCAGCTCGCTGGGAAGGTAGGAGGAGCCGTAATCCATCCACCGGTACTTGTCCACCTGTCCCCGGAAGAACTTGCTCCTGTCCGTTCCCTTTTCCCGAAGGATCTCCGCCTTCTCCTGATATTTATCCTCATCAAAAAGGATGGCCCCGCCCTCTCCCATGGTGTAATTCTTTGTCTCGTGGAAGCTGTAGCAGCCGAAATCCCCCATGGTCCCCAGGGCCTTTCCCTTGTAAAAGGCGTCCACCCCCTGGGCCGCATCCTCCACCACCTTCAGGGAGTATTTCCTTGCCAGGGCCATGATGGTGTCCATCTCACAGGCAACCCCTGCATAGTGAACCGGGACGATCACCCTTGTCCTTGGGGTGATGGCGGCCTCGATCAGGCTTTCATCTATGTTCATCGTATCCGGACGGATATCCACGAACACGATCCTTGCCCCTCGAAGGACGAAAGCGTCCGCCGTGGACACAAAGGTGTAGGAGGGCATGATCACCTCGTCTCCCGGCTGGATGTCACATAAATAAGCGGCCATCTCCAGGGCATGGGTGCAGGAGGTGGTGAGCATGACATGGCGCACATGGAAGCGCTCCATCATCCACCGGGAGCACCTGCGGGTATATTCCCCGTCCCCGCAGAGCATCCCCCTCTCCACCGCATCCTTGATATATTCCAGCTCTTTTCCCAAAAAAGCCGGTCTGTTAAAGTCGATCATAATGCCGGTCCATCCTTTTCTCGTTCTTCTCCCATCTCTTCCTCACCAGTGTTCACCGTCTCCCGGATCACATACTGAGGAGTCCGGTTCTGGTTCAGGATCAGCTTCCCCACGTACTCCCCTATCACCCCCAGCATAAGGAAGGTGATGCCAAAGAAGATCAGCATGGCACACATGAGGGAGGACCAGCCGATGGCCACGTTGGGATTCAGCAGCTTTTGGGCCAGCACCGCCGCCGCCCCCAAAAATCCCGCTGCGGAAAACAACGTCCCCATGACCACAGCCACCCGCAGGGGGATCACCGTATAATTCAGGAAAGACATGAACAGGCGGAAGGCCTTCCGAAAGTTGTAGTTGGAGCTGCCCTCCTCCCGGCTGAAGTGCAAAATCTCGATGTTCGCAATATGGGAGGTGGTCCTGTAAAACAGGATCTGAAGATACAGATTGTACCCATTGTACTTAATGATCTCATCCCGGACATATTTCCTGCAGCACCAAAAATTACTGGCCTCCAACCCCTTGGGCCGCTCCACCATATGCCAGACGATGAAGGAGGCCACCTTGCTGGTCATGTTTTTCAGTATACCGAACTTTCTCTTTTTGTAGATGCCGAAGACCACGTCGTAGCCCTCGTCCATCTTTCGGATAAAGGCGGGGATCTGGGAGGGATGGGTCTGCATGTCGTCGTCCATTCCCATGATATAATCTCCCTTTGCCAGGCGAAGCCCCGCCATGATGGCGTTGTGCTGACCAAAATTCTTGGCAAAATCGATCCCCTTCACATTGGGATATTTCTCTGCCAGCCTCAAAATGGCCTGATAGGTATCGTCCGGGGAACAGTCGTTGACCAGGATGAACTCGCAGTCCAGCCCCTCCCCAGCCGCCACCTCCATGGTCATCTCCACCACCTTTCCGATGGTGTGTGCAGATTTATAGCAGGGAATTACAATTGATAAGAGCATTCTTTTCTCCTTGTTGTCTCAGGCCGCCTTACAGGGAAAACACCAGGATTCCCACAAGGATCACCAGCAGCCCCAGCAGCCTTCGTTTCGTGAAGTGTTCTTTTAAGATCCAAAAGCCCAGGACAGATACAAAAATGTAGCTGAAGGACTCGATCACCGGAGCCCAGGACAGAGGCACCCTTTTTAAGGCGATCATGGTAAGGATGGTGGACAGGAATAAAAGCCCGTACCCCGTCAGCACGTGCAGGTTCAGGTACTCCCGGATCCTGGAGGGATAAGACCTGTCCGCCGATATCTTCAGTAGGATCTGGGAGACGGACGCCGCCAGCACGGATAAAAGAAGAATGCCGATGTGAAGCTTCATACTACTCATTGGACGTCACCACCAGATAGATCCCTGCAAATATGATGGCCGCTCCCAGGACCATGTTCCAGGTGATCCTTTCCTGAAAAAGCAGGGCCCCGAAAACCATCCCCCAGACCAGGCTCACCGGCTTGTTTGCGTAGGCGACGGTCACTGGCAGGCGCTTTAGGATCTGCTGCCACACCAGAGCATAGACCGCCATAATGGCAAGCACCGCCCCGTACCACAGCAAAAAACCGCCCATCTCTGTCTGCCTTGCCGCCATCTTGGAGCAAATCCCGCTAAGGGAGCTGAGAAACAAAATGAGATGGAGGGCCGCATACAGCACAGGGGATCTTTTTTCTCTTTGTTCTTTCATGTTATTTTCCCATAATTATCCTTCAAATTCAATGCTTATTTTTCCCAAAATTTCACGGAGACGCCGCCTGCATCCCTCCAGGGTGTCTCCCGCAAGGATCACCTGGCCGATCCGGTCCCGCCCGTTGGTATAGGGGCGGATCTGGTCTCCCGGAGAAATATTGAAGGAAAGGTCCAGAATGTCCTCTCCCCCCAGGTCTCCCTGATGGATCGCCCTCACCACCCCGCCTTCGGACGAGCCGAGAATGTGGGATAAGGCGGCAGGATGGCCCTTTTTCTGAAGGAACATGACCTCCACCTCCATATCCAGAGCAAGCCGGACAATGGCTTCGTAATAATCGATTCCCAGACAGGCTCCCACCAGCTCCGGAAGACAGGTACCTCCTGCCCGCCCCGTCAGCTCCACCACGTACACCTGATTTCCTCTTCGGATCAGGTCACAGTTGACGGGGCAGTTATCCAGTCCCAGCGCCCGGATGGCTCTCTCCACCCGCTTCCTCACAAGAGAGCCCAGGGCAGCCTCCTCCTCAAAGGGGAGGGAATGTCCCACGGGAGTGGCAATTCCCTCCGGCGTGACCAAGCTCTCCGTGTTGTCCGCCAAAAAATAAAGGAGCCTTCCGTCCTTGACCATGGCCTCCGCTCCAAAAAGAGTTCCCTGAATGAACTCCTCCACCAGGCAGTAGTCCCTTCGGGTGGCCTCCATGGTCCTCTCATAATTGCGAAGGGCCTCCTCGCGGCTGTCACAGCGGAAGATCCCCCTGCTTCCCATCAGATCCACCGCCTTCAGGATCACGGGAAAGCTCAGCTCCCCCAGCGCCTTCTCCAGCTCCTCCCTGCTTTTGACGCAGCGATAGGCCGCCGTAACGACCCCTTCTCTTCGGAAGGCTTCCTTCATCCGATATTTATCCGACGCTAAAAGAGCCGCCTCCCTGGTGGGCCCAGGCAGCCCCATGGCCTGGCACAGGGCACCGATGGACGCCATCCCCGCATCCAGACAGCAGGTGGCAACGCCGTCAATGTTCCTTTTTTTTCCTTCTCTCACCACCTCATCCGGGCTGGCAATGTCCACGCAGGCCATCTCGTCCGCAGCAAAAAAACCGGGCCAGTCCCCGGGGGTGCTGGCCGCTATGGTATAGACTCCCAGCCTCTTCGCCGCCTGGATGAGGGGAAGCTGGGAATAGCTGGCTCCCAGGATCATCAGTTTTTTCATAAGTCCGTACCCCTCGTCACTTTCCCATACATCTTATCTCTTACACGGGGCATCTGTCAACCGGTTCCTCCCCAGCCGCCCCACAGGCTCTCCATCTCCTCCGCCGTTTCCGTCTGCAGAATGAAAAAACCGAAGCGGCTTCCGCTGTCCGTCACCGTGCGCTCACCAGGATGTCCGTCCTGGACAAATTCTCGGATCGCTTGGGGTGCGGTCCTGCGGATCTTCTCATAGAGAGCCAGATCTCTCTCTTCCATGATGAAGCGGATGGCCGCACATGCTCTCCTGGGCGTCTCCGAAAATCTGGGAGGCCTCCCCACGGCGCAGTCCACCACCATTTTTACAAAATCCTCTCCCGTGGACAGGGGCACCAGGTGAGAACCAATACAATCCCCTCCCATGCGGGAGCCGATCTCGATGATGCGGATCCTCCCCCGCCTATCTATGCGAAATTCACTGTGGCCGGCCCCACAGCGGACGCCCAGTGCGTCCAGGCCGGCAAAGACCATCTCTTTCGCCCCCTCCTCTTCCTCTCTGGTGAGCAGGGCCGGCTGCATATGTCCCGTCTCAATGTAGTGGGGACTTCCCGTGGTAAACTTTCTGGTGATGGCAAGGCAGGTGTGCCTTCCCTCAAAGGATATGGTCTCCATACTATACTCCTGCCCCTCCAGGTATCCCTCCACCATGGCCCGGCCCTCAAAGGATTGGCTGCAGGCCCTTTGGATGGCCTCCTTTAAGTCTTCCTGACACTCCACCCTGGTGATGGCCCTGCTCCCGGAACGATCCGTAGGCTTCACCACCACGGGAAAGACCGGAGGCCTCACCTCGTCCTCCCCTTTTGCCACTGCAAAATACGGGACGGGAAGCCCCGCCTCCCTAAAAGCCCTGCGCATGGCATATTTGTTCGTGGATCTCCAGATACAGTCCCTGGCGTTTCCCGGCAGTCCCAGGCCCTCCGACACATACTGAACCGTAATGTTGGCCAGGTCTGAGCCGATGGTTGCGACTCCCTCCGGCCGAAGCCTCCGGCAGATCTCCAGGATCTCCTCCTTCTGGGTGATGCTGATCTCGTAGAAGAAGTCCGCATCCTCTGCCCCCACCGCACCCTCTCTCCATGCAAAGACATGGGTCGTATAACCCATGTCCTTCGCTTTTCTTATGAGAGGGCGCTGAAAATCATTTGCACCAATGATCACAAAATTTTTCATAGCCCTATTTTTCATAACTCCTTACGACAAGGCCATTTTTATCGAACTGATAAACCCGGCCGTTGATGGTGCACCTGGTGTTTTCCACCCGAGCTCCCCGCAGCTCGCCTGACGGACGGAAGTAGTAGCGTTTTCCTCTGATGACAGCCCAGCCGGTCTTCGCCCTTCCGCTTCTCTTGAAGTAATATGTATTGCTTCTTCCATCCTCCTCCAGGGTAAGGAAGCCTCTGTTGAAGCGGACGCCGTTCTTCCCATAATACATGATCTTTCCTTTCCGCTCCACCTTCTTGTTGGTACACAGAACCCTTGTCTCCATGTCGAAATAATAATATTTCCCTTTGACCCTCTGGGCCCCCTTCAGGGCAAGACCATATTTTCCCATGTAATACCGGTTTCCGCCCTTTTTCACCCATCTGTTGGTGACCCGCACTCCGTTTTTGTCCACATAAAAGATCTTTCCGTTCAGGTTCAAAAGCTTATTTACATACAGGTAGCCCTTTGTTGGATGGAAGTAATAATGCTTTCCATCGATCTCCTGCCAGCCCAGAGCCATCTCCCCGTTTTCGTAATAATATTTTTTCCCATCTACGGTCTCCCAGCCATCCTCCTCTTCCTCCGTCTCACTGTCCTGGCCGGGGGTGGTATCCGCCTTGGCCGCGGGCTCATATCCCTCCAATGCCGAAGTCCTGGGCACTACCAGCTTCGTGTAATCCACAAAGCCATAATTGAGATCCACGTTGTTTTCCTTGGGAATACCGTCGATCAGCCCCTTGGTGGTGACCATGTAGGAGCCGGAGCCCAGGTTCCCTGCCGTACACTGCCAGATGCCGTAGTTGTATTTGTCCCTGTCCGGCGCCGGCTTCGTGTCGCTGTAGCTGGCCAGCCATACCGGGATGCCGGAAAGGCGGCTCATGTCCACGTGGTTGTCATACCAGTTGGGATTCAGATAGACCATGGGGGTGTAGCCGGCCGCCCTGACCTCGTTGCAGAAGGCAAGGGCGATCTGCGCCACCTTCGCCTTGGAAAGCTCTGCCATTTTGGAATACTCTATGTCAAAGACCACCGGATAGGACACCAGATAGCCGTCCATCTGGCGGATGGCCAGCTGCGCCTCCTTCAGCGCCGTCCTGGTGTTGGTGGCCAGACTGTACACGTAGGTTCCCACCGGCACCCCTGCCTGGTTGGCCTGGGTCATGTTGTGGTCATAATACTTGTCCAGGTGATTCAGGCCATAGGATATACGCACAAAGGCAAAATCCACATCCGAGTTCTTGACCTTCCTCCAATCGATCCTTCCCTGCCACTCAGACACGTCGATGCCTCTTGTCACCACGTCAGGGACCACGTTTCCGCTTCCGTTATAGTAAACGCCGTTTACCCGCTTCCACGCATTTTTGCTAACAGAAGAGCCGGTGGTATCTCCCACCCTCTGCAGCCTATCCGCAATGTTCACGTTCTGACGGATCAGCGCAGGATTCACGTCCGCACCGCTCACCCTCCTGGGCTGCAGGGTTCCAAGCCCCACTCCCACCATCAATGCGAAAAGTCCAGCCGTCCATAGCTTTTTCCATTTTTTCATCCATATCCTCCTCCAGCCACAGGCCTTGCGCCGCTCCTCCGCCGTCTGCTTTCACCAGCCAGCGGACGGACGCCTGCAAAAGACAAGGCCTTCATGGCAAATGTTAAATTTTGTTTCATATTTTATTACATTTTTGTTACCTGCTCATTATAACGAATTTCTCCCCTAATTTCAATCCTTATTTTCCCCGAGAGTCTTCCCCGTCCTCCCACAGAAACAGGACCGCCCAAGGGCGGTCCCGCTGTCTGCCAAGAGGCAGGACCACCCTCAGAATATCTGAGTGCGGTCCCGCCCCATATCGGTCATTGATTCTCTTTTAGTTCCGGGTCGGTAGGATCGAAGGTGTAGGGTGGCTTCAAAGGCTTCAGGGGATTGCGTCCCAGCGGGCCCTTAAAGACCTCCTGCTCCCGGTAAGCGCCATCCAGGATGGTGATGGGCGCTCCACCGCATTTTTCGTAGATCCATTTTGCATCGGCCACGCAAACCCGGATGCAGCCGTGAGAGGCCGGCTGTCCAAGGAGGTTGTAGTAACCAGCCGGAACCTGGTAGGGATCCGGGCTTCCTCCCGGAACAGAATGGATGAACACGCCCCCGGTCACGTGGGTACCGTATTGGCCCCAGGAATTTTCCATCAGAGACTGCCATCTGGCGCTGGGACTGAGACGGAAGGTTCCCACCGGTGTGGGCGTATCAGCCCGCCCCACCGACACCCGCACGGAGCGCACGGGAACGGTACGGCTGGAATTGTACGCCGTCAGCACCCCGTTTACCCGGTCTACGACCAGGGAATAAGGCCCGGCTACCCGATCAGACACGTCATTGATCCGGTACCCGTCCTTGTCAAAGTAATAGGTCAGTCCCTGGATGACCTTGCTGGTGTTTTTCACAAAACCCTGCTTTTCAGGATCTATGTAACGCACCAGGTTCTTTGCGTCATTCTCGATGACCCAGCCCGTGGCGAACCGCCCGCTGTTGTCCAGATAACCGCTCACAGAGCCTTTCTTGATAAAGGTGTCCGTGACCGCCTTGTAGTTCTTGAAGTAATAAGCATGGCCGCCGATGGTCTTCCACCCGGATCTTTTTAATTTTCCATTGGCGTTTGCATAATACCAATTTCTGCCGCGGTTCACCAGTCTGCCCTTCACCATCTTTCCTGCCCGCTTGGATGAGGTAGATGGCTCAAAGAAGTACATGCTTCCGTTCATCTCCGTGGGGCCGCTGGCAAGCATTCCATTTTTCTTGAAGTAATAGCCAGATCTCAGAAGCTTGTCCTGATAATGGTTCCCCTTTCGGTTAAAGAAAAACCAGCCGTAAAACCTTCCGTTGATCGTCACCTTCTGCCAGCCGGTCTTTTTTACCACCTTTCCCGGCGTCCTGCCGAAATAGTACAGGCGGTCTCCCGCTCCGCTGCAGCGATACCAGCGGTTCTTCCAGGTCACCCTGGCGCCGGATCTTCCCACGTAATACCTGCTCCCCTTGTAGGTCACAAGGCGGTTTCTGTAAACTCTTCCCGCAGAGTCCGTCAGGTAGTATCTGCCGTCCTCCGCCTTCTTCATGGTGTTTTTCAGAAGGTATCCCTGCCTGTCCAGCAGATACAGGCTGTCCCCCATGCGGGACTCGTCCAGCTTCGTGACCCTGATGCCGTGGGTATCCAACTTTCCTCTGTTGGCCGGATCCTGGCTGCCGGTGTTGTAGTGGAGCCATCTCTCCCTGCCCGTCTGACCCTGGGAGCGCCATCCCGTATACATCTCTCCCGGTATTCCTTTGGCATTTGCGGTCTCCGTGAAGTAATACTGGGCCGGGGTCCCTCCCTGGGTGAGGGTGATCTCACCGGTGCGGGGTACGCCCTGATCATCCAGGCAGTAGCAGCGGCCATGGATCTCAAAATATCCGGGGAATCTGCCGGCTGCCGTCTCCTGAGCCGCCAGCTGGGGGATAGGAACCGCCTTTCCCTGACCATCATAGTATGCAAAGGCCCCCTTTGCCGGGTCCCACTGCCACGTATTCGGGGCAGCCGCACCTGTCTCCGGAGCAGAATCCACGCCGCTGGAGAACACGGCGTCCACAGACAGCGGCCCTTCGGGCTCCCCCTCCGGCTGAGAAGCGGCTTCCTCCGAGGGCACGTCCTCCATCTGGGACTCAAAGGCCTGGCCTTCCCAGGCATCCAGCTCCATCCCTTCCTCCGGGATGACCTCCTGGATCACCGGCTCCTCCTGAGACTCCCAGAAAGTGCTCCCCTCTCCAAGATCCTCCTGGGAAGGCTCATCCTCACCGGCCACCTGGATCTCCTCCCCTTCTGCAGCCGCCTCCGGCTGGGAGATAAATTCCACAGAAACCATCGGCTCTGCTGACAGATCCAGGGCCGCGGCTCCAGCCTGAGCCGTCATGGACAGAACAAGGGCCGCAGTCAACATTCCCGTTATAAGTCTTTTTTTCACACCGAACCTCCTTATATTCTCCCTATTCGCCCAGACCGCTCTCCACGGCCCTGCACAGGCTTTCCAGCGCTTCCGCCTCGTCCTCTCCGTCACAGACGATTTCCATCTCGTCTCCGCACTTGATACAAGCCCCCAGAACACTGAGCACGCTCTTGGCATTCGCCTCCGTGTCCTGAAAGACCAGATGGATCTTGGATTTGTATTTTACGGCCTCCTTGCACAGCAGTCCCGCCGGCCGCAGATGAAGCCCGGAGGGATTGTGGACGGTTACCTTGCGGCTTACCATATGCTCTTCACTCCTTTATCCTTTGTTCTCCTCTGGGCTGGTGATGGCGGATATGGTCACCGCCGCCGTCACCTCCCTCAGAAGCTGATAGCCCTTGGGAAGCTTTATGGTGACCGGGATCTCGTAGCTTCCCTCCGTCTTGTCCTTCAGATCCACAGAGGCCCGGATATCCGCCGTTCCCAGCTTCTCGATATCTCTCTCGTCCCCCTTGATGCGAACCTCGATCTTATCCATATCGAAAGCGTACTGCAGATCGCCCGGAGCGTTCTCCACCGCCACCTCGTTGGCGGGAATGGTGAAGGACCGGCTTCCCTCCGGCAGTACCACCACGTTTACCCAGACGTCCTCGCTGGTCCCACTGATCAGCTTCGTGTTCTCCGGTATCACGTCCGACAGGCTCACCTTCGTCTCCACGTCCCCGGTGGCACCGGAAATATCCGTATTCTCGCCGGCGATCCAAAGGATGTTCTCCTCCAGCCGAAGGTTCTCCAGAGCCTCGTCCGTCCCGGCCAGGCTGATGGTATCCGGCACGGTCTTCACGCTGTCCACCTGATAGCCCGCAGCCGGCTCTCCCACGTAGTTGGCCTTGATCTTCACTTCGGAGCGGATCTTCCAGAACCGGGTAGTAACCAGCACCTTGGGGTTGTCGATGGTCAGGTAAGCCATCTTCCCCTCGGTCAGCACGTCCTGGTTCTTGTCGATGACCTGAAGACTGACCTCCATCGTCTCATCCTTGTTTTTGTTGTTTACGGAGCAGTAAGCGCTCACTCTGTCTATTTTATTAATCAGGGACTTTGGCCCTGTAATCCGCACTTTCTCCGGACTGGTGGTCTGGCTCCCCACCTCGTAGCCCTTGGCCGGCTTCGTCTCCCCGTAAGTGGCGCTGATCACGAAGTCCTGGGTCGCCTTCTCCTCCAGTGTCACTTCCATGTACTGGGGACTGATGCGGATATTTTCTGCGGAGATCCCGCTGCAGGACGCCGTCATAGGCACCATCACAGGCTTGGTGTCCAGGTTGCCCGCCTGCTGCAGGTCCGCCGTGACGGAAATGTCCGCGGAGGTGAGGCGGCTCAGAATCTTTCTGTCCGCCGTGACAGTAACCCGGACAGGGTCCGGGTCACTGTTCTGCATCACCATTTTGTTGTCACTGTCCACGTAGGCCTTGTTGATAACCTCCACGTTTTCGCCTGGGATCACGATGGTCTTTGACTTGATGGGATTGTCCACATTGACCACGATGAGCCACACCAGGATTCCCACGAAGACCGACATGATCTTCAAAGGAATGTTGCCGGTCCATTTTCTATTCTTCATGCTTCACCCTCCCCCTTAAAAAGTGACGAAGCTTATTGTTTTCCACAACCTTTTTGTTCTGAGCCTTCACCAGCATTTCCCGCAGTTCCTTGCTGGTCAGGTCCCTGGTCAGCTTGCCTCCCTTTGCCACGGACACCATGCCTGTCTCCTCAGACACGATGATGGTCACAGAATCGCTCACCTCGCTGATCCCCACGCCGGCCCGGTGACGGGTGCCCAGCTGCTTGCTCAGCTCCATATTGTCCGAAAGGGGAAGGTAGCAGGTGGCCGACACGATACGGTTTCCTCTCACCAGCACGGCCCCGTCATGAAGGGGTGTGTTGTGCTCAAAGATATTGATCAGAAGCTGACTGGTGAGGACCGCATCCACGGTGATGCCGGTGCGCTCATATTCTGTCAGCCGGATATCCTGCTCTATGACGATCAGCGCTCCCGTCTTCACCTCCCCCATGTCGAAGCAGGCCTTGACCAGCTCGTTGACAGTCTTGTCCGTAAACCGCTCCTGCACCTCCCTGCCTGTGTCAAAGGGAATGAGCGCCGCCATGATCTTTTTCTGGCCCAGCTGCTCCAGAACCTTCCGAAGCTCCGGCTGGAAGATGATGACCACGGCGATGATCAGCACGTTGGCAAGATTGGTAAAAATCCAGAGAATGGTATTCATCTGAAAAATATAAGCAACGAAAATAAAGCCCAAAACAACCAGGATGCCCTTCAGCAGCGTATATGCTCTCGTAAACTTGATCCACACCATGAACTGGTACACGAAGAACGAGATCAACGCGATCTCGATGATGTCGATCACTCCGACCTGGGGCAGCGCCATCTTGGCCAGATACTTTGTCAGCACATTTGCCATATCCTGCATCGTGCTCTCCTTTCTGAAACTTCCCACATCATAAATTTCCTAAATCAAATAAAAACAACAGCACAAAAAACGCCTACAGGTCCTTCAGAGATTCTTCCAGCTTCTTCTCGAAATCCACGTCATCCGACTTCGGACTCTGTACCATGCGGGGCTGGGTATGCACCGGGGATGCCTTCTTCCTTCTCGGCTTCTCCTTCTCCCGGCTCCTGGGCGCCCCATAATAGGCATCCTCTTCCTCCGCCCTCTTTTCCTCCCGCACGGGCTCTGCATTAATCTTCTTGATGCTGCGCTCAGAGGTGGTCACGGAAGCCTTCGGCACCGCCTTTACGTAGTACACGTACTCGTCATCCTCGTATTCCAGCCGTTCCGTGCGGCTGTAGTCTCCGCCGAAAACGAAAAACTCCAGAACGATCCCTGCCGCCACGGAGATGACGGTGCAGACCACCAGGGCTGGAAGGGACACGGTTGCACTCAGGTAGAAGCTGCCTATGAGGAGCACCAGCACGTAGGCGACGCCGCCCACAAGAATGGCAACCCTCCAGGCATAGTCAAAGGAACGGGTACGGATCAGACGCACCAGAAGGATCACCAGCACAAAGGCGATCACCGTGATCCACATCCCCCAGTTCTGCGCCAGGCCGTTGGCCATCAGCTGAAGCTTGGCCGTAACCTCCATATCCGGACTTGCCAGCGCATTGGACTGGGCCCGGAGAAAGCGGATGAAATAAAACAGTACGACGCCGCAGCCCGCCGGGATCGCCGTCAGGGAATTTCCCAGAAGGCCGCTTCCAATGGGAAGGAGAGCCGGGACGCTGAATCCAAAGGACAGGGGAGTGCAGGCCAGCACGACATTCTGTCCGCCGGAAAAGCGGAGAAAGAATATCAGCATCACCAGCACCAAAACCAGCATGAAGCCCGCCGCCTCAAGGGCCAGGCTGTAGCTGTGGAGCACCATCAGCACGAAGCCCACGTACACAATGACCGAGGACGGCAGGATGGAGCAGATGAGGGCCAGGATCAGCACGATAAACAGGTTGTCCAGCTGGGTCATGTATCCCATGTTGGAGTTGATCCACACGAAATAGAGCAGGGCCAGGACAAACCGAAAAACAGGCAGGAGGTAGCCCTCATACTGTCCGTAAAAATTTTTGATCTTCTGTTTAAATTCTAGTAAGGCTGTCATCTCTTATACCCTCCTGACGTTTCCCGCCCCGCGGTCTTTTTTTCTTCCCGTCCGTACATTTTTTCCAGCCGGGTGAGCTGCACGTAGTATTCCTTGACGCTCTTTTTTGCCATGTGGTACTTCACAGAATACTGGACATAGGTGAGAAAGGAGTAGGCCGCCAGCACCGCCACATAGCCCACGATCACCCCCGCCACAAGGCTCACCAGATCCATCTTGTGAATGTTGTTCATCAGGTATTCGGAGTTGTACACGGCTGCGGCGGCAAGCACCAGGGCATATCCGATGGTGACCAGAAAAAAGTTTTTGATGAGGGCAAGGCCGATATAATCGCTCCGGTAATACCGGCTCACCGGAAGATCCCTTCTGCCCTCCCGTTTTTCGTACATGGCAAGACGGTTCATGATTTTCACTTTTTCTTCGTTGATCATAGATGGTTCCTCGCAATCCTATTTTCTCCCAGAGGGGATCTATCTGGCCGCTCTCCGCCTCCCGTCGGGAGCACGGCCTTAAGAAAGAAGCAGGATTTCTTTCTTTTTTCTCATATAGAAACACTCATACAGATTAATTGTACCATATATCCCCATCTATGAAAAGTATTTTTTCGCAGCGGTATGTGCCGCCTCGTTTGGGCTTGGGAGGGGGTGAGGGGGCAAATGTTATATGTCCTTTGCTCCTGTGCACAGGGTGAGGAAAAAGATGGGGCCGGCGCCTCCTTCCTTCAGACAGGCTGCTGCGGCGTCCATGGTGCTGCCGGTGGTATACACGTCGTCCACCAGAAGGATGCGCTCTCCCGCAAGCTCTCTTGTCACAAGAAAGGCCTCCCTCAGGTTTCGCTTTCTCTGGGCCGCATCCAGCTTCTTCTGCTCCCCGGTCTCCCGCCGCTTTTTCATCAGCTCCGCATCCAGCCTCAATCCTGTGCGGTCACAGAGGATTCGGGCCAGATCCCGGGCCTGGTTGAAGCCTCTCTGCCGTCTTCTTTTGGAAGAAAGAGGCACCGGCACCACCAGCTGAGGCCGCCATCTGGCCAGCTCTCTTTTTCCAAAGCGAAAGAGAGCCTCCCCGTAGAACCGCCCGTACTCCCGGCAGCCCTGCAGCTTGTATCTTTTCAGGGAAGCCCTCATTTTGTCATCGTACAGAAAGATCCCCTTCCCCTGGTCAAAATGACGCTCCGTCCTGGCACAGTCCCGGCAATACTCCTGCTCCTCCTCCACCGGCTTTCCACACCGCATACAGACAGGCCCTGAAATGGGCCTCAGTCCCTTTTGGCAGTCCGGGCAGAGAAATGCCCTGGGATCCGGAAGGATCTCATGACACAGAGGGCACCTGGCCGGGTACAGAAGCTCCAGAAAGCTCCTGGATACGCAGTCCCAGAGAGCTGTAACGCTTCTGCTGTTTCTCATTATGGATCATCTCCTCAAAGGTTTCCTGGCTTCCCACCACGGTAACACACCTTCTGGCCCTGGTCACCGCCGTGTAAAGCAGGTTCCGGTTCAGCAGCATCCTGGGTCCGGACAAAAGAGGCAGAATCACCGCCGGGTACTCCGAGCCCTGGGACTTGTGGATGGTGACGGCATAGGCCAGCTCCAGCTCGTCCAGCTGCTTAAAGGAATACTGGGCGTGCCTGCCGTCCTCAAACTCCACCTCCGCCATCTCCGTAAACTCGTTAAGCTCCTTTAGGATCCCCGTGTCTCCATTGAAAACGCCCACGCCCTTCTCCACGGGAATGCCGTATTTGCCCCGGACCTCCCACTCCAGCTGATAATTGTTTTTTACCTGCATCACCTTGTCCCCCTCCCGGAAAAGCCGCTCTCCCAGCTCCTTCTCCCGCTTGCCCTCCCCCGGAGGGTTCAGATATCTCTGAAGGACCTGGTTCAGCCGCTCCACACCCAAAAGCCCCTTCCGCATGGGTGTCAGTACCTGGAGCTCGAAGGGCCTTGCATCCACGTATCTGGGCAGCTTCTCCTGAATCAGGGCGATCACCACCCGCAGGATGGTATTCGCATCCCCCCTTTTCAGGAAAAAGAAATCCCGGCTCTTGTTGTCCAGGGAGACCATCTCCCCCCGGTTGATCTTGTGGGCATTGACCACGATGTCACTCTCCGATGCCTGGCGGAAGATCTTCTTCAGCTCCACCACGGGAAAGGCCTGGCTGCGGATGATGTCCCGCAGCACGTTCCCCGGCCCCACGCTGGGAAGCTGATTCTCGTCCCCCACCAGGATCAGCCTGGTTCCGGCGGTCACCGCCAGAAGAAGGGAGTGCATAAGGAAAATATCCACCATGGACATCTCATCGATGATGATCACGTCCGCCTCCAGGGGGTTCTGGGCGTTCCGGTCAAAATGGATGCCCCGCCTCCCCCCCTCCTCATCAGGGAGCCCGTTCAGCTCCAAAAGACGGTGGATGGTCCTGGCCTCATAGCCCGTCGCCTCGGTCATGCGCTTCGCCGCCCTCCCTGTGGGCGCCGCCAGATGGAGGATCGCCCCCTCCCCTTCAAAGAAACGGATGATGGCGTTGATCGTGGTGGTCTTTCCAGTGCCAGGCCCTCCCGTCAGGATCATCAGGCCATGGCCGGCGGCCTCCGTCACCGCCCTTCTCTGCATCTCGTCCAGAACGGTCCCCGTCTCCTTCTCGATCTGGGAAATCCGCTTTTTTACCAGGGATTCCTCCTGAGGATACTGGATGTTCAGCTCCGTCAGCATCCTGGCCGTATTGAGCTCCACCTGATAGTTTCGACTGGGGTACACAAGAGTCCGTCCTTCCGTCTCCTTCAGCACCAGCTTCCGGTCGATGGCCATGTCCATCAGATGCTTCTCCATGTAGGAGGCGTCCACGTCCAAAAGCCGCTCCGCCCTGGCAAAAAGCTGCTCCTTCGGCAGATAGATGTGCCCCTCCGCCGAAGCCTGCACCAGAGTATACAACATGCCGCTTCGGATCCTGTAATCTGAATCTGTATGGATCCCTATGCGGGAGGCGATCTCATCTGCGATCTTGAACCCAACGCCGGCGATATCCTCCGCCAGGCGGTAGGGGTTCTCCTGCAGCACGCCATACACCGACTGCCCGTATTTCTGATAAATCTTCGCCCCCAGATTCAGAGAAATCCCGTACTTCTGGAGAAAGATCATGGCCCGCCGCATCTCCGTCTTCTCCGCCACCTGTGCGGCGATTTCCCTGGCCTTCTTCTCACTGATCCCCTTGACCTCCGAAAGCCGTTCCGGCTCCTCCTCCACGATCCGCAGGGTATCCTCCCCAAAGCGGCGGACGATCCTTGCCGCCAGGGCCGCACCGATGCCTTTGATGGCGCCGGAGCCCAGATACCGCTCCATGGCCATGCTGTCCTCCGGCATTTTTTCCACGTAGGACTGGATCTGGAACTGCCTGCCGTAAACCGGGTGGGTGGTATACTGCCCTGACGCCTCTATGGCCGTCCCCTGTGAGATCGAGGGAAAATTCCCCACACAGGTCAGCTCCTCTTCCTCCCCCGCCATTTTTATGACCATGACCGTGTACCCGTTCTCATCGTTTCGAAAGACCACGTGGTCAATGTATCCGGTAACAATCTCGCTCATGCTTCTCTCCTGCCTTCCGCCGCTGGGAGCGCCAAAAACAGGGCGCTCCCAGCAAGCCCCCTGTCATTCATCCATCCTCGCCATCACCTCTGCGTATTTTCCCGTTCCCACGGCGACCACCACCATGGCGTCCTGGACCGTCAGCGTGCTCACCCCGGTTCTCTGCTCAATGAGGCTGTCCATGCCGCGGAGCATGGCTCCCCCTCCGGTCAGCACAATCCCCCGGTCCACGATGTCCGCCGCCAGCTCCGGGGGCGTTTTTTCCAGAACGCTGTGAACAGCCTCCACAATCTGTCCCGTGGCCTCCTTCAGGGCCTCCCGCATCTCCTCCGAGGTGAGGGTCACCGTCTTGGGAAGGCCGGTGATCACGTTTCTGCCCTTGACCTCCATGGTCCTGGGAGCCGCCTCCCGGCTGGCCGTCCCGATCTTCCGTTTGATCTTTTCCGCCGTGTCCTCCCCGATGAAAAGACTGTGTGTTTTCCTTGCGTAGCTCATGATGGCCTGGTTAAAATGGTCCCCCGCCACCTTGATGGAAGCGGAAACCACCACTCCGGCCATGGAGATCACCGCCACGTCCGTCGTCCCCGCCCCCACGTCCACGATCAGATTCCCGAAGGGCTTCGTCACATCCACGCCCGCTCCGATGGCGGCTGCTATAGGCTCCTCCACCAGGAAGACCTCCCGGGCCCCCGCCTGGTAGGTGGCCTCCTCCACAGCCTTTTTTTCCACCTCGGTGATGCCGCTGGGGATGCAGATGCTGATCCGGGGCTTTCGGAAGGCCCGCCTTCCCATGGCCTTGGAAATAAAAAATTTCAGCATTTTTTCCAGAACTATGTAATCCACGATCACACCCTGACGGATGGGCCAGATGACCTCCAGATTGGAGGAGACATGTCCGGCCATCTGTCTGGCCTCCTCCCCCATGGCCCTGATCTTTTCTGAATCCTTATCATAAACCGCCACGGAGGGCTCCATGAGGACAAGACCCCTGCCGGTGGAATACACCAGGCTGTTCCTGGTGCCAAGGTCGATCCCTATATCACTCGCCGCCATAAACGCTCCTTTCTCCTTTGCACGTTCTCCCTGAAAAGCGAAAAAGAGGCCGCTCCTCCTTTCCGCCCTTCTCCCTTATTTTTCCAGGTATTTCTTTACGTATTGCCCCGTATAGGAGGCAGGGTTTGCGGCCACCTCCTCCGGCGTTCCCCTGGCCACCACCGTGCCGCCCTTGTCGCCTCCCTCCGGACCGATGTCAATGATGTAGTCCGCAGTCTTGATCACGTCCAGATTGTGCTCAATGACCACCACGGTATTTCCCCCCTGGGAAAGCCTCCTCAGGATCTCCACCAGCTTGTGGACATCCGCAAAATGAAGGCCTGTGGTGGGCTCGTCCAAAATGTAGATCGTCTTTCCCGTGCTCCGCTTGCTCAGCTCTGTTGCCAGCTTGATCCGCTGGGCCTCCCCGCCGGAAAGGGTGGTGGAGGGCTGTCCCAAACGGATGTAGGAAAGGCCCACGTCATTGAGGGTCTCGATCTTCCGGCGGATGGAGGGGATGTTCTCAAAAAAGGGAAGAGCCTCCTCCACTGTCATGTTCAGGACGTCGTAAATGTTCTTGTCCTTGTACTTAACCTCCAGGGTCTCCCGATTGTACCGTTTTCCCTTGCACACCTCGCAGGGCACGTACACGTCCGGTAAAAAGTGCATCTCAATCTTGATGATACCGTCGCCACTGCAGGCCTCGCAGCGCCCGCCCTTCACATTGAAGCTGAAGCGGCCTTTTTTGTAGCCCTTCGCCTTGGCGTCCGCCGTGGCCGCAAACAGATCCCGGATCTGGTCGAAGACGCCGGTGTAGGTGGCCGGGTTTGACCGGGGAGTCCGTCCGATGGGAGACTGGTCAATGGCAATGACCTTGTCCAGCTGCTCCTCCCCCAGAATCCCATCATGGGCTCCCGGGATCACCCGGGCCCGGTTCAAATCCCTGGCCAGCGTCTTGTACAGGATCTCATTGATCAGGGAGCTTTTTCCGGAGCCGGACACCCCGGTGATGCAGGTCATGACGCCCAGCGGGATCTCCACGTCAATATGCTTCAGGTTGTTCTGGGCCGCGCCCTTGATGGTGAGAAAGCCGGAAGGCTTTTTTCTTTCCTCTGGTACCGGGATCCTCAGCCGTCCCCCCAGGTACGCTCCCGTGATGGAATTTTCATTTTTCATCAGGTCCTGGGCGGTGCCGATCCCCACCAGCTGCCCGCCGTGCTCTCCCGCTCCCGGGCCGATGTCCACCACGCAGTCGGCGGCAAGCATGGTGTCCTCGTCATGCTCCACCACGATCAGGCTGTTTCCCAGATCCCGCAGCTGCATCAGCGCCTTCAAAAGCTTGTCGTTGTCCCTCTGGTGGAGTCCGATGCTGGGCTCGTCCAGGATATAGGCCACGCCCACCAATCCGGATCCGATCTGGGTGGCAAGGCGGATCCGCTGGGCCTCTCCCCCGGAAAGGGTGGCCGTAGCCCTGGACAAGGACAGGTAATCCAGGCCCACATCCGAGAGGAAGCCGACCCTTGCCCGGATCTCCTTCAAAATCTGCTTTCCGATGAGGAGCTGCTGGGGAGACAGCTCCATCTCCTCCAGAAATTTCTTCAGCTTCACGATGGACAGGTTGGTCACCTGATAAATATTCTTGTCCGCCACGGTCACGGCCAGGGATTCTTTTTTCAGCCTCTGTCCCTTACAGGCGGTGCAGGGCGTCACCTGCATAAAGCTCTCATACTCCTGCTTCATGGCGTCAGAGCCAGTCTCCCGGTATCTCTGCTCCACATTTTTCAGAAGACCGGGGAAAGCCACGTCGTAGACGCCTTCCCCTCTTTGCCCCTTGTAATACACCTTCACGGAACGGCCTCCCGTCCCGTGCACCAGAACCTCCCGCACCTCCTTGGGGTATTCCTCAAAGGGCGTTTCCAGGCTGAAGTGGTACTCCTTTGACAGGGCGCTCAGGATGGCATGGGTAAAGCTGCTCTTGTCCGTGCAGGACTGCCAGCCCGTCACCGCAATGGCCCCCTGGGCGATGGACAGGGAGGGATCGGGTATGATCAGGTTGATGTCGAACTCCATCTTATACCCCAATCCCAGGCACTGAGGACAGGCTCCGAAGGGATTGTTGAAGGAAAAGCTCCTGGGCTCGATCTCGTCCACGCTGATGCCGCAGTCCGGGCAGGAAAAGCTCTGGCTGAAATTCAGGCAGCTGCCGTCCATGGTATCCACCACGAGAAGGCCGTCAGACAGTCCCAGCACCGTCTCGATGGAGTCTGTCAAACGCTTTTCGATCCCCTCCTTCACAATCAGACGGTCCACGATGATGGAGATGCTGTGCTTGATGTTTTTGTCCAGGTGGATCTCCTCCGAAAGCTCATAAACGTTGCCGTCGATCTCCACCCGCACGTAGCCGCTCCGCTTGGCCTGCTCCAGAAGCTTTGCGTGCGTGCCCTTCCTCCCCCTCACCACGGGAGCCAAAAGCTGAAGCCTGGTTCGCTCCGGCAGGGTCATGATCTGATCCACCATCTGATCCACGGTCTGCTTCTTGATCTCCTTGCCGCACTTAGGGCAATGAGGAATCCCCACCCTGGCGTAGAGGAGACGAAAATAATCGTAGATCTCCGTCACCGTCCCCACCGTGGAACGGGGATTCCGGTTGGTGGATTTCTGGTCGATGGAGATGGCGGGGGGCAGGCCCTCGATGCTCTCCACGTCCGGCTTTTCCATCTGTCCCAAAAACTGTCTCGCATAGGAGGACAGAGACTCCATATACCGCCTCTGCCCCTCCGCATAAATGGTATCAAAGGCCAGAGAGGATTTCCCCGACCCGCTTAGGCCGGTCAGGACCACAAACTGATCCCTGGGGATGTCCACCGTCAGGTTTTTCAGGTTGTTTTCATTTGCGCCGCGAATGCGAATAAATTGTTTTTTACTGGTTTTCTCTTCCCACATGTCTGCCTCCGGTCTGTTTATCTGATCGCTCCTCGCCCAAAGTCACGGCCTCACAAAAAATCCGCCATGATCTGGTTGCTCACATGGATGCCCTCCCGGGAGAGGAACAGACGGTCTCCCTCCCTGAGCAGCAATCCCATTTCACTGTATTTTTTTACCACAGGTCCATAAATATCCATAAAATCACGGGAAAATTCCCTTCGGAAGCCTTCCAGGGAGATTCCCTCCGTCATACGGAGCCCCAAAAAGGCATACTCCGCCATCTGGTCGGAAGGAGAAAGAAGCGTCCTCTCCTGGCGGATGCTCTCGGGGAAGCCCTCCTCCCGGCTTTTTCTAAGGTATTCCCCCTGGTCCCTTGTGTTGGAAAAACGCAGGTTTCCCACAAGGGAGGCCGCTCCCAGCCCCAGCCCCAGATAAGGCGTCCGCCGCCAATAGCCTATGTTGTGCTCACACTCCCTGCCAGGAAGGGCGTAGTTGGAGATCTCGTACTGGCGATAGCCGTATTCTCCCAAAACCTCCGCCGTGTCCTCATACATCCCGTATTCCGTGTCCTCATCAGGCAGCTCCAGCTCCCGCTCATAAAAGGGAGTGCCCTCCTCCACCATCAGGCTGTAGGCGGAAATGTGCTCCGGGGCAAGCCGGGCCACGGTCCTCAGATTCTTCCTCCACCCCTCCCGGCTCTGGCGGGGAAGGGCTCCCATCAAATCCACGTTGATGTTGGAAAATCCGGCCTCCCGCGCCATCCAAAAGCTGTCCAAAAACTGGCGGAAGGTATGGATCCGCCCCAGAAGGCGCAGCTCCTCCTCTTCCGGGGACTGAAGTCCCAGGCTGAGGCGGTTGACTCCCAGCCTTCTGTAAAGGGCCAGCTTCTCCTTCGTCAGGGTTCCCGGGTTCGCCTCCAGGGTGACCTCCCCCTCCTCCACAAGAGAAAAGGAGGCTCCCATCTGCTCCAGGATCCGCCCCATCTGTTCCGGACGCAGAAGGGAGGGCGTGCCGCCTCCTATGAAAACGGTGGTGATCGGTTCCCTGACAGCGGCCCCTGCAAGAGAAATCTCTCTCACAAGGGCCTGCACGTACGCTTCCTGTGCCTCCCTGGACGCAGGTCCCGAGAGGAAATCACAATAATCACATTTTTTTACACAAAAGGGAATATGGACGTAAAGCTCCACGATCTCTCCTTTCCCGGCACCTACCACGGCAGACGGGGAGCCTTTTCCCAAGCCTCCCCTGTCTGCCCGCTACTCCTGGTGCTCCTCACCATCTGTGTCCTCTGTATCCTCCGTGTCTCCTGTATCCTCTGCGTCCTCCGGCAGGGGGGCATCCTCCCCGGCCTCCGTCCCGGAAGGGCTCTGGCCTCCACTGCTGTTTTTCTGCACCAGATATTCATTGACCATGGTCACGTTTCCGCTGGATGCCACAGCGGAGCTGTCCACCTGACGGGGAGCCTCCGTGGGGGTGGGGGACGGTGCGACGGTAATGGTCATCACTCCCTGAGAGGCCTCGTCCACCTCCCTGGGCTTCTTGCTCCCGCAGGCACAGCCCCTCACAAGGAGCAGGATCCCCAGCAGAAGGACTGCCAAAAGCGCTCCCTTGATCCACCTGTCCCTGTCCTTTCTCAGGCTCCTCTTCCATAACCGAAAAAGCCTCGTTCCTTCTCTTATCATCTTATCCTTCATGGTTTTTTCCTCCCATGGAACCCAGCGGCCCGCACGACGAGGCCGTCATGGAAAGCCGGGATCTCCATGCCCGCCGCTTATTTATCATCCAGCTTTAACACACTCATAAAGGCCTTCTGGGGGATCTCCACGTTTCCCACCTGGCGCATCCGCTTCTTGCCCTCCTTCTGCTTTTCCAGCAGCTTCTTCTTTCGGGTGATGTCTCCGCCGTAGCATTTTGCCAGAACGTCCTTCCGCATGGCCTTCACCGTCTCTCTGGCAATGATCTTGCTGCCAATGGCCGCCTGGATGGGAATCTCAAAAAGCTGCCGAGGGATCTCTTCCTTCAGCTTCTCGCACATCCGCCGCCCTCTCTCGTAGGCCGTTTCCCCGTGCACGATGAAGGACAGGGCGTCCACCTCCTCCTTGTTCACCAGAATATCCAGCTTCACCAGCTCGCTGCGCTGGTAGCCGCAGAGCTCATAATCCAGGGAGGCATAGCCTCTGGACCTGGATTTCAGGGCGTCAAAGAAATCGTAGATGATCTCGTTCAGGGGCAGCCTGTACTTCACAAGAGCTCTGGTCTCCTCCATGTACTCCATCCCCCCGTACTGTCCTCTCCTTTCCTGGCAAAGATCCATGATGGGGCCGATAAACTCCGTCGTCACCATGATCTCCGCATCCACCATGGGCTCCTCCATGTAATCGATCTCCGAGGGATCGGGAAGGTTGGTGGGGTTTGTCAGGTCGATCACCTCCCCGTTGGTCTTATAGACCTTGTAGATCACGCTGGGGGCCGTGGTCACCAGATCCAGCCCGTACTCCCTCTCCAGCCTCTCCTGGATGATCTCCAGATGGAGCAGGCCGAGGAAGCCGCAGCGAAAGCCAAAGCCCAGGGCCACGGAGGTCTCCGGCTCATAAAACAGGGACGCATCGTTCAGCTGAAGCTTTTCCAGGGCGTCCCGCAGATCCCCGTACTTGGCGCCGTCCGCCGGATACAGGCCGCAGTAGACCATGGGATTGACCTTCTTGTAGCCGGGCAGGGCCTCCTGGCAGGGACGCTTATCATCGGTCACCGTGTCTCCCACCCGAGTGTCCCGGACGTTTTTGATGCTGGCAGTGATATAGCCCACCATGCCTGCCGTCAGCTCCTGGCAGGGGATGAACTGGCCCGGGCCGAAATAGCCCACCTCCACCACCTCCGCGGTAAATCCAGTGGCCATCATGCGGATGACCGTGCCCTTTTGTACCCTTCCGTCCATCAGGCGGCAGAACACGATAACTCCCTTGTAGGGATCGTACACCGAGTCAAAGATCAGAGCCTTCAGGGGGGCATCCGCATCTCCCTGGGGAGCCGGGATCTTCTCCACCACGCTCTCCAGCACCTGGTCGATGTTAAGCCCGGTCTTGGCGGAGATCCGGGGGGAATCCTGGGCCTCCAGTCCGATCACATCCTCGATCTCCCCGATCACCCTCTCCGGCTCCGCACTGGGAAGATCGATCTTGTTGATCACCGGGATCACCTCCAGGTCATGATCCAGGGCCATGTAAACATTTGCCAAGGTCTGGGCCTCGATGCCCTGGGCCGCATCCACCACCAGGATCGCCCCATCGCAGGCAGCAAGGCTGCGGGAAACCTCGTAGTTGAAATCCACGTGTCCCGGTGTGTCGATCAGGTTAAAAATATATTCCTGGCCATCCTTTGCCTTATATACAATACGCACAGCCTGGGACTTGATGGTAATGCCCCTCTCACGCTCCAGATCCATGTTGTCCAGGATCTGAGACTGCATCTCCCTCTCGGTCAAAAGCCCGGTGTGCTCAATGATCCGGTCCGCCAAGGTGGATTTGCCATGATCGATGTGTGCGATGATACAGAAATTACGAATTTTATTCTGGTCAATCATCTTCCAGAAGCTCCTCCTCTTTCTTTCGTCTGCTTTTGCGCCCTTTCTTCCGAAAGGGCTGCCGTCTGCTGTTCAGTATAGCATACCTTACCCCGGTTTGTCACTTCCTTTTAAAACCTGATCCAGAAGGAAGGCAAAGGGTTCCATGGCATTTTTTACCTCCTGGACCGTGTTTGTCTGGGCCCCCGCCTCCAAAAGGAGGGCCCTGGGCCTGAGATGAAGATTGTACCGCAGCCCCGCCAGATAAATGCACCGGGAAAACCCCGGGTAGTACATGGCCGCCTGGCATTCCAGCTGGAAGGAAAAGGCAAGGTTCTCTTCTATGTAGGGGTTTGGCAGATAGGCCACCTCCCCCTGGGTGTTGGTGTAGGAAAGCCCATTGTAAAACATGATCTGAGCCGTGGGCTTGCCGTCGATCTCCGTCACCAGGCGCCGTCCCTCCTCCACCCCGTCCCTGTGAAGGTCGATCAGCACCTGGATGGAGGGATATTTTTTCAGCATTCTTTCCACATAAGCCCTGGCATGATCGTAGGCCTGGCTGCGGTCCGTCTCCCCTTCCACCACGTCAAAGATCCTGGACACGTGCAGGACGTTGTAGCCGTAGGTGTTCCTCAAAATCCTGGTAAGGTGGTCCCCCACTCCCACCACCGTATCCGACCGTTTTCCCTCCCTGGAATCGGCAAAGGCCTCCTGGGAATGGCTGTGATAAATCAGGATCTGAGGTGCGGAGGCATCCCCCGAAAGGGTCATGTCCTGATCCAAAAATTTCAGAGCGTCAATGGGAGCCGCCTCCGCCGAGGTGCTTTGATCCACCACGAAGAAGCTTTCCAAAACATGATCCCGGTCCGCCAGCATTTCCCTGGAAAGAGTCTGTACAGGCTGGGGACTTGCGGGGGCGGATGCCTCCTGGGCCATTCGGGGCTCCTGGGCCGGCACGGGGGACTGAGCCGGCATGGAGGACTGGGACGGTGCGGGGGGCTGAACCGGCCCGGGGGACTGGGAGGCAAGGATGCCTCCCTCCCCAAAGGGCTGCACGGCCGCCGTCTCTGACATTTGAGGAACATCCTCCTGCCCCCATGCGGAAAGAGAAGGCTCCTCCCTGTTTTCCGCCGCCGCCAGCCGTCCCAGATACTCCCCGCTGCTTTTTGCCAAAAGCTCCCGGGTCTCCTCATCTCCTCCCAGAAGGGCGCTCTCCCTTTTTTCCTCCAAAAAGAGGTACAGAGGAAACTGCCTGTACACATTTCCCCATTGGAAAAAGGGCTCCGGCATGACTGCCAGAACCCCGAAAAATGCCAGACACAGTATCACACAGAACCCCTTCTGGAATCTCGTCACGCGATCACCTCTATAAGGATATCCTATGACCGATCGGTCCCATTTATGCGGGAGCTCCCCCTCTCTGCCCCTTCTTTTTCCAGAACAAAGAAGAAGGCCCTTTATCCCTCCCTGGAAAAAGCCATGTTCAGGCCCTCCGAGATGGTGAAGCTTAGATACTTTACCGTCTCGTCCACGTCCTTTGGCGTCACGAACATGCTGTGAAGATGGGGAGAGATGATCTCCTCCAAAAACTCCTTCTGCTCCGTCTCCTCCAGGGTCTCCAGCAGATGGGACATGGCGTCATAGACGATGGTGGCCGCATCCACCACCGTGGGGACGCCGATCCCGATCACCTTCGCCCCCAGATTTTCCTCCGTCAGACCGACCCTGTGATTTCCCACCCCGGAGCCGGGATGGATCCCCGTGTCCGTGATCTGGATGGTGCGGTTCAGCCGTCTGGTGCTCCTTGCCGCCAATGCGTCCACCGCGATGACCACGTCCGGCTTTGTCTCCTCCGCCACGCCCCGGACGATCTCCCAGGTCTCCATCCCCGTCTGAGCCATCACGCCGGGAATGATCCCACTTGTCCTGTGCAGGATCTCCTCCCCCAGCCCCTTCAGGCCATATTCCCGGATGACGTGCCTGGTCATCCTAAGATTCTCCACCACGTGGGGACCCAGGGAATCCGCCGTGATCGCCTGATTTCCCAGCCCCACCACCAGGATGGACCGCTCCTTTTTCAGATCCATCAGCTGTTCCAGATGGCGGGCGATCTCCTGGGAAACCTCCCGATGATAGCCCTCGTCGGGCAGGGAAAGCCCGGGAGCCTCGATGGTGATGTACGTCCCCTGGGGACGCCCCATGGCCTTTGCCCCGTTTTCCGTGGTGATCTTTACCACCGTGGTCTTGATATCCTTCTCCTCATCGTATTCCTCCCGCAGCTCCACGCCCCGGATCTCCACGTTGTCCTCCGTGAAGCGTTCCCGGGCCTCCAGCGCCAGATCCGTCCTGATCCTGTAGCTTCCCATGGTCATTTCTCCTTACCCACCGGCGGCAGAGGGTCAGAAGCTCCCGGCCTTCTGCCGCCTTTTTGGATAGTGTCCGCTTTTTTGCGAAAAATATGTATGCCCTCCCTCTTTTCTGTGATTTTGGGGTTTGCCATTTCCCCCACAGGATAGTATAATGAGGCTGCGGGATACCACGCCGCCATTTCTTAAGATCGGAGGGTTTTCATATGGCAATTTTAGAGGGATGCGAATCAAAATACAGAACGCCGGTACCGGAGGACAGGATCTGCCCTCAGTGCAAGAAGCCGGTGGAGGTGTTCACCAGCCGGGGACGGATCGTCGAGGATTCTGTCTGTGAATGCGGCTATGTGTTCCATGCGGAGGAGGCCGACTCCATTGTTGTGGAGAAAAAAGAGGACTGAGCCTCCGCCGGACGCCCACAAAAGCACCCAACGCCCCGCTTCAGAAATCTGAAGCAGGGCGTTCGTTTTCTTTTTTATTTTTATTCTCGGATGTGAACCTCCATCTGAGGGTAAGGGATGTGGATCCCTTCCCTGTCAAATTCCTCCTTGATCCTGGCATTCAGCCGCCATTTGGCCGGCCAATATCTCTCCGTGGGAACCCATGCCCGAAGGCCCATGACCACGGCGCTCTCCCCCAGCTCGTCCACAAAGACCACCATGTCCTGATCCTCCTTCGTATCCGGATCCTCCAAAAGAAGTCTCTCCAGAATCTCTCCGGCCTTCTTCATGTCTGATCCGTAGGAGATCCTCACCTTGATATCCAGCTTTCTCTGGTCACGGGCCGTCACGTTGATGATGGTGCTGTTTGACAGGGTTCCGTTGGGAATGACGATGTGCTTGTTGTCCACGGACAGCAGGGTGGTGTAGCAGATCTCGATCCTGCAGACCGTACCCTCACAGCCCTGGGCTGCGTCCTGGATAATGTAATCCCCCACCTGAAAGGGCTTGAACACCAAAAGCATCACGCCCCCGGCCAGGTTTGCCAGGCCTCCCTGGAGGGCAAGCCCGATGGTCACCCCGGCGGTTCCCAAGAGGGCGGCCGCAGAGGACTCCTTCACCCCAAAATAGGTGGCGATGTTGAAGACCAAAAGAGCATACAGCATGATCTTCCCCAGAGAGGAGACGAACTGTATCACCCCCTTGTCCACCGAAGCCCTCTCCATGGAACGGCGAATCACCTTCAAAAGCCAGGCGATCAGCCTCCGCCCCACATAAAAGGCCACGATGGCCAGCACCACCTTCAGGCCGAAGCCCAGAAGCTGGGGCAGACATTCATCCACGTATGCCTGGAGACGGCTGACCTCCTTTGTAACCTCCTGTACCGTTTCTTCCAATGTCTGATCTCCCTTCATCCTACCTCCCATCCCTCCTTGCGGCACTGACAGCCAGCAGGACCGCCTGCACCACAAGAAGGATGCAGCCTCCCCTTTGTCCTGATACCTCCAGAACACCGGCCAGCAGGGCCGCCTGCACCGCAAGAAGAGCCGGCACCCCATATCGGAACCTGGCCTTCCTCGTCTTATGATGCAACAGCACCATGGCCAAAAAGGCTCCCAGGGCGCCTCCCAGAGCAGCGGACATCATCAGCTTCTTCTCCGGTATCCTCCATTTTTTGTGGATCGCCCGGTATTTATCCATGGCAAAAAGGGCGAAGGTTCCCCCATTGATTGCCGCCAAAAGCACCATCAGATCCTGATATTCTTCACAAAGCTCCCTGAATCCCTCCATCTTTTCCCACTCTCCTTCCCGGACGCCGGCCTCCCCGCACAGTCCTTCCTTCTCTTACCCTTGGATCCCTTTCATGGACAGGCTGATCCTTTTCTTCTTCAGATCCACCCCCAAAACCCGGACCTCCACCACATCCCCCACGCTCACGGCCTCCAGGGGATGCTTGATGAATTTTTCACTCATCTGGGAGATGTGCACCAGTCCGTCCTGGTGGACGCCGATATCCACAAAAGCGCCGAAGTCGATCACATTTCTCACGGTTCCTTTCAGGATCATTCCCTCCTTCAGGTCCTTCATCTCCAGCACGTCCGTGCGCAGGATGGGACGGGGCATCTCATCCCTGGGGTCCCTGGCAGGCTTTTCCAGCTCCTTCACCATGTCCCGCAGGGTGATCTCTCCGATCTCCAGCTCGCCGGCCAGCTTCCCATAATCCTTCACCTCCCTGGAGATCCGGGAGAGCTTTCCCTCGGCAATGTCCTGGGTGGTATAGCCCAGCCTTTCCAGCAGCTTGGCCGCCGCCTCATAGCTCTCAGGATGGACGCTGGTGGCATCCAGCGGGTTTTTCCCTCCAGTGATGCGCATAAACCCTGCGCACTGCTCAAAGGCCTTTGGCCCCAGCTTCGCCACCTTTAAAAGCTCCCTGCGGCTTGTGAACCGGCCGTTCTCCTCCCGGTAGCTCACAATATTTTTTGCGATGGTCTTGCTGATACCGGAAACGTATTCCAGCAGGGAGGCGGAGGCCGTGTTTAGATCCACGCCCACCCGGTTGACGCTGTCCTCCACCACGCCGGAAAGAGCCTCGCCCAGCTTCTTCTGATTCATGTCATGCTGGTACTGCCCCACCCCGATGGACTTCGGATCGATCTTGACCAGCTCCGCCAGGGGATCCTGCACCCGCCGGGCAATGGATGCGGCGCTCCTCTGTCCCACGTCAAAAGAAGGGAACTCCTCCGTGGCCAGCTTGCTGGCCGAATACACGGAAGCCCCGGCCTCGTTGGTGATCACGTACTGCACGTGGGCCTCCGGGATCTCCTTGAGCATCTCCACGATCACCTGCTCCGACTCCCTGGAGGCGGTCCCGTTCCCCAGGGAGATCAGGGTGATGTGGTATTTTTTGATCAGCCCTTTGACCCTGTCCTTTGCAGCCCGGATCTTCGCCTCCGTGGTAGGTGCGGTGGGATAAACCACCGTGGTGTCAAGAACCTTCCCCGTGGCATCCACCACTGCCAGCTTGCAGCCTGTACGAAAAGCCGGATCCCATCCAAGAACCACCTGTCCTGCGATCGGCGGCTGCATCAAAAGCTGCTCCAGGTTTTTTCCAAAGACCCGGATGGCCCCGTCCTCCGCCTTTTCCGTCAGGTCGCTTCGGATCTCCCGCTCGATGGCCGGGCCTATGAGACGCTTGTAGCTGTCGCTGACCACCTCCCTGAGAACCGGGGTGGTCACCGGATTTTCCCTGGTAATCACCTGGTGCTCCAAATAGCGGAGGATCTCCTCCTCCGGCGCATTCACCTTCACGGTGAGGATCTTCTCCTTCTCTCCCCGGTTCAGCGCCAGGATCCGGTGGCCGGCCAGCTTTTTCACCGGCTCCTCAAAATCGTAATACATCTCGTAGACCGACTGAACCTTTTCATCCTTCGCCACAGAGCTGACGCTTCCCTTTTTTGCCGTCATCTCCCGGATATGGATGCGGTGATCCGCCTGATCGGAAATGTGCTCCGCCAGGATGTCACAGGCTCCGGCTATGGCCTCCTCCACGGTTCTCACCTCTTTTTCCTGGGACAAAAAGGCCTTGGCCTCCTCCTCCAGAGGCTTCTCCGTCCTCTGCAGGAGGATGATCCCCGCCAGAGGCTCCAGCCCCTTCTCCTTTGCCATGGTCGCCCTGGTGCGGCGCTTCGGCCGGTAAGGGCGGTAGAGATCCTCCACCACCACCAGGGTCCTGGCCTCCAGGATTTGTTTTTCCAGCTCCTGGGTCAGCTTTCCCTGCTCCCTGATGCTGCCCAGCACCTGCGTCTTCTTTTCCTCCAGATTCCTCAGATAATTCAGACGCTCATGCAGGGTGCGAAGCTGCTGGTCATCCAAAGTGCCAGTGGCCTCCTTGCGGTAACGGGAAATAAAGGGGATGGTGTTCCCCTCGTCAATGAGCCGGACCGCCGCCGCCGTCTGCCATTTCTGTACGCCCAGTTCCTGGGTGATCTCCTGTATGATATCCATATGTGTATTCTCCTCATAAAATCTTTTTTCTGTAACAATAGCAAATGCCTTTCCCCTTTGTCAAGCAAAGGGCGCCCATAACAGGCGCCCTCCATATATGCCGCGCAAAGGTTTGCAGCCACCCTGCAGATCCGGCTCATCTCATCCGCCTGCGGCGAGTCCCTGGACACCTGCCGTCACGCTTCTGAATTGTAATCATCCCGCTCCTGCCCCTCACAGGGCTTTTGCTGCTCCTGGAGCAGATCCGGCCACTCATCCAGCTCTCCCCTCAGATCCCTGTAAAAGCACACAAAAGTCATCTCCATATAGGGCAGGATCCAGAGCAGGGCAAGATACAGGGTAAATGCGGACAGGAACAGAAGAGGAATAAAGCTGATCTCCAGCCCAAAATAGCGGAGCAGGCTCCCCCGCATCATGCGGCAGCTCTCCTTCAGTCCCTGGATCCCCGTCAGCTCCAGATCATCAGCCATACAGAAGTAGGTCATGGAAAAGGGAATGGTCAGGATCAGGGTCAGGACCGTGGAGAGCATCAGCAGGGCCGTGGTGGTGGTCATCCAGGCCATCTGCTCTTCCAGGGTCACCCCCATCTCCATGGTGTAACTCACATAGTAGTAAGGGATGCTGGCCAGGGTATTGATGATCCCCAGAACGAATCCGGCCACAATCACCCGGTCTGGATGGTGCCGGAAAAAGTAAAGCAGATCCTGCAGGGAATAAGGGTTCCCCCTTGAAATATTCAGGAGCATATAGCTGCATCCGGCGGACAGGATCCCTCCCACCAGGGAGAGGATAAACTGAAACAGCTGTCCGGTCACCAGATTCATCGTTCCCTCCCCCGGGAAAAGAACGGACGTCAGCATACTTCCCGCACCGTGGAAGGCGGATACCGCCAGGATCCCCAGGATCACCGTCCCGTACCTTCCCTTCAGATTCCTTTTCGCCTGTCTTTTTAGTTCACCTGAGCTTCGTCTCATATGCCCTCGTCTCTCCTTCTTCCTTTACCCTACTCTCACCGCACTCTCTCTTTTCCCCAGAAAAACAGGGCCACGGTGCCGGGACCGGTGTGGCTGCCGATGGTGGTCCCCACATAGTAGATCTCCACCTTCCCCAAAAGTCTGGGGAAGCGCTCCTCCACCAGCCTTGCCACCTCCTTGGCGTCCTCCCTGCAGCCGGACTGGGAGATATAGCATTTCCCAGAATAGTCCAGGCCGTCCTGGGCCCACTCCTCCATCTTGTCCACGATGGCCCGGATCACCCTCTTCTTGGTACGGATCTTATAACGGGGAATCAGCTTCCCCCGATCGTCCATGTTCAGAAGGGGACAGATGTTCAGCATACCGCCGATAAAGCCGGAGGTCTTGGAGATCCTGCCTCCCTTGATGTAAAATGTCAGATCCGTAGAAAAAAACCAGTGATTCAGATTCAGCTTGTGCTCCTCCGCCCACTGGTAAACCTCCTGGATCGTCCTGCCCTCGTCCCGCAGATCCGCCAGACGATCCATCAAAAGACCGTATCCAGAGGAAGCCCCCAGAGAATCCACGATCAAAAGCTTTCTGTCAGGATAACGCTCCTCAAGCTCCTGCTTTGCGATCTGGGCGGAATTGATCACGCCGGAGATCCCGGAGGAAAGACAGACGTGCAGCACGTCCAGCCCTCTCTCCAAAAAGCCTTCAAAATAACTGGTAAATTCTTCTGCGTTGACCTGGGAGGTCTTTGTCTCCGCCCCCGCCGCCATGGCCCTGTAAAAGGTCTCAAAGGGCATGGACTCCCCCAGGTCATCCATGTATTGCTTTCCGTCAAGCTGGTAGTGGAAACAGATATAGGAAATCCTCCGCTCTTCAAAATGTGCCTTTGTAAGATCTGCCGTAGAGCAGCAGCTTAAAACAAACTCGCTCATATCGTCTCCTCCCAAAATTTTCAGTCAGAAAGTCCGAAAGCGTCATGAACCGCATTCATGGCCCGGAGCCCATCCTTCTCATCAATCAGCACCGTCACCCGGATCTCCGACGTGGAGATCATGTTGATGTTGACCCCTTCGTTGAACAGGCTCTCAAACATCTTTGCCGCAACCCCCGGGTTGCTCATCATCCCCGCCCCCACGATGGAGAGCTTTGCGATATTGCGCTCGGAATGAAGCTCCTTATAGCCCAGACGGACACGGTTGTCCTCCAGCGTGGCCACGGCATCCTCCAGATCATCCTTGTGGACCGTGAAGGAAATGTCCTTCGTCCCTGCCCGCCCGATGGACTGCAGGATCACGTCCACGTTGATATTCTTTTTTGCAAGGGTGTCAAACAGCTTAAAGGCCATTCCAGGTACGTCCTTAAGCCCGATCACCGCAATGCGGACGGCCTCTGTGTCCAGGGCCACGCCGCTGATGAGCATTCTCTCCACGCTAACTGCCTCCTTTACCACGGTTCCTTCACTGTCATTCAAGCTGGAGCGCACCACCAGGGGCACCCCGTATTTCTTGGCCATTTCCACGGAGCGGTTGTGCAGGACGCCGGCTCCCAGGGTGGCCAGATCCAGCATCTCGTCGTAGGTGATCTCCTTCAGCTTTCTCGCACCGGGCACCTTCCGGGGATCCGCCGTGTACACCCCGTCCACGTCGGTAAAGATCTCACAGGCGTCCGCATGGAGGGCTGCCGCCAGGGCCACCGCCGTGGTGTCGGAGCCGCCCCTGCCGAGGGTGGTATAGTCGTCGTACTTATCCACTCCCTGGAAGCCGGTCACGATGACGATCCGCCTGCCTTCCAGCTCCCGGCGGATCCTCTCCGTGTCGATCCTTTTCAGCCTTGCGTTTCCGTGATTGCTGGTGGTATGCATGGTCACCTGAAACCCGTTGAGGGAGATCGCCGGCGTCCCCAGCTTGTCCATAGCCATGGCCATGAGAGCCACGGACATCTGCTCTCCGATGGTAAAGAGCATATCCATCTCCCTTTTGGGCGGCTTCTCGTGGATGCTCCGGGCCATGTCGATGAGCTCATCCGTGTATTTCCCCATGGCAGAGAGGACCACCACCACGTCATTTCCTTTTTTGTAATCCTCGATACAGCGCTCCGCCACCCGGAAGATCCGCTCCTTATCTGCGACAGAGGTACCGCCAAACTTTTTTACGATCAACATTTTTCCATATACCTCCCGAACCCTCCCCCGCAGCCCCTCCGCCAGCGGAAGGGCCCCATGGGCAGATCCATGAAAATCGCCTGCGGCCGCAGGATCTGGGGGCTGTCCATCCCCCTCACCGCAGGCGGGGCAGGAGACCGGCCCTGCCGGATCCCCACCCGCGTCTCACTTTGAAAACAGGTAGTCCATCAGCTCCCATCCACGGGAGATCCGAATGCCCCCATCCACGGCTTCCTTTTCATTGTATCTCCAGCTGCGGCTCCAGTGGGCCGTGCTGTCATACAGCAGGTAGGGCACCGGCTCTGCCACGTGGGTGCGGACCTTGATGGGAGTCGGATGATCTGGAAGGATCAGCATCCGGTAATCCACCCCCGCCTCATCCAGGCCTTCCTTTACCAGGCGGATCAGACGGTCATCCAGATACTGGATGGACTGCACCTTTTTCTCCACGCTGCCCTGATGTCCCATCTCGTCCGGAGCCTCCACATGGACGTAGACAAAATCATAATCCTGCTGAGTCAGGGCCCTCACCGCAGCCTCGGCCTTCCCCTCGTAGTTGGTGTGAAGGCCGCCGTTTGCGCCATCTACCGGGATCCGGTCCATACCGGCCCCTGCGGCGATCCCCTTCATCAGGTCCACGGCAGAGACCATGGCCCCCCTCTTGTGGTACATCTCCTGGAAGGAATCCAGGGCCGGCCTCGTGCCCGCTCCCCAGAACCAGAAGCTGTTGGCCGGGTTCAGTCCCTTCTTTTTTCGTTCCAGGTTGATGGGATGGTTCTTCAGGATCTCATAGCTCCTCTTCTGCATGAAAAGCAAATCCTTCTCCCTGGGAAGAAACTCCCCGACGGTTTTGGCCAGTATGTCGTGGGGCGGGGTCAGCTCCAGGATCTGTCCATGATCCCACACCATGCAATGGCGGTAGCTGGTGCCCCCATAAAATCGGTAGGTCTCGCTTTCCAGCTCCCTGCAGACGTCCCGCAGAAGGATGTCCGCCTCCTTGGTGCTGATCTCGTCCGAGCTGTGGTCCACGATGGTCTGCTCCTCATAGGACAGGCCCTCCTCCTCGGTGAGGGTGACAATGTTGCACCGGTAGACCACGTCCGTGTCCTTCATCTGGACCCCAATGCTCAGGGCCTCCAGAGGCGAACGGCCGGTATAATATTTTCTGGGATCATATCCCAGTACGGAAAGATTGGCCGTGTCGCTGCCGGGAGCCATCCCCTTGGGGATGGTGTCCACCATGCCGATCTCCGACAGCCTGGCCAGGCTGTCCATTGTGGGCGTTTTTGCATAGGAAAGAGGCGTACTGCCCGCCAGCTCCTCCAGCGGCCAGTCCGCCATCCCATCGCCCAGAATTACCACATATTTCATAAGCTCCTCCCACTGCTGTGTTATCTGTATGCCCGCTTCTCTTCTCAGCTTTTCACCCGAATCACGGAAAGCAGCCTGGATCCCAGCGACTTGGCCTTTCTTGAGAACTCTCCCTGAGTCATGACGGAGGTGATAAAGCCATACTCCCCGTCCAGCCCGTCCACCTTCACCATGATCTGAAGACGTCCGAAGATCTCCTCAGAAAGGGCCGGCGTCACCTGATCCTTTACCCGGACGAAAAAGCGTCCTTTTACCATCTCCGGCTCCACCAGCTTCAGGGGATGGCTGCTCCAGCTTGTCATAATGGTGCGCTTCAAATGCCTGGCCGCATCCACCACGTCCGCCACCACCGCACTGGCGGTGGGAAGCTTGCCGGCGCCGCTGCCGTAAAACATGGCGTCCCCCAGCACGTTTCCGTGGATAAAAATCCCGTTGAACACGTCGTTCACGCTGTACAGCGGGTTGTTTTGCCCCACCAGGAAGGGCGCCACAATGGCAAAAAAGGATTCATCATCCACCTTACGGCTGGTCGCCAGCAGCTTGATGGACATCCCCATCTTCTTGGCGTATTCCATGTCCTCCGGCGTCAGGTCGGTGATCCCCTCCGTAGGGATCTCCTGATAATTGAGGAAGCTTCCGTAGGCCAGGGAGGAAAGGATGGCGATCTTGCGGCAGGCGTCATAGCCTTCCACGTCCGCCGTGGGATCCGCCTCCGCATAGCCCATGGACTGCGCCTCCTTCAGAACGCACCCGAACTCGCAGCCCTCCGTCCCCATCCGGTAAAGCATATAATTGGTGGTACCGTTGAGTATCCCCGTGATCTCGTCGATCTCATCGGCGGTCAGGCAGGAATTTAGGGCCCGGATAATGGGGATCCCGCCGCCGCAGCTGGCCTCGAACAAAAAGTTCAGGTTCCTCTCCTCCGCCAGACGCATCAGCTCGGAACCGTGCTTGGCCACCAGGGCCTTGTTGGAGGTGCAGACGCTCTTCCCCTGGATCAGCGCCCTCCTGACAAAAGTATAAGCAGGCTCGATCCCGCCCATCACCTCCACCACGATCTTCACGTCGGGATCGTTGATGATGGTCTCGTAATCATGGATCAGCACCTCCTGCACCGGATCTCCGGGAAAGTCCTTCAGGTCCAGCACATACTTGATGTTGATCTCCTCTCCAGCCCGCTTGTTGATATACTTATGATTGGTATTTATCACCTCGACGACACCGCTGCCCACGGTGCCGTAGCCTAACACTGCAATATCGATCATTCGCTCTACTCCCTGCCCAAGATTTTCAGATAGTGGATACCCTCCATCTGCTCGATATCCTCCACCATGGCTTCCGCATCGCCCTTTCCAGGAAGAATATCCACGCTCAGGGTCAGTGTCGCCACACCGTTGATGGGGATGCTCTGGTGGATGGTAAGGATGTTTCCGTGGTAACCTGCAATTTTTTGGAGTACATTGGACAGGATCCCCGGCTCATCATCCATCTGGATGATAAAGGTGATAGTCTTCCCCTTCGCCTCCTCGTGGAAGGGAAAAATATCGTCTTTATATTTATAGAAAGAGCTGCGGCTGATGCCCGTCTGCTCTGCTGCCTCCTGAACGGTATCCGCCCGCCCGGAGTCCAGCAGACGCTTGGCCTCCACAACCTTCAGGAGCACCTCGGGCACCGCCCGCTCTCTCACCACGTAATGCTTCTTTTTTTCTGCTGATCTTTGCATGTCAATCCCCTTGTCCGTATGATAAAGACATTTGTTTTTTTATCAGGGATATCTTAGCACAAAAATCAGCCGTCTGCAAGATTTTTGTCATGCCTGCCGCCCTTTCCCCGGCCTCTGCAAGGCCGGGGAAAACCGGTTGTCAGCCGTCGGCAGCCTCCCCCGCCTTCCGGCCCAGGGCAATCCACTTCAGGTAGGCATTGATGAAAGGATCGATGGAGCCGTCCAAAACAGCATCCACGTTCCCCGTCTCCTCGCTGGTTCGATGATCCTTGACCATGGTGTAGGGCTGCATCACATAAGAACGGATCTGGTTCCCCCATCCGATGTCCGTCACCTCGCCCCGGATACCAGAGAGCTTCTCCTCCGCCTCCTGCTGCTTCAGAAGGTACAGCTTCGCCTTCAGCATCTGCATGGCCTTGTCCTTGTTCATATGCTGGGAGCGCTCGTTCTGGCACTGCACCACGATCCCCGTGGGGAAGTGGGTGATACGGATCGCCGAGGAGGTCTTGTTGATGTGCTGACCGCCGGCGCCGCTGCTTCGATAGGTATCGATACGGATGTCCTCGTCGTTGATCTCCACGTCCAAATCCTTCTCAATGTCCGGCATCACGTCACAGGACACAAAGGAGGTCTGCCGTTTTCCCGCCGCATTGAAGGGGGAAATACGCACCAGACGGTGGACGCCCTTCTCGGACTTCAGAAGACCGTAGGCATTTTCCCCGTTCACCTGGAAGGTCACGGATTTGACACCCGCCTCGTCCCCGTCCAGATAATCCAGCACCTCCAGAGAGAAACCTCTCCTCTCCGCCCACCGGGTAAACATCCGGTAAAGCATACCGCACCAATCGCAGGCCTCCGTGCCGCCGGCACCTGCATTGAGCTTGAGGATGGCGTTTTCCCCGTCATACTCTCCGGAAAGGAGAGTCTTCACCCGGATGGCGTCGAAGCTGGCCTGAAACTCCTCCAGCATCTCCTGGATCTCCGGGATCACAGAGGGGTCGTTCTCCTCATAACCCATCTCGATCATGGTCTCCATGTCCTCCATCTGGCTCACCAGGCTGTGGTAGGTCTCCATGTCGTCCTTCATGCTCTTCAGCTCTTTCATTTTCTTCTGGGAGGCCTCCGCATCGTCCCAGAAGTCCGGGGCTTCCATCTCCCGCTCTAATTCCTCTGCCCTTTGCTCTTTGTTAGCCAGGTCAAAGTGAATCCCTCACTTCCACTAATGGTTCTGTATAGCTTGCAAGAATGCTCTTGAACTGATCCAATTCGACCATTGTGTCACCTCTTTCCTGATTCCGTTTTTTTGGGGACTGCCACGGACTAAGATGCCTCGGCAGTCAAAAATTCATTGCAATCCATGGTATACTTTAGCATATCCGGGCAAAAAAAACAAGCCGGAACACGGCTTGCTTTTTTATTCGGACCGGACACCGGCCAACACCGTCCATCTAAATGGACAAGCCCCGGCTCCTGACCCCAGGCGGCCCTCCATGAGCCGAAGCCTGATGGGGTTTGCAGGCGTCCCCCGCTTTCTTTACCGGAAGAGGACAGAACCTCATCCGGCTTTTTTGTAATCCTCCGCCAGAAGACGGGCAAAAACCGCCGCTCCCCTCTGGTTCAGATGCTTTCTGTCCATGTAAAGCTCATCGGGCAGATACTCATAAATATCCGGGCGGCTGGTATAATTATAATTGTAAAGTCCAGCCCCCAGCTCCTCTGCCAGCTCCTCCAGGTAAACGTCCATATCCTCCAGATCTCCCTGCTGTGCGGAGTAGGACTGGCAATGAGGGAAGATCACAAGGTTCAGCTCCACGCCATTTTTCCTGCAGAGCTCCCCCATCTTCTTCATATAAGTGATGTTCTCCTCCAGGATCCTTCCCCTGCGCCACACATTGTTGGACCTGGGCTTTTCCGGGGTGCCGTCATAAACCTTATCGTTGCTCTCATAGCCCATCCCGAAGTAAGTATAGGGCGATGACCTGTGGCCAACCCGATTTTTGAAATCGTCGGAGAGCTTATATTTCACATTGTTTTTTACAAGTCTCACACTAAAAACATTTTTCGTTCTCACCGGGCGGAACAGAAGAGACTCCAGCTCACTGGGCTCCGCCACGTCCATCAGATACCGCAGCTCCGTCAACGGCGATTCCAGAAGCTTCAGCACCCGGGTCTTTGCGGAGGTGCTGCGGTTCTCCGTATCAGACATGAAGCTGTTGACGCCCAGCCCCAAAAATACCCGCTGGATGGGGTTTCTCTTTAATTGCTCCTTCAGGATGTAGTAGGTGCCGGATACTGCCTGGGCGGAGGTTGCCACGTTAAACCCCACGGTGTCCAGCTCCTTGTTCAGCACGTTGATATCCATCCCGCAGTGCATGAGAGAGGTTCCCATGGCCAGGGTTTCGATGGTCCCTTCCCTGTCCTTCAGCTCCTCGCTGGTCACCAGGATGTTGTCCCTGACCGGCTCATAAAGAAACTCTCCGATCCCATTGATCCCCCAGAGAAACAGCACCACCACCAGAGCGTGAATCAGGATCTTCCTAAAACTGCGCATACTCAAACCCTCCCGCCAAAGAATCATATTTTCCCATGTACATCAGCATGAAGAGCAGCAGCAGATAAAAAGCCCATTTCAGCGCCGCCGGGCGCTCTGCCAGCCACAGGCTCATCGAGCCCTTCCTCTCCTGGATGAGGCTGACAAAGAAAAGGATCAGAAGGCCGGCGCAGACATAGATCACGGTGTACAGCCTCATCTGCGGAAGCAGGGCGCTCCGGGACAGGGAAAAGTTAAAATCCAGCAGGATCCGCCTGGCAATATCCAGGCTCTGTCCCGTGGTCCCCGCTCCCGGGAACACCTTTAAGAGGGCGACGATCAGGAAGGTGCGCAGGATGCAGAACCCCTTCCACCACCAGGCCTCTTCATTGATGTGCAGCTTTTTCTTGATCCAGGTAAACTGAGGCTCCAAAAGCACCCCGGCGATCAAAATCACTCCGTTTGCCACGCCCCACAATATGTACCGCCAGCTTGCGTCATGCCACAGTCCGGTACAGAACCACACAATGGACATGGCGTAAACCACCGGAAACACCTTCTTGATCCTGGGAGAAAAATGCCGCTGTCCAAACCGCCCGAACCGCAGCGCTCCCTTGGAGATGGAGGCCGGGTAAAAAACGTAGTCCCGAAACCAGGAGCTCAGGGAAATATGCCACCTGCGCCAGTATTCTCCAAGAGACAGGGAAAAGAAGGGCCTCCTGAAGTTCTCCATCATCTGGATTCCATACAGCCTGGAGATCCCGATCACCAGATCCGAATAGCCGGAAAAATCCGCATACATCTGGACCGCCATATAGACGCAACCCAGCAGCAGGGTCATACCGCCATATTGGTCATAATTGCCAAAGATGTTTTTGACCAGAGGCCTCATATTGTCGGCGATCACCGCCTTTTTAAACAGGCCCCACAGGATCAGCTCGCAGCCCTTGGCCAAATTTTGGTATTCAAACCGATGACCCGAAAACAGCTGAGGCGCCAGATCCGGGTACCGCCCGATGGGCCCCTGGGTCATCTGGGGATAGTAGGTGACGAACAAAAGCACCTTGAGAGGATTTTTTTCCGCCTGCACCTTGCCCTTATAGACCTCCAGCCCGTAGCCGATGGACTGGAGGGTATAGTAAGAAATGCCCAGGGGCGCTGCGATCCCCAGCCTGTTCAGAGGATCAATCCCAACCATCCCCAGCAGCCCATTGATGTTGGCTATCAGAAAATTCCCATATTTCAGAACGATCAGAAGCCCCAGGTTCACCACCAGGATCCCCACCAGCCATCTCCGCTTCCGGCTCTTGACCAGTTCCTTTTTTTCTTTTTTCTCTTTCCTTGTCAGGCCTTTCTCCTTTTCCAGCTGGGCATCCAGCCCGTCGGAAAGGGACTGCATCTTCCTTGTCCCCAGAGTCAGGGAAAGGCTGGTGAGCAGCACGTAGAGAAAGCACCTCACCCCCATCAGCCGGTAAAAGAGAAGGCTGATCGCCAAAAGAACAGCCCACTGATACTTTTTCGGCGCCAAATAATAGAGAAACAGGGAGCCGAAAACCAAGATCAGAAAGGCCAGCTGATTCACCGACATCCTATTCTTCCTCTTTCAGCCTCTGGATCAGGGCAGTCATCGCCTCCACAGAATTAAAGTTCTCCGGCTCGATATCGTCAAAGGATACCTCCACGTCGAAGCAGTCGTTGATCTCTCCCAGCAGAGACACCAGGTCAAAGGAATCCAGGATCCCGTCGTCGATCAGCTTATCCTCACCCTCAAAATCCACCTCCGGGCGAAGCCCCTTTAAAATGTTCATTAATTCATCTCTCATTTTTGTTCAATGCCTCCCACTTTTCTAAAATGAATTGATACTCTTTTTTCTCGATCACGATCCTGTTCCCGTCAAAGCGGCAGAGATCCTCCCCCGCCTCCTCCCGCCGGAGGATCTTGTAGGACTGAAACCCATATTCCTGTCCTTCCATAACGAGGACGGGACGCTTCATGACCTTTAAAATACCGTAATCTGTCGCCCGAAGAAGACGGCTGATGCGCTCCTGGCTCCAGCGGGGATCCATGCGCCCGGCTTCCGGCGCCTCCCAGGAATAATGAAAGGATTCCTCCTCCAGCTTAGGCTGGGGATGGTAGGTCTCCTCCCCTGCCAGAACCTTTGGCATAAACTCCAAAAACGCCTCGTAGGCGGCTCCCAGCTGCTGCCGGAACAGACTGTAGGCGGTGGTAGTCTCCGTTATGGGAACCTCCTTCTGGATCAAGATCTCCCCCGTGTCCACCCCTGCGTCCATCCTGTGCCAGGTGATGCCGCTTTTTTCTTCTCCCTCGTAAATGGCCCAGCATTCCGCATTTCGTCCCTTATACTTAGGCAAAAGCGCCTGATGGCAGTTGATGGCCACAATGTTTTCCATCTTCATCATCCATTCCGGCAGGATGGCCGGATTGATGACGCTGAGCAAAAGGATCCTGGAGCGCTCCTGGCTCAGCTTCTGAAAAAGAAGCGCCTTGCTCATGGAGCAGCAGCAAAGCCCCTTGTTCTTCGCCTGGGCCAGCGTGATCTTAGAGGGAGGGGTGCTCATCTCATACCCCTCATAAGGGACATGCAGTCCATCCACATAGGATAGACAGTTAAGGAACAGCTTCCCGGTGCCCAGCAGCACGATTTTATCATAGATCATCGGCTCACCCCTCCTGTCCTTATATACTCGCTGCGCAGATACCCCCGGTCCATCTTCCCGTTTTTATTCAGGGGCATGTGCTCCAAAAAGACGTAGCGGTTGGGGCACATATATTTGGGAAGAAGCCGCTGTATATCCCTGGCGATCTCCCTGTCGCAGTTTTCCTTTGCCTGATAAAACAGGTAGATCTTTTCCTTCTCGGAGTCATAGATGCAGCAGCTCCTCTCCACGTAGGAAAGGCTGTCCATAGCCCCTTCGATCTCCCCAAGCTCGATGCGGTGCCCCATATGTTTGATCTGAAAATCCCTTCGGCCAATGAAATACAGCTGTCCTTCCCGGTAGGTTCCCAGATCCCCCGTGCGGTAGATCAGCTCCGGATAGCTGGTGTTCAGAGGATTCTGACAGAAAGCCCGGCCGGTCATCTCCGGGTTGTTATAATATCCCAGGGCCAGAGAGGTTCCTCGGACACAGATCTCCCCTGTCTCTCCCTCCCCTGCCAGCGTGTCGTCCTCCTTCAGGAGAAGGATCTCCGTGTTTGGGAACGCCCGTCCTACGGGAAGAATCTCCCCCGGGGCAAACTCCCGGTCCAGGATGTAGTAGGTGCAGTTGCAGGTGATCTCCGTCGGTCCATAGAGATTGACGTACATGGCCTGGGGCAGCCTTTCTCTCCAATAATTCAGCACCCTGATAGGCATCACCTCCCCGGAAAACATGATCTTCTTCAAATACCGGGGAGCTCCCTTCTCCAATCCCTTCATGGTGGCCACCAGGGCCAGGGCCGACACCGCCCAGATGGTGACGGTGACCTTCTTCTCATTCATGTAAGGGATCAGAAGCTTTGGAAAGGAAATCAGCTTCGGGGGGATGATGGCCATGGATCCTCCGCAGCACAGAGTCCCGTAGATGTCCTTGACAGACACGTCAAAATCAAAGGGCGCCTGATTTCCAAACACCTCCTCCTGCGTGTAGCCAAAGCAAGAGGAAAACTGTTCCACCAGGTCAATGACCGAACGGTGGCAGACCACGACCCCCTTCGGGGTACCGGTGGAACCGGAGGTAAAAATGGCATACAGAGGATCCGTGTCAATATGCCCCCTGCGAATGTCCCCCAAAAGCTGGGGATCCCAGGTTCCCTGCTCCAAATCCTCCAGGCAGAGCACCTCTTCCTCCAGCTCCAGCCCCTTCAGAAACTCACTGTCCTCCCTCTTTGCCAAAAAACACATGGGCTTCAGGCTTTCCAGGATCTTGTGGATCCTGGCGGGAGGAAGGGCCTTTCCAATGGGAACATAAAAGTTTCCGCTGTACACCGTTCCAAAAAAGCACTCCAGGCTCTTCACATCCCGGTCTATGAGAACGGCCACCGGAGCCCTCCTTCTTCCCATCTGGGCCAGCCTGGTGCCGATGATCTTCGCCTTCTCTATAAAGGCCTGGTACGTGATCTCCTCCTCCGGGTCTGAAAACAGGATCTTTTGAGGATGGACCTCCCCCGCCCTCTCCAGATAATCCAACACATTATTGAGCATGAGAAGTCTCCTTTTTGGCACCCTTCCCCTTCACGCGGATGCGGTCATAAAATCTCTTGGACAGCTCCGGATCCACCTCTGAATAACGCTCTCTGTCCTCCAGAAGCATGGCCTCCGCCTCTTCTCTGGTAAGCTGGCCGCCCCTCACCAAAACCGCCAGCTCTCCCGTCCGGACAGGGTAGCCCCTCTTGACGATGCTGAAGTTTTCCGCCATGGCATGAGCCCAGCAGTCCCCGTGGGGAACGCCGTCCTTGGGCCGGATCCATCCCAGCTCCTTCTCCAAAAACGCCATGGTCTCCTCCTCCGACACGTCATGGTAAGCAAAATAGGAAAGAGACGTGACCTCCACGTCCTCCAGATAATCCGTGGTTCCCCTCTTTGCCAGCTTCTCCACCAGCTCACCAAACATCTGGTACTCAAACTGACGCAAATTCCTGGAGATCTGGAAGGGCTCGATCCCCCTCTCCTGCAAAGCCGACTGCAGGATCTGGCCCCTGGTCCGCCCATTGACGATCAGGGGAATGCCGTAAAGGCCGGCCAGCTGGTGACAGTAATAGTGCATATAATGGAAACAAACGGAGCAGAAATTCTTCAGGACGGACACGCACTTGGAATAGACCTTCCGCATCTCGTCCTCCTTCATACGCACCGTCAGATGATCCACGTTCAGCTTTTCCAGGGCAATGTCAATGTTGGTACGCCCATACTCCGTATGGAAACCATTCTGGAAGGTAACCGCCAGCACCCGCAGTCCGTATGTATTTTTCATCTGCCAAATGATGTAGGTACTGTCCTTCCCGCCGCTGAAGCCCACGATGCAGTCATAGGGAGCGCCCGTCTCCTTGGCCTTCGCCTTTGCAAGAGCGACCTGCTCCTCAAAGATGAGCCTCCTGGACTCCTTGTTTTCGATGGCGTCCTTGTGCTCCTGGTAAAAATGACAGAAATTACAGGTTCCCTCTTCATCAAACTGGATGCCGGGATAGGTTTCCGGCAATCCGCAGACCTTACAATACTTCATAAAAATAGACCTTTCTTTTATAAATTCTCAGCTCGTGATACATGATTCTGCTTTATTATGAAAGGTCTATGTGTAATCTTAGTGAAATAATTTTGTAATATTTCATTTTTAAATGCCATTTTTTTCCGCAAAATAAGGAGTATTTATGTCGTCTTTTCTGTTTTTCGGATGTAAAAACCGATCTCCACTCCCTCTGCCGTATTCTTCACAAAGACACCTCCCCCGTGAGCCTCTGCCGTCTGCTTCACAATGGAAAGTCCCACTCCAAAGCTGTTTTCCCTGCGCTCCCTGGAGGTATCCACCTTGTAAAAAACATCCCAGATCCTCTCCTGCTCCTCCCTGGGGATCTGGCTTCCCTCATTGTGGACGCTAAAGTACGTTCTCTCCTTCTGCTGCCATAGATGAACCTGGATGCAGCCGTCCTCCCTTCCATACCGCACCGCATTTTTCACCAGGTTGTAGACGGCTCTCTCCAAAAGCTCCCGGTCTCCGTACACCGCCTCCTTCACCTCCAGGCAAAAGGCGATCCATCCCTCATGCTGGGGAAATTCATCCTCATAGCCTCTCTCGATGCTTTCCCGAAAGCTGTCCAGATTGATCCGGGAGACATGGATCCGCTCATTCCCCAGTTCCCTTGCGGACACCTCCAGCATCTGACAGATCAGGGAATCCATGCGCTCACACTCCTTGACGATCACCTGGCAGTATTTCTCCAGCTTCTTGGGGTTGTTTTCTGCAATGTAGGGCATGTTTTCTGCGTATCCCATGATCACCGCCGCAGGAGTCTTCAGCTCATGGGACATGTTGCGCACCAGGGTTTTCCGGTTTTCTACGTCCTGCCGCAGATTCGTCAGCGCCTTCTCCAGCCTTCGGGACATGACGTTCACGGACTCCCCCAGCTGCCCCAGCTCATCCCCGGACCGGATCTGTACCCTCTCCCCAAAATCCAGGTTGGCGATCTTCCGGGTGACCCGGTTGATCTCCCCAATGGGTCTTGCCATCCTCCCCGACAAAAAAAACATGACAAAAAGACCGATGACCACCGTGACCACCGCCGCCAGGATGAAGCATTTCTGCATCACGTACACGCTGCTGTTAAAGCCTCGGATGGATCTTCGGAGAATAACGTAGCCCGTTCCTTCCACCACCTGTACCTGCACAAAGGACGTCATCCTTTCATCGTTCAGGGAGCTGTAAAACAAGACTCCCGTTCTATTCAGCTCCTCCTGATTCTCACGGATCAGCCTGCGGATCTTTTTTCGGATGGTCCCCAGCCTGGTTTCTCTCAGCCGGGTACTGGACAGAAGGTGAAAACGCTCGTCCACCACGGATATGGACACGTTATTTTCAAAGGCCAGGGTATCCAGCCTGGGAGTCGCCTCCTCCAGGCTGTGCTTTTTCAGGATCCTCGCCGCATCCTGGGCGAGGACCTCCAGCTTCTGCCGGTTCCAGTCCTCCACCATCTGTTTTTTAAAAAATGCGGAGGCCAGCAGCAGGATAACCAGAAAGGACAGGATCAGCAGGCTTCCCGCCAGCATGTATTTCTTTCGCAGGGAGTTCAGCATGAGGAGCCCTCCTTCTGGAAGGAGTAGCCGATCCCCCTCACGGTGCGGATATAATTCCCACACTCCCCCAGGTCTGTCCGAAGCATTTTAATGTGAGTGTCGATGGTGCGGATATCCCCCTCGTAGTCGAACCCCCATATGCGCTCCAATATCTGATTCCTGGTAAGGACGATGTTCCGATTTTCCATCAGGTAGACCAAGAGCTGATACTCCTTGTTGGTCAGCACCACCTCCTTTCCGCAGACCTGCACCGTGCAGGAATCCCGATTTACCGTCAGATCCCCCTCCACCCACAGCTTCTGCCTCTTCTCCTGGAACGTCTTGTACTCCAGGGCTGCCCGAATACGGGCAAGGAGAACCTTGCTGTGGAAGGGCTTTGCCACGTAATCACAGGCTCCTCTCTCAAATCCCTCCAGCTCGCTTTCCGAGGAGCCAAGAGCCGTGAGCATGATCACCGGAAGGTCCGGCCGCTCCCCGTGGATGTCCTGCAAAACGGACAGCCCGTCCCTCCCGGGCATGAGGATGTCCAAAATCGCAAGGGACAGCTCCGGCGTGTTCTTAAAGTATTCCAACGCCCGGATACCATCCTCCGCCGCCAGGACCTCATAGCCCTCCTGCTCCAAAACATCGGTCAAAAGCTCCCGAAGAAGTCTGTCATCGTCTGCCACCAGTATTTTGTACGCCATTGCCGATCTCCTTCCTTTTCCCTCACAGCCGCCCGGCTTCCTGGGCCGCCACATAGGAGAACCCATGAAAGCCATCTGAATCCCTCATATGCCTGCGTCTTCCCGCCGCCTGCCTCCTTCACCTCAGGTATGCCGGCCTGTCTGAACGACGGTCCTTCCTCAGCGATCCTGACAGATGGTGCCGCCTCCTGCCACCACATCGCCCTGATAAAGCACCACAGCCTGTCCCGAGGTCACGGCCCGGACCGGCTCGTCAAAGACCACCCGTACCCTGCCGTCCGGAAGAGCCTGTGCCTTTGCCGGAACCTCCCTGGCACTGTATCTTGTCTTGGCTGTCACGGACATGGGCTCCTTTGGAGGCGGGCAGGCAATCCAGTTAAAATCCTCCGCCGTCAGCTCACTGGTGAACAGCTCCTTTTCCGGAGCCAGGATCACCTGATTTTTTTCCATGTCCTTTCCCCAGACATACAGAGGTGCGGGAAGGGAAAGGCCCAGCCCCCTTCTCTGTCCGACAGTGTAGCGGATAATCCCCTTGTGTTCCCCCAGAACTCTTCCCGAACGATCCACAAACGCCCCCCTCTGGTAGGTCTTGCCAGTCCGCCTCTCCAGAAAATCCCCGTAATTGCCATTGGGCACAAAGCAGATATCCTGGCTGTCATGCTTTCTCGCATTGACGAAGTGATATTGATCCGCCAAGGCCCTCACCTCCTCCTTCGTCTCAAACTCCCCCAGAGGAAAACGAGTGTGGGCCAGCTGCTCCTGGGTCATAAAGTACAGGACATAGGACTGATCCTTCGCCTTGTTTTTTGCTTTTTTCAGCAGCCACCGCCCCCTGCCCTCATGGTATTCCACTCTGGCATAATGCCCAGTGACGATGCACTGGCAGTCCAGCATCCTGGCCCTCTGGTAAAGACCAGAGAATTTCATGTAGCGGTTACAGTCGATACAGGGATTGGGCGTATCTCCCCTCTCGTAGGCGGCCACAAAGCGGTCAATGACCTTCTGGGAAAAATCCTCCCGAAAATTCAGAACATAGTATTTCATCCCCAGCTGCACCGCCACGCTCCTGGCATCCTCCACGTCATCCAGGGCACAGCAGGTATGGCCTTTGTTCAGTCCCACGTCCTGATTCTCGTACAGCTTCATGGTCATTCCCACGCACTCATAGCCCTCCCGGCACATGAGCATGGCTGCCACGGAGCTGTCCACGCCGCCGCTCATGGCGACCAGCGCCTTCTTTGTCTTCTTTCCCTTGGTTTCCTCAGCGTCCATAAACACCGCCTCCTGTTTTTCAGCTTTCTTCATGAAGCGCCTTCCTTTGGAGCAATCCTCCGTGCTCCAGCAAAGCGCTTCCCCTCCCCGGCGCCAAAAGCGCACAGGCCTTCCTGAACCATAATGATCGGTTTTTACTTAGGATAATACGTCATGACAGGATTTTTGTCAACGCAAAAGGACGCCTCCGCCGCAGCTTTCCCGCTGCCCTGCGAAACCGTCCTTTCCTGCTCACACTTTCGTAGCCCCTGATTTAGGACACCCTGATCTATGATGGCGTCTTGCCTCCTCCATGATCCCTCCATATGAAAGAATGCACGCCTCTTTTTCCCGGAAGCTTTATGAAAAGAAGCTTTCCGCCACGCTCATGTCCGCAATGTATCCCACCGTACCGGTCATGAACATGGTTCCGTCCTCCTCTATGTCGATCTGGATCATTCCTCCCGGCTGATTCACGTTGATCCTCCGCTCCATCATCCCCAGCCGGTAGGCCGCTGCGGCAGCCGCACAGCTTCCGGTACCGGAAGCCCTCGTATAGCCGGAGCCTCTCTCCCAGATCTCGATATTTAAGTTCCCCTTGTCGATCCTGCGGCAGATCTGCAGGTTCATCCTTTGAGGAAACTCCTTCGCCCACTCCACGTAGGGCCCCAGCTTCTTCACCTTTTCCTCACTGACATCGTCCATAAAGATGATGCAGTGGGGATTTCCCACAGTAAGGCAGGTGGCCTTGTACTCCTCACCGCAAAAGATGAAGGGCTCACCAATCACCTCCCGGATCTCCCCGGTCACCGGGATCTCCCGGGAGAGGAAGGACGCCTTCCCCATGTTGACCTTGAACTCCGTGGCCCTGGCATTAAGGCACTCCACCTGGATGGTCCCCGCCATGGTCTCGATGCTGAATTTATTCTCCTTCACATAGCCCTCGTCCATCAGATATTTGGCAAAAATGCGGACGCCGTTTCCGCTGATGGCCGGCTCGCTGCCGTCAGAATTGAAAATGCGGACACCCATTTTCCCGTTGATCTCCACCGGGCCGTACAGAATCCCGTCCGCTCCCAGGCCAAAGCCTCTCTGGCACAGCAGCGCCACCTTTTTTCCCTGGAGCTGAACCCTGTTCTTATTTGCATCCAACACAAGATAATCGTTTCCAAGCCCCTGATACTTCGTCATAATAATGCTGTCTCTCATAATTGCTCCCTTCCTTTTCCCGCCTCTGTGCCGTTTCTCTTGGTTTTAGTATACTGTTTCTTTTTTTCCATGTACATGGTATATCCTGCTTTTTATATTGCAAAAATTGCTGTAAACAGTTGTTTTTTTCTCCAGATTCCCGTATCATGAAAAAAACACAAGCTATCAAACAAACTAGGAGGGATGCTCATGGGAAGCTTTGCCCGGCCCACGGAAAAATCCGGCTACCTGGAGGAGGATTTTCGCCTTTTCCACATCAATGACCAGACAAGCCGGGAATTTGCCTATCATTATCACGATTTTCACAAGGTGGTCTTTTTTCTCAGAGGAAATGCCTCCTACCACATCGAGGGAAAGGTTTATCATCTAAAGCCCTGGGACATTCTGTTGGTCCATCAGTATGCCACCCACCGACCGGAGATCGATCCCTCCGTCCCTTATGAGAGATTCATTCTCTGGATCCGAAACGACATTCCCAGTCAGGAGCTGAACCAATGCTTCCAAAAGGCCAGTGACCGCAGCTTTAACCTGATCCGACTGGATGCCCGGGTCCAGGAGCGGCTGAAGGGGCTTTTGTACGAGCTGGAGTCCGCCCTCACCGGAGATGAGTTTGGCGGCGAGCTTCTGGGCGAAGCCCTCTTTACCCAGCTGATGGTATATCTGAACAGGATTTTCCTGGAAAAGAAGTATATCGTGGACCGTATGTCCTATACCTGTGACGACCAGGTGGAGCAACTCCTACGATACATCAACCAGAACCTGGGAGCAGATCTGTCCGCCGATACCTTGGCCGAAAAATACTATCTGAGCAAGTATCATCTTATGCGGAAGTTCAAGGAGAAGACCGGCTGCACCCTTCACAGCTACATTGTAGGCAAGCGCCTCCTCTATGCCAGGGATCTGATATCTCAGGGAACCCCCGTCTTGAAAGCCTCCTCCCTCTGCGGCTTCTCCGATTACACCACCTTTTCCAGAGCTTACAAAAAGCAATTCGGATCCTCCCCCACCGGCGGCAGGTAGAACCTGGCTGCAGAGCCCTTCCCCTGTCTGGAAGGGTTCTCCTGGTATTTTGACTTTTACAATTCCCCCTCTTTCACAAGATTCTTCCTTATGCCAAAAACGGCCCGCAACACCTATGATGCTGCGGGCCGCTCCCATTTTTATGGTACGCACCGTACCCCGTCTATCCTTCCTCTGTGGCTTCCGCCAGAAGTCTTAAGCCTTCGCCGCCTTACGTCCGCAGCACTGCTTGTACTTCTTTCCGCTTCCGCAGGGACAGGGATCGTTGGGATAAATCTTGATCTCCTTTCGCTGCACCGGTTTGCGGACAGCGGTGTCGTCCTTGTTGGTTCCGGTCACCTTTGCCACCTGCTCACGCTCTATCTTCTGCTCCACGTGCACGTGGTAGAGCATCCGCACCGTATCCTCCTGAATGGTGTTGATCATGGCGGAGAACATCTCAAAGGCGCTCATCTTGTATTCCACCACCGGATCTCTCTGGCCATAAGCCGTCAGTCCAATGCCCTGGCGGAGGATCTCCATGTCGTCAATGTGATCCATCCATTTGCTGTCAATGGATTTCAGCAGGATCACCCGCTCCAGCTCACGCAGCTGCTCCTGCTCCGGGAACTCGGACTCCTTCGTCTCGTAAAGCTTGACTGCCTCCTCCTTGATCACATGCTTCATCTCGTTCTTTCTCTTTCCCTTTACCTGCTCCGGGGTAACGGGGGTAACGGGAATGATAGGGCAGAGCACGTTGTTGAACTGATTCAGATCCCAGTCCTCCGCATCCACATCGTCGGAAAAGAACATATCCACCGTGTTGTCCACGATCTCGGTGATAAACTTGTAAATGGTATCCCTCATGTTTTCCCCGTCCA
>JAUNJL010000008.1 GCA_030533315.1 Eubacteriales bacterium
TGAAGAAATTTATAATACGGCGAGTTCTTCTTGGTGCATTGATCCTGTTTTTCGTGTCTTTCATCATTTATTCCATTGAACGGAGCCTTCCCACCTCTTACGTGGAGGGACGTGCAAGAGACATGTCCATGAAACAGGGAGCAAAGCCTTATGATGAACTGGTGGCGGAGCTGAATGCCTCCTATGGTCTGGATAAGCCTGTCATCGGCGGTTATTTTATATGGCTGTCCAATGCCATCCGGGGTGATTTTGGAGAATCCTGGATCTGGCATCAGCCTGTAGCGAAAAAGTTTGCCAGCGTCATATGGTATTCCTTTGCCCTGGGCCTGGCCTCGTTTATCCTGGAGATCCTCATTGCCATTCCTTTGGGGATCATATCGGCGACAAAGCAGTACAGCAAGGTAGATTACGGGGTGACGGTTTTCGCCCTCATAGGGATTTCGCTCCCTTCCTTCTTCTTTGCTACGATCTTAAAATGGATATTTTCCATCCATTTGGGGTGGTTTGACTTATATGGGATCGTAGGGCGTATGCATGAAACCTACGGACCGGTGGGACAGGCCCTGGATATCGCCAGACACATGGTACTTCCAGTGATCACTCTGACCATCGTAAGCGTTGGCTCCCTCATGCGTTATACAAGGACCAACATGCTGGAGGTTCTTAATTCTGATTATATCCGCACGGCAAGGGCAAAGGGCGTACCGGAAAAGAAGGTGGTTTATCATCATGCCTTCCGAAATACCCTGATCCCCATCATCACCATTTTGGGAAGCACTCTGCCGGGACTGTTTTCCGGGGCCATGATCACGGAGACCCTTTTCCAGATCCCAGGCATTGGCTACACCTCTTATCAGTGCCTGATCCAGGGGGACATTCCTTTTACCATGTTCTATATGGTATTTTTGGCCCTCCTCACCTTGACGGGAAACCTGATTGCGGATATCTTGTATGCAGTGGCTGACCCGCGGGTAAGAGTAAATTAGAAGGGAGGGATTGAAGGCTATGAGTAAAGAAGATACGAAAAAGAATGAGCATGTCAGTACCTCCCAGTCTCTGGACGATGAGCAGAGGGTAAAGGTGCTTTCCCCGGGAATGCTGGTTGCAAAGCGGTTTTTCCGCAACAAATTGGCCATGGTGGGACTGGTCATTTTGGTGACCATGTTCCTGTTTTCCTTTGTGGGCGGTATGGTGAGCCCTTATGGAGAAAGTCAGGTCTTCCGTAAAACAGAAAAAACCTGGAAGGATTACGCCGGCGCCACCTACAATGACACCTATGTTTTTGAGACGAAGGAAGGGATGGAGTTTCCCACGGCTGCCCAGCAGAAGTTTATCCTTGCCACCAATAAGGGAGAGGACAGCTTTGAGGCGGCGGGAATGTCCTATAGCCTGGAAAACAAGGGGGAGGACCTGTGGATCATATCCTCAGCGGAGCCTGTTGCCACGGTTTTGACCTTAAAAGGGAGATCTGCTTATACGGAAAGCGTTCCCGGAGCCCTTACTGATGAGATTAAGGAAGCTTATGAGACGGCAGTCAAGGCAGAGGAAGATGCCTTTGAGGTGGATGGGGTGGAATACTTCATCGGAAAATCCGGCCGTGAAAATGTGATCTCCACGGCGGGAGAGATCGGCCTTGCCACGAAAAAGATCTTTAACCAGGTGTCACAGGATACAGAGATCAGCTATGACCTTCGCTCAGCGGCCCTTTTGGCCCTGGAGGAGGGAAAAGAGAGCTTCCAGGCGGGAGATGCCTCCTATGAGCTGGTTTCCCTGGAAGGGCAGGATGGAGTGGAGCTGCGAAAGGACGGAGAGGTTTATGCCACCGTTTCCACGCTTCTGGTGTCTCCCCAGACGCCGGGAATCTTCCTTTCTCTTCCCTTTAAGGAATCGGTGGAGAAAGCCATCGGTGAAAAGGCGTCCACCTTTACGGCCGTCAATGAGAAAGGCGAGGAGGAGACTTACCAGCTTCAGACGAAAAATACCCAGTATGTCATCCGAAACCAGAAGGAGACAATGGTAAACCGTGTGTACGAGGCCCCAGGCAAAAAGCATTGGGTTGGCACGGACGGAAATGGAATGGATATGCTTACCAGGCTGATGTACGGCGGCCGGATCTCTCTGATGATCGGCTTTGTGGTCATCATCATAGAGTCTGTCATCGGCATCATCATCGGAGGAATCTCCGGTTACTTTGGAGGCTGGTGTGATACCATCCTCATGCGTGTGGTGGACGTGGTCATCTGTATTCCGTCCATGCCCCTGTATATCATCATTGGTTCCGTGATGGATTATTACAAGATCGACCCCCGGATCCGTATTTATGCCCTGTGTGCCATCCTAGGACTTATTGGCTGGCCGGGGATTGCCAGAATGGTGCGGGGTCAGATCCTCTCTCTTCGGGAGCAGGAGTTCATGATCGCCACGGAGGCCACGGGAGTGCGTGTTTCCAGGCGTATTTTCCGCCACCTGATTCCCAACGTCATTCCTCAGCTCATCGTGATCGCGACCATGGGCCTGGGTGACGTTATCCTCATGGAGGCCACCTTGAGCTTCCTTGGCATCGGCGTAAAATTCCCCTTTGCCTCCTGGGGAAATATTGTCAATGCGGTAAACGATATCTACGTGCTGACCAATTACTGGTTCGTGTGGATTCCGGCAGGATTTTTGATACTGTTGACAGTTCTTGGATTTAACTTTGTGGGTGACGGCCTGCGGGACGCCTTTGACCCGAAGATGAAACGGTAGGTGAGAATATGGCATTATTTGGAAAGAAAAACGCAAACTATATTTCCGCCAAGGAAACGAAAAGAATATCCAAGGAAAACCGCAGGATCACCAACGAAATGGAGAAGAAGCGGAACCGGAAAAATATACCTGAGTCCGAATATGTGACAAAGATGAAAAATCCTGATAACGTGGTGGAGTTCGACGACGTACACACGTATTTCTTCACGGATATTGGAACGGTAAAATCTGTGGACGGCGTAAGCTTTGACGTGCCCCAGGGCAAGACGGTCGGAGTGGTGGGAGAGTCCGGCTGCGGAAAATCCGTGACCAGCCTTTCCCTGATGCAGCTGGTACAGCGTCCCCAGGGTCAGACCGTGAAGGGGGAGATCCGCTTTAACAGTGGGGACAAGGTTTATAACATTGTCAATACCCCCACGGAGGTGATGCGAAGGATCAGGGGAAACCAGATTTCCATGATTTTCCAGGAGCCTATGACCTCCCTGAATCCGGTGTTCCGTATCGGGGAGCAGGTGGATGAGATCACTCAGCTGCACAACCCCCAGATGTCAAAGGAGCAGGTGAAGGCCAGGACCATCGAAATGCTGAAGATGGTGGGAATTGCCAACAGCGACGGGGTTTATCGCATGTACCCCCATGAGCTTTCCGGCGGTATGCGCCAGAGGGTCTGTATTGCCATCGGCCTGGCCTGCGGTCCGAAGCTGATCATTGCCGATGAGCCGACCACCGCCCTGGACGTGACCATCCAGGCCCAAATCCTGGATCTGATGCGAAACCTGAAGGACAAGATCAATTCCTCCATCATGCTCATCACCCACGATCTGGGAGTGATCGCGGAGATGGCGGATTATGTGGTGGTCATGTATGCAGGCCGGGTGGTGGAAAAGGGTACGGCCCGGGAGATCTTTAAGAGCCCGTCCCATCCATATACCATTGGACTGATGCGTTCCAAGCCGGTGGTGGGAAAGCAGGTGGAGAAGCTTTACAGCATTCCCGGCAAGGTGCCAAACCCCATTGACATGCCGGATTACTGTTATTTCAGAGACCGCTGCGAGCTGAAATGCGAGAAGTGCAGCGGCCATTATCCAGGCGTGATTAAGCTGAGCCCAACCCACGAGGTAAGCTGCTACCGGTATGAGGGAAGGCCGGAGGCCGGTTATCTGGCGGCAGATCATCCGGGGAAGGAGGGTGCATCCAATGAGTGAGACAAAGGGAAAGCAGGATAACATCCTGGAGGTATCCCACTTAAAAAAGTATTTTCCCATCAAGGGTGGGATGTTTGGAAAGCAGATCGGCTCCGTGAAGGCCGTGGATGATGTTTCCTTTGGGATCAAGAGAGGCACCACCATGGGTCTTGTTGGGGAGTCTGGCTGTGGAAAATCCACCACCGGGCGCACCATCCTGCGCTTGAACGATAAGACGGACGGCCAGGTGCTCTTTCATGGAAAAGAAGTGTTTGATCTTTCTCACAAGGAAATGCAGGTGCTCCGCACCAAGATGCAGATCATTTTCCAGGATCCTTATTCTTCCTTATCCCCCAGACTTCCTGTTGGGGAGATCATCGGGGAGGCGGTGCGGGAGCATAACCTGGTGTCAAAAGGTGAATACCAGGATTACGTGACAAAGATCATGAACGACTGCGGTCTTCAGGCTTATCACAAGGATCGCTATCCCCACGAGTTTTCCGGCGGGCAGAGACAACGTATCTGCATTGCCAGGGCGCTGGCCTTGAACCCGGAGTTTGTGGTGTGCGACGAACCGGTGTCCGCCCTGGACGTGTCTGTACAGGCTCAGATTATCAACCTGTTAAAGGAGCTTCAGGAAAGGAGACATCTGACTTATCTCTTTATTTCCCACGACCTTTCCGTGGTGGAGCATATCTCTGACACCGTGGGCGTGATGTATCTGGGAGGTCTGGTGGAAACCGGGACCACGGGAGATATTTTCGCAAATCCCCTGCATCCCTATACGGAGGCTTTGTTTTCTGCCATTCCCATGCCGGATCCGGATCTTAAGAGGAATCGGATCATTCTGGAAGGAAATATTCCTTCCCCGGCCAATCCGCCGTCGGGCTGCAAATTCCACACCAGATGCAGAAAGTGCATGGAAATCTGCAAGACACAGGTTCCTCAGGAAAAGGATATGGGAGGCGGCCATAAGGTGCGCTGCCATCTTTACGACTAGAGGGAAAAAGGATCCGCATCCCGTTAGTGGGAGGCGGATCTTTTTATAGAGAGATTGGAAACAGCGGATGCAGTGCCGCAGGGTACGGATAAGCAGGCGTGGAAATAAGCCGTTTGTTTTGACGTGCTCCGTGCGGTATGCGCCAGGAAAGGGAAAAAGATGAAGAAAAAAGAGGAATTACCTGATTACACAGTGGCGGATATGGATCTGGAGGGGATGCCATGGAATACCCGCCGTCCCTGGCAGATCCTTCCCGGAGATCCCGGAAGGCAGAGGCGAAAAAGCCCCAGAGGAGCAGCGGAGGGAGACAACCCCTTTCTCATGGGAGAGCGGGAGCCCATGACTGGAGAAGAGCAAAGAGGCATGGTCTGGCTGGCCTTAAAGGCGGCTCTGTCCATTGGTGTTGTCTTTGGGCTTGCAGGGCTTTTGTTTATCCTGTTCTGCCTGTTTGTCTGGCTGAGATAAATATGGAGGATCATAAAACGCAGCGCTTCCTTGGGGGCCATCGAAATAAGTTCTGTCAGGAAAAGGGCCTCTGACTGAAAAGGAGCTTGTATTTAGGCTTTGGATCAGTTTTCTTCTGCCATCAGCTCCTTCAGACGTTCCACCAGATGGCTTACCATGTAGAAGGTGGTCTCAAAATGCATGTAGTCCAGGGTATTTTCGTCAAACATGAATTTGATGCAGGCGGGAAATTCATCATCTCCCTCCCAATATTGGAGGGTGACGGGCAGGAAGGAAAAGGGATAAAGGACGGCTGACACGTCCCCCACCATATCGGCCGGTTTTCCCAGCCGGCAGCAGGCCCTGGACAGCTCCTTTGTCCTGCCCTTCAGGGAATCGGCGAAGCTCTGATAAAATTCATTTCCCAGAGAGGAAAAGCTGATGGCTCCCGGAAGCTGGTTGACCGGGCAGAACCTGCCGGAGAGAGACAGGTGCTCCCTGGAATAGCACAGGATGTCATAGATGGTCAGGGATTCGTTGTAATCCGCCTCCACAGAGCTTTGGAAATGATCTGCAGACCATTCCACCACGCCGGTATGGCGGTGGATCCTATACGGACGTCCCACAAAGTCTATGTAAATATAGTCATCGTCACACTTCAGTGAAAACTTTTTAATGAAGGGAGCTTGCTCATATTTCAAAAACTCTCCCCTCATCTTATTTCTTGTGATCTCATAATTGGACAGTGCCATGGCGGCCTCCTTATTCCCATTTTTACCCCCATTGTAACTCAATTTCTTCATTTTGAAAAATACTTTTTGCCCTTGAAAAATGTTTTTTGCCAGACACCGGTGATTTCCTTTTGGGTTGCGGAAAGCAGGAATATGGCGTATACTGGAGACAGGCTGCTCATGGCAGGATTGCAGGCGGACATGGAGAGGGATGGATATGAGGAGAAACCATAAGAAAATCATGACAGGAACGCTTCTGATAATGGGAGTTTTTGCTCTCGTGGGTGTTTTCGTGGGGGTCTGTACGGCGTGGTATCTGGATCGTGCGGGCCTGGGGGAGCTGCCCCGGGGACAGCGGTGGCTGATGCTGGCAGCATCGGCAGTGTGGGTTTGTATCAGTGTGTATCTGCAGATCATCCTTCACGAGGGAGGTCATATGATCGGGGGGCTGCTGTCCGGATATCGGTTTAGTTCGTTCCGCATCGGCAGTCTGATGTGGGTAAAGGAGGGGGACAAGCTTCATTTTTGCAGGCTTTCTCTTGCAGGTACCGGCGGTCAGTGCCTGATGCTTCCTCCTGACCGGGAAAATGGGGATTTTCCGGTGGTGCTGTACAACCTGGGCGGATCCTTGGCAAATCTGGTCTCGGCCCTTTTACTATTTTGGCTGGCCGGACTTACAGATGGCATCCTCCTGGGGCTGTTTTTCGTGATCTGCGCCATTATGGGGCTTGGCTATGCCTTCCTAAATGGGGTGCCTTTTTCTACAGGGCTCATCAACAACGATGGATACAATGCGCTGGAGCTTTCGCAAAATGCGGCGGCCCGGAGGGCTTTTTGGATACAGCTGGCTATGGTGGGGCAGACGGCGAGGGGAATCCGCCAAAGGGATATGCCAGATCGCTGGTTCGCTATGCCAGAGGAAGAGGAGATGGGCAGCAGCTTGGTGGCATCCCAGGCCGTATTTCGGGAAAACTGGCTGATGGACAAAAAAGAATTTGACCAGGCCAGGGAGCTGATCGATGAGCTTTTGTCAAAGGAGAATGGGATCGTAGACCTTCACCGCAGGCTTCTCATCTGTGACCGCATCTTTCTGGAGCTTCTATCCCAAAAGGAGGAGGGGAAGCTGAAGGAGCTGTATTCCAGGGAACAGAAGCAGTTTATGAAGCAGATGAAAAGCTTCCCTACGGTCATCCGTACAGAGTACGCCTGGGCCAGCCTTTACGAAAGGGATCCCGAGAAAGCGAAGAAGGTGCTGGAGCGCTTTGAAAAATGCAGCAAGTCTTATCCCTATCCCACCGACGTGGAAAGCGAGAGGGAGCTTCTTTCTCTGGTGGAGGAGCAGAGCCTTTTGTGAATGGGAAGGAAATGGATCAAGGGGCGGCAGCCATAGGCTGCGAGGGGGAGGCGGATATTTTTCGCCAAAATTGCAGAGAATGTGTAACAGTTCAGATCAGGTGGAACCGTTATCTGAGAATATTACGACATGAAAGGAGAATCCATATTTTCCAACAGGAAAGATATGGCAGAGGATTTTATGAAGAAGACGTTGCAGGATTTAGAAAAATATCTTGATAAGGAAAAACAGCTGAACCAGGTCATTACCCTGCTGTATTGGGACATGAGGACCGCTGCGCCGAAAAAAGGCTTTGCCGGCCATGCAGAGGCTTTGACGCATTTTTCCACCCAGCAGTTTGAGCTTTCCAAGTCGCCGGAGCTGGAGGAGATCCTGACGGATCTGTCAGAGCCGGAGGTTTTGGAAGGACTAAGCGACAAATGGCAGTTTGTGGTGAAGCGGATGAAGCGGGACATGGACAAAAGAAAAAGGGTTCCCACAGAGCTTTTTGAGCGCTATGTAAGGGCACAGGCAGAATCTGAACGCGCCTGGGAAGAGGCGAAGAATACTTCAGATTTTTCAATCTTCGCACCTCATCTCAAAAATATGGTGGATATGACAAAGGAAATAGCCTCCTACACCGATCCAGGGAAGGATGTCTATGACGCTCTTCTGGATCAATATGAGGAGGGAGTGGACAGGGAGACCATCGACCGTCTGTTTTCGGAGCTGAAACAGGAGTTGGTTCCTCTTGTGAGAAAGGTTCTTGCGGCAGAGCAGCCGGATGATTCCATCTTCCAGGGGTATTATGATATTAACGCGCAGAAGAAGGTACAGGAGCTCCTTCTGAAATATATCGGGTTTGACTTTGAGGCGGGGGCTGCGGGAGAATCCGAGCATCCCTTTACGCTGAATTTCTCATCTCAGGATGTGCGGGTGACGAACCATTATTATGAACACGGCTGTATCAATGCCATGTTCTCGGCCATTCACGAGGGAGGACACGGGATTTTTGAACAGAATGTCAACCCGGATTTTGACGGCACCGTGGCGGGAAGCTGCTCCTACATGGGGATCCACGAAAGCCAGTCCAGATTCTACGAGAACATTCTGGGAAGAAACAAGAATTTTTGGATTCCCATTTACAGCCAGGTGCAGGAGCTTTTGCCAAAGCTGAAAGAGATCAGCCTGGATGCGTTTTACAAAGAGATCAACCATGTACGGAACAGCCTTATCCGCATCGAGGCGGATGAGCTGACCTACTGCTTCCACATCATCCTCCGTTACGAGATGGAGCGCAGCATCTTTATCGACAACGTGCCGGTGGAGGAGCTTCCGGAGCTTTGGAATAAAAAAATGCAGGAATACCTGCAGATCACTCCATCCAACGACGGGGAGGGAATCCTTCAGGATATGCACTGGTCAGATGGTTCTTTTGGATATTTCCCCTCTTATTTGCTGGGAAGCATTTACGATGGCATGTATCTGGAAACCATTCGGGAAGAGCTGGGAGACCCTGATGAGCTGTTGGCGCAGGGAAGGATCCAGGAGATCACCCGCTGGCTTAACGAAAAGATTCATCAGTATGGAAGCACCCGTCTTCCAAGAGAGGTTCTGGAGAAGGTGTGCAAAAAGGAGGTTTCCGCCCAGCCGCTGATCCGCTATTTCAAGGAGAAATATCAGGAGGTTTATCGGCTGGAAAACTGACAGAAGAAGCCGGCAGGAAATGACCCTTTGATTTGGTCATTTCCTGCCGGTATTTTTTTGTCTGCCATGAAACCAGCCCTGCAAAGGGGCTGAGCGCGAAGGCTGGGGATTTCGGCCGGGACCATCAAGCCTGTGTTACAGCCGTCGCATTCACGCTGCTGGGCTTGGCGATGTAGGGCCTTTATAAATCCTTAGACCTTTGCAAAGACCTATTTTAATCCAGGACAAAAAAGCCCCGCTTTCTAAAGGGGGCTTCCCATTGTCAAAACATTCTTTCTAAGTAAATTTTAATCGCAGAAAACATATTTCTTTAGGCGTTCAAATGCCTCCTGTACTCTGGAGAAGGGGTGGGCCAGGTTCATGCGGATGTGGCAGGGGCCGTGGAAGGCAATGCCATCCTGCCAGATGACTCCGACCTGGATTCCTGCCGCGAGCAGGTCTCGGACGCCCTTTCCATGCTCCCTGCACCACTCCGTGCAGTCCAGGAACAGCATATAGGTTCCCTCCGGCTTTGTGACCTCGACTCCCTTGAAGTTTTTCTTGATGAAGTCGCAGGCGTAGTTGATGTTGCCGCTGAGTACCTGTTTTAATTCCTCCAACCACTCATAGCCCTCGGGCTTGTAGGCTCCGATCAGGGCGTGCATGGAAATCACGTTCATGCTATTGTAATGGCTCAGGGAGGATTCCTTTTCGATCCTGTCTCTCAGCCACTGATCGTAGATGATGTGATAGCTCCCCACAAGTCCCGCCAGGTTAAAGGTTTTGGATGGAGCGTAAAGGGCAACGGTTCTTTTTTTGGCATCCTCCGACACGGACTGTGTGGGAATATGGGTGTGTCCGTTCAGCAGGATGTCGGACCAGATCTCATCGGAGATCACATACACGTCATGCTTCTTGAAAAGCTCCATGGCTTTCTCAATCTCCCATCTTTCCCAGACTCTTCCCGTGGGGTTGTGGGGACTGCAAAATATGGCCGCATGGATATGATTTTCCACGATCCTCTGCTCCATATCCTCAAAGTTCATTCTGTAGATCCCATTTTCGTCCTTTTCCATAGGACTGAGCGCCATGTTGTATCCATTGTTGGTCAGGGCTTTTGTGAAACCAATGTAGGTGGGAGAATGGAGCAAAACATAATCCCCCTTGGAACAGAGAACATTCAGTGCACTGATGGCGCCTCCCAGCACTCCATTCTCATATCCGATATGCTCCGCCCTTAACCCCGTCACGTGGTTGTGGCTCTCGTGCCATTGGATGATGGAAGTGAAATATTCCTCCCGTGGGGCAAAATATCCAAAAGCCGGGTGGGAGGCTCTCTCGATCATAGCCTGTGAGATGGTGGGAACCACCGGAAAATTCATATCCGCAACCCACATGGGTATGATGTCAAAGCCTTCCTTCAGCTTTCCGGGAAGTTCTACCCAGGAAACCGTAAAAGGCTCCAATGCGACTGCGTCTTTTCCCTTTCTGTCAAGAATACTTGTAAAATCGTACTTCATTGCTATACCTTTCCTTTATTGTAAAATAAACATGGGAACCGTTATGGCCAGGCTGTCTCCACGATCCGCAGGCCCGCCTGAAAACAGAACCGCCCGTGTCCGCACAGCCATTTTTTTAATGTGATCCAGTCAGATTCTGCCAAAAGGAACATGACCACAAGGGACATCAGAATAAAGAACAAAACCTTGGGGTTACCGCCATGAAGGCCCCTTTGGCCGGATCCTCCTAAGTATACCATCAAAAGAAGCACAATGGCTACCGAAATGCCGCAAAATTCCAGATATTTTTGCAAAACATATGGGGAATTGTTTCCTACATAAAGCAGAAGCAGTCTGAAAAGACAGCTTTAGCCTGCATGTCCGGTCAGGATGGATGCGAAAGGATTGAAAAAATTCAAAAGAATTAGCACTCACCTATTGACAGTGCTAACAACTGGTGTTATAGTTACTGTGGAACAGAGGAAAACGTATCCCAAGGTTTATGAGGTGCTTGTAAACTGCAAAGCCGTATGGTGTATATGGCCCTGTGGAATACTTTTTATAAAGCAGCAGAACAGAACGCCTTTCAGGCGTGCCGTCATGCCCGGAGGATAGGGGCGGAAAGGAGGCACCATGAATATTAGTAAATTTACGCAAAAATCCATACAGGCGGTACAGGAGCTGGAGAAGGTTGCGTACGAGTATGGAAACCAGGAAATCGAGCAGGAGCATCTGCTCTATGCGCTTCTCATGCAGGAGGACAGCCTGATCCTGAAGCTCATTGAGAAGATGGAGATCCAGAAGGAATACTTTATAAATGTTGTAAAAAAAGCTCTGGAACAGAGGGTGAAGGTTTCCGGGGGAGACCTTCGGTTTGGCCAGTATCTGAATAAAGCTCTGGTGAGTGCGGAGGACGAGGCCAGGGCCATGGGAGATGAATATGTTTCCGTGGAGCACCTGTTCCTTTCTCTGCTGAAAAATCCCAGTCCTTCCATGAGCAAGATCTGGAAGGAGTTTGGCATCACCCGGGAGCGGTTCCTTCAGGCACTCCAGGAGGTGCGGGGAAATCAGCGGGTGGTCAGCGACAATCCCGAGGCCACCTATGACACACTGAACAAATATGGAGAGGATTTGGTGGAGAAGGCCAGAAACCAAAAGCTGGATCCGGTGATCGGCCGGGACGGAGAGATCCGGAACGTGATCCGCATCCTCTCCCGTAAGACGAAAAACAACCCGGTGCTCATCGGAGAGCCGGGTGTGGGAAAGACGGCTGCCGTGGAGGGCCTTGCCCAGCGGATCGTGGCCGGGGACGTGCCAGAGGGGCTGAAGGACAAAAAGATCTTTGCCCTGGATATGGGGGCCCTTGTGGCAGGAGCCAAATACCGGGGAGAGTTTGAGGAAAGACTGAAGGCCGTTCTGGAGGAGGTAAAGAAGAGCGAGGGAAGTATCATCCTTTTTATCGATGAGCTGCACCTGATCGTGGGAGCCGGCAAGACCGACGGCGCCATGGACGCAGGGAACATGCTGAAGCCCATGCTGGCAAGAGGTGAGCTTCACTGCATCGGAGCCACCACTCTGGACGAGTACCGGCAGTATATCGAAAAGGACGCCGCCCTGGAGAGACGTTTCCAGCCGGTTCTGGTGGATGAGCCCACGGTGGAGGACACCATCTCCATTCTCCGGGGATTAAAAGAGCGATACGAGGTTTTCCATGGGGTAAAGATCACCGACGGGGCCTTGGTGGCGGCGGCCACCCTTTCCCACCGGTACATCACCGACCGGTTTCTCCCGGACAAGGCCATCGACCTGGTGGACGAGGCCTGCGCTCTCATCAAGACGGAGCTGGACTCCATGCCTGCAGAGCTGGACGAGCAGAGTCGTAAGATCATGCAGCTGGAGATCGAGGAGTCTGCCTTGAAAAAGGAGACTGACAGCCTAAGCCGGGAGCGGCTTGCCGACCTGCAAAGGGAGCTTGCAGAGCTGAGGGATGCCTTTAATGCACAGAAAGCTCAGTGGGACAATGAAAAACACTCCGTGGAAAAGCTGCAGAAGCTTCGGGAGCAGATTGAGGAGGTCAACAAGCAGATCCAGATGGCAAAGCAAAGCTACGATCTGGAAAAGGCGGCAGAGCTTCAGTACGGCGAATTGCCAAGGCTTCAGAAGCAGCTGGAGATCGAGGAACGTCAGGTGAAGGAGGGTGACCGAAGCCTGGTTCATGAGGCGGTGACTGATGACGAGATCGCTCGGATCATCTCCCGCTGGACGGGAATCCCGGTGACGAAGCTGACCGAGGGGGAGCGGACAAAGCTTCTGGGCCTGGAGGATCAGCTGCACAGGCGGGTGATCGGTCAGGACGAGGGGGTAAAACGGGTGACGGACGCCATTCTCCGCTCCAAGGCGGGGATCAAGGATCCCACCAAGCCCATTGGCTCCTTCCTGTTCCTTGGGCCTACCGGCGTAGGAAAAACTGAGCTCGCCAAAACTCTTGCAGAGACACTGTTCGACGATGAGCAGAACATGGTCCGCATTGATATGAGCGAGTATATGGAGAAATACTCTGTATCCAGGCTCATCGGAGCGCCTCCGGGATATGTGGGCTATGAGGAGGGCGGCCAGCTGACGGAGGCCGTCCGCAGGAAGCCTTACAGCGTGGTACTTTTTGATGAGATCGAAAAGGCCCACCCGGACGTGTTCAACGTGCTGCTCCAGGTGCTGGACGATGGACGGATCACCGACTCCCAGGGCCGCACCGTGGATTTCAAAAACACCATCCTTATTATGACCTCCAACATTGGATCTCCTTACCTTCTGGAGGGGATCGGGGAAAACGGGGAGATACGGCCCCAGGCGGAAAAGGCCGTTATGGAGGAGCTGCGGGGGCACTTCCGTCCAGAGTTCTTAAACCGTCTGGATGAGATTATTTTGTTTAAGCCCTTGACAAAGGACAACATTGGGAATATCGTAGACCTGATGGTAAGGGATCTGGACAAACGCCTCTCCGACCAGGAGCTCTCCCTGTCCATGACACCGGCGGCAAAGGAAAACGTCATCGAAAACGGCTATGACCCGGTATATGGCGCAAGGCCCTTGAAGCGTTATCTCCAGAAGTACGTGGAGACCCTGGCAGCCAGGAAGATCCTGTCTGGGGATGTGCACTCTGGAGATACCCTGGTTCTGGACGTGGAGGACGGCCAGTTTGTGGTGAAGACCCGATCCTGACAAATACAGGCGCAGCCTGCGCCTCTGAAAAAGGGAATGAACGATGATACCAAAGGATCCAATGATACTGCTGAGCTATGTAAACACCCAGCTTCGGGACTATTACGAGTCCCTGGAAGCCCTCTGCACCTGCAGAGGCATGAAAAAAAGTGAACTGATCGAAAAGATGGACTCCATCGACTACCATTACGATGAACAGACCAATCAGTTTGTATAAAGCTTTACAGGCAAAAGGCCGGAAAACAAAAAGGTTTTCCGGCCTTTTGCGATGGCATTTGTAAAGGATTTTTCTGAAGGAGGTGCCGGGGATGTATGTCTTAGCCGAGTGGTGCCATATGGAGCAGGAGATTTTTCTTGATTTCTGGGGTGGGGATGCTGAAGGGATGTGTTTCTCAAGTAACAAAGGGGCAAAGGAAATCAGAAGGATGCGGGTGTCCTAAAATAACGGGCGAGAGAGGGGAACGGAGTAAATATAGATGTTCATAATTATTAGCCGTACGAAATAAAATACAGACCTATACAGGAGAAAATCCAGGAATAAAGTTTGAAAAAACTGTGAAATGAACAAAAAGTACTTGAATTTTTTGTGCGATATGTATAAAATATATTTAGTTGGCTAAATAAATGAAAAAGGGGTGAGGGATGGTGGAAAAAGCGAGGGGGGAAGAGAAAAAGGAGAGGAGCCTTCAGTCCATGGTGCTGGAGATCAGCCGCAGGTATGTGGGGAAGTGCTTTGGGCAGATGAAGGAGACGGGTATCTACCCGGGGCAGGTGCCGATCCTGGCGGTGTTACACCAGAAGGGAGGGTATAGCCAGAAGGAGCTGGCGGAGCTTTTGAAGGTAAAGGCGCCCACGGTGACGGTGAGCATCCAAAGGCTGGAGAAGGCGGGACTGGTGTGCAGAAGGCAGGATGAGAGGGACCAGAGGGTCACCAGGATCTATATGACGGAAAAGGGAGAGGACGTCGTCACGGAGGGACTCAGGCGTATGCATGAGATCGAGAAGGCGGTGTTCGGAGGCTTTTCCCAGGCGGAGATCTGTCTGATGAAGCGTTTTTTCAGTCAGATCCTGGAAAACATCGATGGGCTTTCGGACATACCAGAGGAGGAAATGTCCCTTATGCCAGGGAAACGAAGGTAGGGAGCGGCTGTTCGCTCCTGGCATTTTTATCTGTCGAAGATGGACAGACCAGCAGATGGAAGCTGCAAACATCCGGTTTCCGGGCTCGGGCGGCCCTTCGCAAGCCGGATCTGCCGCTGCCCCAGCGCATCTGCGAAGGGCGGTCATAAAAGGTTTTGGACTCTGCTTTTATCTTACAGGAAAGACATTTTCCCATCAAAATGTCTTTCCTGTGAGATAAAAAGAGTTGGCAGAGAATTTTGATCGAAACCGAAGAAAAAACAGGAAAGAAGGAAGTGGAACCATGATCAGATTGATGAAATATCTGAAAAAATCAGTGGGCAGTATTGTCCTGATTATAGGCCTCTTGTTTTTGCAGGCCTATTGTGATCTCTCTTTGCCGGATTACACCTCGAAGATTATCAACGTGGGGATCCAGCAGAAGGGGATCGAGGACGGGGTGCCGGAAAAGATGAAGAGCTCAACCATGGACAGTCTCATGCTTTTCATGGACGAGGGGACAAGAGAAACGGTCCAGAGCGCATACGTTCTGGACCAGGATACCTATGTGCTGAAGGATGAGATCAAGAAAGAAAAGAGAGAAGAGCTGAATGAGGCGCTCTGCAAGCCGATGATGCTGTATTACGCAGTAACCTCCCAGGAGGAAGGCGGGCAGATGATGGCCGGGCAGATGAACCTTCCAGAGGGGATGGATCCCATGGAGGCCATGAGGCAGATGCCAAAGGAGGCCCTGGAGGACCTGACGAAAAAATTGGATGAAAAGATGGAGGATATGCCCCAGTCGATCCTGACCCAGGCGGCCGTTGCCGTGGTTCGGGCGGAATACGAGGCCATGGGAGAGGATGTGGACGCCATTCAGCTCCGCTATATCATCATAGCTGGGCTTCGGATGGTCCTGATGGCCATGGTGATTATGCTGGCTGCGATCTGTGTGACCTTTTTGTCCTCCAAGGTGGCGGCGGCCTTGGGGCATGACCTGCGAGACCATATATATCGGAAGGTGATGGGCTTTTCCAGCAGTGAATACCACAGATTTTCCACCGCATCCCTGATCACCCGATGCACCAACGACGTGCAGCAGGTACAGCAGGTGATGGCCATGATGTTCCGAATCGTGCTGTACGCTCCGATCCTGGGGATCGGCGGTGTGATCAAGGTGCTCCAGACGGATTCCTCCATGACCTGGATCCTGGCGGTGGCGGTCGTCCTGATCCTGCTGGTGATCCTGGTCCTGTTCCAGGTAGCCATGCCTAAGTTCACCAGGCTGCAGATCCTTATTGACCGTTTGAACCTGGTGACCAGGGAGATCCTTACGGGTATTCCCGTGATCCGAGCCTTCAGCCGGGAAAAACATGAGGAGGAGCGCTTTGAAAAGGCAAACCTGGAGCTCACCAGGACGAATCTGTTTGTCAACCGATGCATGACCTTTATGATGCCTACCATGATGCTGATCATGAACGGCGTATCCATCATGATCATTTACTTTGGCGCCCATGGTGTGGACAATGGCACCATGCAGGTGGGGAATATGATGGCCTTTATCCAGTATGCCATGCAGATCATCATGTCCTTCCTGATGATCACGGCCATGTCCATCATGCTTCCCAGGGCAAACGTGGCGGCGGGACGTATCAACGAGATCCTGGACACCAGGGAAACCATCGCCGATCCGCGGGATCCGGTACATCCCCTGGAGGATCAGAAGGGAACCGTGGAATTTGACCATGTGACCTTCGCCTATCCGGAGGCCGGAGAAAACGTCCTTACCGACATTTCCTTCCAGGCAAAAAGGGGACAGACCGTCGCCATCATCGGAAGCACGGGAAGCGGAAAGAGTACGCTGGTCAACTTGATTCCCCGTTTTTATGATGTGACGGAGGGCGCTGTCCGGGTGGACGGCGTGGATGTCCGAGATATGACACAGCACGAGCTCCGGGAACGTCTGGGCTACGTGCCTCAAAAGGGCGTGCTTTTTTCGGGAACCATTGATTCCAATATACGGTACGGTAAGACGGACATTTCTGGGGAGGAAGTAAAGGAGGCGGCGGAGGTTTCTCAGTCCGCAGACTTTATCGAGGCCAAACCAGAGGGGTATGATGCGCCCATCGCACAGGGCGGCAGCAACGTGTCCGGCGGTCAGAAGCAGCGTCTCTCCATTGCGAGAGCCGTCGCAAAGAAACCGGAGATCTTTATTTTCGACGACAGCTTTTCCGCACTGGACTTTCAAACGGACAGTCGCTTGAGAAAGGCTCTGAAGGGACATACGAAGGACGCCACTACCATCATCGTGGCACAGAGAATCAGTACCATTTTACACGCAGACCAGATTATTGTACTGGACGAAGGCCGAATGGCAGGCATCGGTACCCACAAGGAGATGATGAAGAGCTGTGAGGTTTATCGCCAGATCGCAGTGTCGCAGTTATCAGAGGAGGAATTGGCATGAGTGAGAATAGACCAAGAGGCCCTGTGAGGGGGCACGGGAGAGGAATGCAGCCTGGAGAAAAGGCCAAGGACTTCAAGGGAGCCATGGGAAGGCTGTTTCAGTACATGGGGCAGTACCGGCTGCGCTTTGGACTGATGTTTCTGTTTGCCATTGCGGGAACCATCTTTAACATCGTGGGACCGAAGGTTTTAGGAAAAGCAACGACGGAGCTGTTCAACGGCCTGGTGGCCAAGGTAAACGGCACGGGAAGCATCCATTTTGACAGGATCGTTCAGATCCTGCTGTGGACACTGGCCCTTTATGTGGCAAGCGCCTGCTTTTCCTTTATCCAGGGCTACGTGATGACCGGGATCTCCAACGATGTGACTTATAAGCTTCGCAAGGATATCTCCGGAAAGATTAACCGTCTGCCCATGAATTATTTCGAGAGCCGGACACACGGAGAGATTCTTTCCCGAGTGACAAACGACGTGGATACCCTGCAGATGAGTCTGAACCAGAGCATCACACAGCTTATCACCTCCGTGACCACCCTGGTGGGCGTGCTTGTCATGATGCTTTCCATCAACGTGTGGATGACGTTGGCCGCCCTTTTGATCCTGCCGGTATCTGTGGGGATCATCCAGACGGTGATGAGGCATTCCCAGAAATATTTCCAGGATCAGCAGAAGTACCTGGGCCGGGTAAATGGCCAGATCGAGGAAAATTTTGGCGGACATCAGGTGGTCAAGGTCTTTAATAAAGAGCAGGACGTGGTGGAGGAATTTGAGAAGGATAACGGAAAGCTTTATGAATCTGCCTGGAAATCCCAGTTCCTGTCCGGCATGATGATGCCTGTCATGCAGTTCGTGGGAAATCTGGGCTATGTGATGGTGGCGCTCCTGGGAGGGATCTTTGCCATCAAGGGAACCATTGAGGTGGGAGAGATCCAGTCCTTTTTCCAGTACATCCGAAGCTTTACCCACCCAATCCAGCAGATCGCCCAGGTGACAAACCTTTTGCAGTCTTCCGCTGCCGCTTCCGAGAGAGTTTTTGAATTTCTGGATGAGCCTGAGGAGGAAGTGACGGGACAGGCCTCGGCGGAGATCGGATCCCTTTCCGGCAGCGTGGAGTTTGACCATGTGCGGTTTGGTTATGATCCCAGCAAGATCATTGTCCACGATTTTTCCGCAAAGGTGAAGGACGGTCAGAAAGTGGCCATCGTAGGCCCCACGGGGGCAGGAAAGACCACCATGGTCAAGCTGCTGATGCGCTTCTATGACGTGAATGGAGGTGCCATCTGCGTGGACGGCCATGACGTGAGAGACTTTGACAGGGGCAAGCTTCGCGAGATGTTCGGTATGGTGCTTCAAGACACCTGGCTTTTCTCTGGAACCATCATGGAAAACATCCGTTACGGACGTTTGGAGGCCACGGACGAGGAGGTGATCCAGGCGGCCAAGGCGGCTCACATCCACAATTTTATCATGCAGCAGCCCGGCGGATATCAGATGGTCCTGGATGAGGAGACCAGCAACATCTCCCAGGGGCAGAAGCAGCTTTTGACCATTGCCAGAGCCATCCTGGCGGACAACAAGATCCTGATCCTGGATGAGGCGACCTCCTCCGTGGACACCCGGACAGAGGTGCAGATCCAGAAGGCCATGGACAATCTGATGAGGGGCAGGACCAGCTTTGTCATCGCCCATCGGCTTTCCACCATCAAGGATGCGGATCTGATCCTGGTGATGAAGGACGGAGACATCATCGAACAGGGCAATCATGAAGAGCTTTTGAAAAAGAAAGGCTTCTATGCGGAGCTTTACAACAGCCAGTTTGAGAAGGCGGAGTCAGCCTGATGCAGACGGGCCATTCCTGAGTGATGGCCGGCTCCTTTCCCGGAGATTCGGGGAGGGAGCCGTTTTCTTTTCCAAGAAACTTCTATACATTTGACGGGATTTGGGGTATAGTATCTCTTGAACACCTTTTGTAAAAACAGGGGAACCTGGGTTCCCGGCAGATAGAAACGGAGATGACATGACAGAAGAACTCAAGGATGGAAAAAAATATCTCGTATATGTCCTGGAGAGGCTGAAACAGCGTATTTCCCGGATCTCCCTGTCCATCGCCGAGGGGCAGAAGGAGATCGAAGGGATGCATGAATACTACTGGGAAAACTATACGGAGATGGATCAGTACGGTTATGAGAACTTTGACAACCAGCAGGCCCTTCTGCATCAGATCAATGCCAATGAGCAGCAGCTCCATTTGAAACGGCGGTTTCAGAAAATGCAGGATTCCCCTTTTTTCGGCCGGGTGGATTTCCGGTTTGAGGGCGAGGAGGAGCCGGAGATTTTTTACATCGGGATTGGAAATTTCAGCCAGGAGGCGGGAGGTGTGCCCCTGGTATACGACTGGCGGGCGCCGGTCAGCGGACTTTTTTATGATTACGACAGGGGAGAGGCCTCCTACCAGGCGCCGGTGGGAACCATTACGGGAGAGATCTGCTCGAAATGGCAGTACAAGATCCGCCGGGGGAGGATGGTTTATCAGTTTGAGAGCGATGTAAAGATCGACGACGAGATCCTGATGGCGGAGCTGGGGACGAACGGGGAGGCGGTGCTGAAAAACATCATCCGCACCATCCAAAAAGAGCAAAATGCCATCATCCGCAATACCAAGGCCCGGATCATGGTGATACAGGGAGCGGCCGGAAGCGGCAAAACCTCCATCGCCCTGCACAGGATCGCCTACCTTTTGTACCATGACCGGAAAAATCTGAAGTCCTCCAACATTTTGATTCTCTCTCCCAACGGTATTTTTTCTGATTACATTTCCCATATTTTGCCTGAGCTGGGTGAGGAGCGGATCCGGGAGATGAGCTTTGACCTCTTTGCCTACCGTCAGCTTCAGGATGCGGCGGCGGACTGTGAGGACCGCTGCGACCAGATCGAGCGTATCCTGTCGGGGGACAGGGCGTCGGAGGAGCGCTGCAAAGAGAAACAGTCCCAGGATTTCCTCAATCGCTTGGAGGGTTATCTGGTCCGGCTGGAGGACAGCCTGATGGAGTTTGGGGACGTGACCTACAAGGGCTTTACCCAGGAGGAATCCCAGATCATCCAGCTTTTTTATTTTAAATTTCCGGATATTCCTCTGCTCTCCCGCATGGAGGCCCTGTGGGAATACTTCGTGGATCAGGTGGAGACTCTGAGGGGCGGAGAGCTTCCGCCGGAGGAGAGGGAGATGCTTCTGGAACGGTTTGAGGATATGTATGAGACCAAGGATCTTTATGTCCTTTACAGCCGCTTTTTACAGGAGAATGGCTATGAGGAGCTGCCTCATAAGCCTCTTTCCCAGAGGAAGCTCCGATACGAGGATGTGTATCCGATCCTGTATATGAAGTACCGCCTGCAAAGACAGGGATCCCATGGGGAGATCAAGCATCTCATCGTGGACGAAATGCAGGATTATACTCCTCTTCAATACCGGATCCTCCAGCTGATGTTTTCCTGCAGGATGACCATTTTGGGGGACAAGGCTCAGACCGTTTTTGGGGAGCAGCAGGATGCGGCGGCTTTTCTTCCCAAGATTTTTGGCAGGGACGTTCGGACCGTGGTGATGAATAAAAGCTATCGCAGCACCGTGGAGATTGCTTCTTATGCGAATCGTCTTGCGGGCATCACGGACATGGAGCTTTTTTTGCGCCATGGCGCCCCTGTGGAAGAGAAGTGCTTTTCTCACAAAAAGGAGGCTTTCCAGGAGATCGTCCAAAAGCTGGAGCTGGGAGAGGAGGCCTTTGAGACGGCTGCCGTGATCCTTCGCACGGAGGCCGAGGCGAAGGAGGCTGCAGAGCTTTTGGAGGAGCTTTTGAGGAGGAAGGGCTTTGACACGGAAAAATCCGTTTCCTACCTGCATAGGGACAGTACGGCATTCCAAAAGGGGCTGACGGTCACCACCTTTTATCTGGCGAAGGGATTGGAATTTGATCAGGTATTCACTCTGTTTCCGGCCTGGGATCAGTCGGCTGCAGCAAGACAGGGAAGATATATCGGAGCCACCAGAGCCCTGCACCGGCTGCACATGTATCAGGTCGGCTCGTGACCTCCAGCCGCGGATATCCGGCCAGGCCCGCCGTTTGGCCGTTCCTTTAGACGGCAGGCGCCTTTACCATGAGGCGGCCCCGTTGTCTCTGGGGCTCGGCGGCCCTGCGAGAAAATTAGTTGACATATTTGTAATAAAATTGTAAAATATACAGCGAAAATATTGGACAGCACAAGAAGAAAAACACCCCAGGGGTGTTCCAGGACGCCCGGTGAGAGCGGGCCCAAAGGAGGACATCATGAACTATAAAAAAATCGCATTCGTTTTTGCAGCAGCTATGACTATTTCCGCAGCCGCCGCAGGCTGCGGCAGCTTCGGAGGGGAGGAGCCCATACAGGAGGTGATGGTCACTCCCACCCCAGAGCCTACCCCGGAACCGACTCCGGAGCCTGCCATCGCACCGGATGTGCAGGATACGACCTATACCTCCAGCAGCAGGGACATATCCGTGAAGCTGCCGGATGCTACCTGGTCCAACAAGGCCGACGAGGAGGACATGGTAAGCTTTGAGTCTCCTCAGCAGGGCAAGCTTTTGATCCTTCACGGTGAGGGAGAGGAGGACATGTCCTCCGCCGTGATCCCCAATACCATGGATCTTGCGGTTTCTTTGGAGCAGGCTTCCGATATGACACAGGGTACGGATTTTGAGATCCAGGGCTATACGGCGGAGGATCACAATGGCGTTGGCGTTTACTCCTACCTTGTGAAGTACATGGATACGGAAAAGAGCGGCGGGTACGCCTACGCCGTCAATAAGATCTATGCAAACGACGTGGAGTTCTACAATATCTGCGGCTCCGTGAAGGACGATGCCTCCCTGGCCGGGATCCAGGCCGCCGTGGGGTCTGTCCAGATCATTGGGGACTCTACCTTAAAGGTTGGGGACTCCACCTTAGAGGCTGCATCGCCGTCTTCACAGGAGCAGACGGCGGAGGGGGACGGGACCGTCACTGGCACGGAGACGGGTGAGACTCCGGCGGCAGACGGGACTTCCTCGGAAGGAGCTTCCCAGGACGGCGGTGACGCTGCCGCCGTTGATGACGGCACCTATGGAAATTCTGCTGGGTTTACGGCAGAGGAGCTTCGGAATACGGATAAGACCAGGACCATTTACCGCAACTCCGATGGACATCCCCTTGTCATCACGCCGGACGGAAGCGGGAATTGGAAGGATTTTGATGGAAATACCTACCGTTTTGCCAACAACGAGGACGTTTATGACCAAAATGACGTGGATTACTACTGGCACGGAGAAGGTGCGGACGTCTATTACATGCCCATCGGGTAATGGCGGCTCATCCGGCCATTGGGAGGGGGTGGAGATCACCCGCCCTGTCTGGAGATGCCCGGGAAACGGTCACTGACAATGCCCTAAGGGCAGATAAAAACCAAACCCTGTGATAGCAAGCAAGCTATTGCCGGGTTTGGTTTTTTTATGGCCGTGGGACGGTTCGGCTTCGTAATGGTCTGATAGGGAGGGAGTCTCCTTCGCACCTGCCATTTTTATTTTTCTGAAAACAAACGGGCCGATACCTTGAGGCAGCCAAGGTATCGGCGGCCCTCAACGAGCCGGATTTCTCCGCTGTCTGCAGGGAGCCATTGGACAGTCACGGGAGGTGACCCATCCGGGGATCTGGATAACAGACGCTTGGAAAAAGAGACGGAATATGGTATGATACCATGGTCAAAGGCTTACAGGGCTCCAAGTGGCGGGCCTGTAGGGGGAGAGGAGAGAGGATGAGCGAGGCATATAGTGAGTTTGCCAGAGTATACGATCTGTTCCAGGACAATGTAAATTATGAAAGATGGGCAGACTACCTGACAGAACGGCTGAGAGAGCTTCAGATCACCGAGGGGCTGGTTCTGGAGCTGGGCTGCGGTACCGGCACCATGACAGAGCTTCTGGCCGGGGCGGGCTACGACATGATCGGCGTAGACAATTCGCAGGACATGCTGGCGGAGGCCATGGAAAAGAGAGAGGGATCCGGCCATGATATTTTGTACCTGCTTCAGGACATGCAGGAGTTTGAGCTGTATGGGACGGTGAGAGCGGTGGTCAGCGTGTGTGACAGCCTGAATTATCTTATGGAGGAAGAGGAGCTGGCCCAGGTTTTTTCCCTGGTGAACAATTATCTGGATCCAGGGGGCGTGTTTCTTTTTGACATGAACACGGAGTACAAATACCGGGAAGTGATCGGAAACAGCGTCATAGCAGAAAACCGGCCGGAGGGAAGCTTCATCTGGGAAAATACTTTTGATGAAGAAAGCGGTATCAACGAATATGCCCTGACTCTTTTTCTGCCTGCAAAGGACGGGCTTTATGAAAAATGGGAAGAGCTTCATTATCAAAGGGCCTATTCCCTGGAAAGGATTAAGGAGCTTCTGGCGGCCTCGGGGCTTGTCCTGACGGCGGTTTACGATGCTTATACCCTGGATCCGCCTCGGGAGGACAGCGGCAGGCTCACCTTCGTGGCCAGGGAACATGGAAAGACGGTACCGCCGGTACAGGAGGTGCATGATGAAAGGAGAAAACATGAGTGATCATATTATTCGGGCAACGGCGGCGAACAGCCAGATCAGGGCCTTTGCGGCCGTCACCACGGAGATGGTGGAGACGGCAAGGAAGGCTCACAACACAAGTCCTGTGGCGACGGCCGCTTTGGGGCGCCTGCTGACGGGCGGGGCCATGATGGGAGCCATGATGAAGGGGGAGAAGGATATCCTCACCCTCCAGATTCATGCCGGGGGGCCCCTTAAGGGCATCACCGTGACCGCAGACTCCAAGGGAAATGTAAAGGGTTACGTGGGCGAGCCCAACGTATGTATCCCGGCAAACAAAAAAGGAAAACTGGACGTGGCGTCGGCGGTGGGCGTGGGCTTTATGAACGTGATCAAGGACATGGGGATGAAAGAACCATATATGGGACAGGTGGCTCTTCAGACCAGCGAGATCGCTGAGGATCTTACCTATTATTTTGCCACCAGCGAGCAGGTGCCCTCCGCCGTGGGCTTGGGAGTCTTGATGAACAAGAACAATACCGTCCGCCAGGCCGGCGGGTTTATTGTCCAGCTTATGCCCTTTGCGGAGGAGGACGTGATCGCAAGGCTGGAGAAAAATGTGGCGGGGATCAGCTCCGTGACAGAGCTTTTGGAGGAGGGACACACTCCCGAAAGTCTTCTGGCAGTGGTTCTGGATGGCTTTGACGTGGAGGTCAATGACCGTCTTCAGACCCGCTTTTACTGTAACTGTGACAAGGCCCGCGTGGAAAAGGCGCTTATCAGCATCGGGAGGAAGGATCTGAATGAACTGATCCAGGAGGGGAAGGATGTGGAGATGAACTGTCATTTCTGCAACACCAATTATGTGTTTACCGTGGAAGAGCTGAAGGAGATTCTGCGGCGCTGCAGATAAGGAGAGAGATGGATGAGACAGGGATTTGTGAAGGTGGCTGCGGCGACGCCCCATATTACGGTGGCGGACTGCAGGGCCAATGGAGAGGAGATTCTCCGCCTGATCAGGGAGATGGAGGCGGAGAGTGCGAAGATCATGGTGTTCCCGGAGCTTTGTATCACGGGCTATACCTGTCAGGATCTGTTTTTGCAGAGACAGCTTTTGGACAGCGCCATGGAGACTCTTCGGATGCTGGCGGACAGGACGAGGGAGGTGGATGCCCTGATCTTTGTGGGCCTGCCTCTTCGCCATTGCGGAAAGCTGTACAACACGGCGGCCGTGTTAAACCATGGGAGGATCCTGGGCTTCGTGCCAAAGACCCATCTGCCCAATTACAACGAGTTTTATGAAAAAAGGCATTTTTCCTCCGGAAGTGACTGTCAGGAGGCCGTTCGCCTTGATGGGGAGGAGGTTCCCTTTGGGACGGAGCTGATCTTTTACAGTGAAGAGCTGCCTGAGCTGACGGTGGCGGCAGAGATCTGCGAGGATCTGTGGGTGCCTTTGCCTCCCAGCGTTTTCCACGCTCAGGCCGGAGCTCACATCCTGGTCAATCTTTCCGCCAGCGACGAGATGGTGGGGAAGGATGCCTACCGGAGGGACCTGGTAAAGGGACAGTCTGCAAGGCTGGTGTGCGGCTATGTTTATGCCACGGCCGGGGAGGGGGAGTCCTCTCAGGATCTTGTTTTTGGGGGGCAGAACCTGATCTGCGAAAACGGACTTCTCTTGAGGGAGGGCGCCCGTTTTCGCAACTCGGTGATCTATGGGGAGATCGACGTCCACAGGCTGGCGGACGAGAGGCGGCGGATCTCCACCTATCCTTCCTGGGAAAACAGCTGCTATGAGTGGGTTCCCTTCCAGGTGAGGCTGGAGGAGACCGTCCTGACCCGCACCTTTCCCGCATATCCCTTCGTTCCTTCTGGACAGGAGGAGAGGGATATGCGCTGTCAGGAGATCCTGGACATCCAGGCTGCGGGGCTGAAAAAGCGCATGGAGCACGTCCGCAGTCAAAGGGCGGTGGTGGGCCTGTCCGGGGGCCTGGACTCCACCCTGGCGCTTTTGGTGATGGCAAGGGCATTCGACCGGATGGGAGCGCCCAGGGAAAGGATCCACTGCGTCACCATGCCCTGCTTCGGCACCACGGACCGCACCTACCAAAACGCCTGTAAGCTCTGCAGGTGTATCGGCGGGGAGCTGACGGAGATCAATATCCGAGATGCGGTCAATATCCATTTTCGGGATATTGGGCACGATCCCCAGATCCAGGATGTGACCTACGAAAACTGCCAGGCAAGGGAGAGAACCCAGGTTCTGATGGACGTGGCCAATCAGGAGGGAGCGATCCTGGTTGGGACCGGAGATCTTTCCGAGCTGGCCCTGGGATGGGCCACCTACAACGGGGATCACATGTCCATGTACGGGGTAAACGCCTCCGTTCCAAAGACTCTGGTGCGCCATTTGGTGCGTTATTATGCGGACACCTGTGGAGACGAGTCTCTGCGCGCGGTTCTTCTCGATATTTTGGATACCCCGGTCAGCCCGGAGCTCCTGCCGCCCAAGGATGGGGTCATTGCCCAGAAGACCGAGGATCTGGTGGGTCCCTATGAGCTCCACGATTTTTATCTTTACCATATGCTCCGGGCCGGGTTTCCGCCCAAAAAGCTGTACCGGGCAGCTCTTTCAACCTTCGGAGGCACCTATGACAAGGAGACCATTCTGAAATGGCTGAAGGTTTTTTACCGTCGTTTTTTTGCCCAGCAGTTTAAGCGCTCCTGCCTTCCTGACGGTCCGAAGGTGGGAAGCGTGGCCCTGTCTCCGCGGGGAGATCTGCGGATGCCCAGTGATGCGTCCGTCGGGATATGGCTGTCGGAGCTTTCCAATCTGTAAAAGAGAAAGACTGTCCATATAATCGGACTTTCTAAAATGATACAAAGGCAGAGACTTAATGGTTCTCTGCCTTTTTTACGGCGTCCTCGATGGCGGAAAGAAGTACCAAGGAGGTGTATTTCTGGTCGTTTTGATATTGGAGATCCTCCAGGGACTGCGAGGTGTAGATCTGGCTGGCCAACTCTTCCAGTGCGGGCTCCATCAGGGGGAACATGGCTGCCGTGGACTCGCTGAGGTTTACCAGCTGGATGGAGGTGATCCTGTCAGGATCTACGGTGACCTCCACGTCAAAGGTGTTGTCGTTCAGCTGGACGGATGACCGGTAAACGCCGGGAAGGTAGGTGGATGCTGCGTCCGAGGAGGTTTTCATGGATTTTCCCGGCCCGAACATGAAAAAAAGGATCACGCCGAGAAGGATGGCAAGTACCAGAAAAACCGCCGTATAGATGACTTCCTTCATATGTAACACAATGATCTTCGTTTTGGAACTCATGGAATGTGCCTCCGATTCTGGCTGTTCTGGGGCGGCAGCCTGCTTTATATATGCTATTACCAAACGGGGAGATTTATGATATGATTACAAAAGAAAAATCGTGACGTTGTCTTTTGCCTGCCCCAGGGAGCCTGGATCCGTTTTTGGGGGAGGGATGGCATGATCGTCAGGCAGGATGCGAAAAACAAAAAAGGTCCGAGGCGATCGGACGGAAAGAGAGGAAACATGTCCCTACAGTTTATCATTGGAAGCTCCGGCAGTGGAAAGTCCTATTATGGGTACAGTAAATTGATCCAGGAATCCAGGAAGCATCCGGAGCGCAGCTATTACGTGATCGTACCGGAGCAGTTTACCATGCAGACTCAGAAGACCCTTGTGGAGATGCACCCAGGGAAGGGGATCCTGAATATTGACGTTCTAAGCTTCCAGCGGCTGGCTTACCGGGTTTTTCAGGAGGTGGGAGGGGACAACCGAAAGCTTCTGGAGGACACGGGAAAAAGCATGGTTCTTCAGAAAATGGTACAGAAGCATCAAAAGGATCTGCCGTATCTGGGCAGCCAGATGAAAAAGCCTGGTTATCTGGACGAGGTAAAGTCTCTGATCTCCGAATTTATGCAGTATGACATCAGGGAGCCGGAGCTGGAGGAGATGCTGGAAAGAGCAGAGGGACAGCCGCTTTTGTCCATGAAGCTTAAGGATGTGGGGGTGCTGTACAGGGCCTTCCGGGAATACCTGGAGGATCATTATCTGACGGGGGAGGAGCTGATGGACGCCCTCCTGAAGGCGCTCCCCTTTTCGGAGAAGGTGAGGGGAAGCGTCCTTCTGCTGGATGGGTTTACCGGCTTTACGCCGATCCAGGTCAATGTGCTTAGGGAGCTTCTTTTGCTGTGCAGGCGGGTTTTGGTGACCGTGACCATGGACGCCGGGGAAAGCCCGGCGCCCTTGGGGAAGCCTCATCAGCTGTTTTACATGAGTAAAAAGATGATCCATACGCTGTCCTCCCTCACCAGGGATCTGGAAGAGCCGGTGCTCCTTGACACCAAAAGGCCTTCCCGGTTTGACCAGGCTCCCGCCTTGAGATTCATGGAAAAGCACCTTTTTCGCTACAAGCGGGCGGTTTATGATCAGGATCAGAAGGAGATCCGGATTTATTCTGCGGAAAACCCTCAGAAGGAAATGGAAGAGACGGCCAGGCGCATCCATGCCCTTGTAAGGACGGAGGGGATGAAGTACGGGGAGATCGCCGTGATTACCGGAAACCTGGAGGAATACGGGGATCTGGCGGAGCAGGTGTTTGGGGAGGCGGGGATTCCCTGTTTTCTGGACCAAAAGCATACGGTACTTATGAATCCCTTCGTGGAATATCTGCGGGCGTCCCTGGAGATGGTGACGGAGGGGTTTTCCTATGAATGTGTATTTCGTTATCTTCGCAGTGGAATGAGCTCTCTTTCAAGGAGAGAGATTGATCGCCTGGAGAATTATGTGATCGCCCTTGGCATCCGGGGCTTTGGGCGGTGGGAGGAGATCTGGAGCCGCAGCTTTCGGGGAATGGATCCCGGGGACTTTTTGAGCTTGAATGAAAGCCGCCAGCGCTTTGCGGACGAGGTCCGTCCCCTGGCTCAGGGTTTTATGGGCGGGAAAAAGACGGTTTATCAATATTGTTATATATTGTATCAATTTATCGCCGGCTGCGCCATACAGGAAAAGCTGAAAAATCAGGAGGTCTCCTTCGGGGAAAAGGGGAACCGGGCAATGGAGAAGGAATATGCCCAGATCTACGGCATCATCATGGAGCTGCTGGATAAGATGACGGAGATCTTGGGGGAGGAGCTGGTGACTAAGCAGGAGTTTCGCCAGCTTTTGGAAACGGGTCTTTCCAAGGCGAAGGTGGCCCTGATTCCCCCCAGCATGGATCAGATATTGGTGGGGGATATGGAGCGGACCAGGCTGAAGGATGTCAAAGCGCTGTTTTTTGTAGGGGTCAACGAGGGGAGTATCCCGAAAAGCGCAGATGGAGGAGGAATGCTCACGGAGCTTGACCGGGATTTTCTGGCTTCCCAGGGAATGGAGCTGGCTCCGGGGCCTAAGGAGCAGATGCACATGCAGCGGTTTTACCTTTATCTGAACCTGACAAAGCCCTCCAGATTCCTCAGTCTTTCCTACAGTCGTTCCAGCAGGAAGGGAGAGGCCATCAGCCCAGCCTACCTCATTCATACCCTGATGGATCTGTATCAAGGGCTGGAGGAGGACTTTCAGGAAAGGGAGGATGGCATCCAGCAGCTGGAGCTCCCGGGAACCAGCCTGGGGCTGTTCCTAAAGGGTCTGAACCGGGGAGATGCCGGGAGGGAAGACCCCGTTTTTCAGGAGCTGTACAGCTGGTATCTGCGCAGTCCCCGGTATCAGAGGCTGGTGAAGTCTCTGGTGGAGGCCTCCATGACAAGGAGGCCGGCGGATGTCATCGGCAAGGCTGTGGCAAAAGCTCTCTATGGAGAGGCTTCCCCCTATGGAGCCACCAGGCTGGAAAGATATGCGGCCTGTGCCTTCGCCCATTTTCTTCAGTATGGACTTCGCCTGACGGAGCGGGAGGAATATACCTTTGGTGCGGCGGATCTGGGGAATGTTCTCCACAGAGCCCTGGAGGAATTTGCCAGGAAGGTAGACCAGGAAAAACTGGATTGGGCCGCTCTGACCCCGGAGGAAAGGGATCGGCTGGTGGAGGAATGTATTCAGCTGGTGACGGCGGACTACGGGAACACCATCCTGAAAAGCAGCGCCAGGAATGAAGCCATGATTCAGCGGAGCAAGCGGATCCTCTCCCGCACCGTGTGGGCTCTTCAGCAGCAGCTCAGGGAGGGCAGCTTTCGTCCGGAGGGCTTTGAGGTGGCCTTTCAGGGAGGAAGGATCGACCGGGTGGATCTTCTCTCGGAGGATGGGAAGGTTTATGTGAAGGTGATCGATTACAAAACGGGGAATACCTCCTTCGACCTGGTGGCTCTGTACCATGGACTGCAGCTGCAGCTGATGGTCTATCTGGATGCAGCGCTGCAGGTGGAGCAAAAGAAATACCCGGATCAGGAGGTGATCCCGGCAGGGATTTTTTATTACAACATTCAGGATCCCATGATCGGGGAAAAGCTGGATGCGGATCTGAAGACGGTGGATCAGCAGATCCAGAAGGAGCTTCGGATGAATGGACTTGTCCAGGGGGAGGATCACATGGCCGAAAAAATGGACAGGACGCTGATTTCCCTTCCAGTGTCCCTGAATAAGGACGGAAGCTTTCGGAAAAATTCCTCCGTGGCCTCAAAGGAACAGTTCAGGGTCCTGGGCAGATACGTGGAGAAAAAGATCGGGGAGATCCAGAGGGCCATCCTTTCCGGGGATGCGCAGGTGTCGCCTTACCAGCTGGGAAAGAGAAATGCCTGTGCCTATTGTCCCTACACAGGCGTCTGCGGCTTTGATGGCCGGATTTCAGGGTATGAGTTCCGAAGGCTGAAGCAATATACGGATGAGGAGCTGTGGAAGGCTTTTGAGGAGGAGGCGGAGTGATATGGCGATGAGATGGACTGAGGATCAGAAAAAGGTGATATCCCTAAGGGATCGGAACATTTTGGTAAGCGCGGCGGCGGGGTCTGGAAAAACCGCCGTTCTGGTACAGAGGATCCTGGGAAAGGTGATGGATCCGGACCATCCGGTGGACATTGACCGGCTTTTGATTATGACCTTCACAAGAGCGGCTGCCGGGGAGATGCGGGAGCGTATTTCCAGGGCTTTGGAGGAGGCGCTTTCCCAGGATCCGGACAATGAGCATCTGCAGAGGCAGACCACCCTCATTCACACCGCCCAGATCACCACCATAGACGGCTTTTGTTCCTATATCATCCGCAGTTATTTCCATATGATCGGTCTGGATCCTGGATATCGGACGGTGGATGAAGGGGAGCTGAAGCTTCTGAAGGAGGATGTTTTCCAGGAATTGATGGAGGAGCTTTATGGCCAGGGTCAGCCGGAATTTCTGGAATTTGTGGAGTGTTACGCTCCTGGAAAAACGGATGAGGGGATCAAGGATCTGGTGCTGAAGCTGTACGAGGTGGCCATGAGCAGCCCCTATCCAGAGGAATGGCTGGAGGAATGTTTAGATCCTTATCAGATTTCTTCAAAAGAGGAGCTGAAAGAACAAAAATGGTTGAAATTGTTATGGGAAGCTGCCCGGGAGGACCTGGAGGAGGCGGAGGAAATGGAAAGGGATGCCATAAGGATCTGCCGGGAGCCCTACGGTCCCTTCCTGTACGAGGAGGCTCTTCTGAAGGATCTTCAGATGTTTGAACAGCTTCGGGAGGCATTCCAGGAGGAGGATTACGATGGCTGCGCCCAGCTTTTTTCTCAGCTTACCTTTGCCCGGCTGTCCTCAAAAAAGGCGGACAGGGAGGTGGACGAGCGGAAAAAGGCTGGGGTGAAGAGCCTGAGAGATGGGGTCAAGAAGCTGGTGAAGGATCTGAGGGAACGGTATTTCTCAAGCAGTCAGGAGGAGATCCTGAGGATCTTGCAGGCATGTAAGAGCCCTGCGGCTATGCTCTGCCAGATGACCAAGGCGTTCATGACCCGCTTTGGGGAGAAAAAAAGGGAAAAAAACCTTTTGGACTTTACAGATATGGAGCATTTTGCCCTGGACATCCTGATGAAAAAGGAGGGAGACACCTACCGCATGAGCCAGGCGGCGAAAGAGCTGTCTGCCAGATATGAGGAGGTTTTGGTGGACGAATATCAGGACAGCAACCTTGTTCAGGAGATGATCACCACCTGTGTCTCCGGCTGGGTGAATCAGAGGAAAAACGTTTTCATGGTGGGAGACGTGAAGCAGAGCATTTATCGTTTTCGACTGGCAAGGCCCGAGCTCTTTATGGAAAAGTACAGGACCTATTCTCTGAAGGATTCCCAGGAGCAGCGGGTGGATCTTCACAAAAATTTTCGCAGTCGTCCCCAGGTGCTGAAAAGCGTGAATTACCTGTTCCGAAGAATCATGGGGGAGGATCTGGGAGGGATCGCCTACGGCCCTGAATCAGCTCTGTATCCTGGAGCGGTCTTTCCTGAAGGAGGGGACCCGGAGTTTCCGGTCACCGAGCTGCTTTTGTTGGAGCGCAGGCAAGGCGAGGGAGAGGAGATTCTCACCCCTCAGGAGGCCAGGGAGGCGGAGGCTTTGGCTGTTGCAAAAAAAATACGGGAGCTGGAGGGGAAGGCTTTGGTGCTGGACAAGGAGACCGGAGAGTATCGAAAGGCCGGTTACGGGGACATGGTGATTCTGCTCCGCACCTCCTCCGGCTGGGCAGAGACCTTTGGGGAGGTGCTGACCTCCCAGGGGATTCCCTATTACACGGCCTCAAAAACCGGCTATTTTTCCGCATTGGAGGTCGTGACCGTCCTAAATTATCTGCGGATCTGTGACAATCCCCTGCAGGACATCCCTGCGGCGGGGGTTCTCCGTTCTCCCATGGTGGGCTGTACCTCCCAGGAGCTGGCGGTCCTGCGCAGCCGTTTTCCAGAGGGAAAGCTTTATGAGAGTATAGAGTCCTATATAATGGACTTTGAAGAAGGAAGACAGCAAAGTGAGGAGGACAGGAGACTCTATGAAAAGCTGAAAGAGTTTGTTTCTTTGCTGGAGGAGTTTCGGGACATGGCGGCCTATACGCCGGTTCATAAGATGATCACGGCCATTTTGGAGCGGACCGGCTATGGAAGCTATGCCAGCGCCATGCCTGGGGGAGAGCAGCGGAGGGCGAATCTGGACATGCTGGTGGAAAAGGCGATGGATTATGAGAAAACCAGCTATAGAGGGCTGTTCCATTTTGTGAGGTACATCCAGCAGCTTCAGAAATATCAGGTAGACTACGGGCAGGTGAACCTTACCGGAGCGGAGGGTTTTGTGCAGATCATGACCATCCACAAAAGCAAGGGGCTGGAGTTTCCCATTGTTTTTGTCTCCGGCATGGGGAAAAGCTTTAATTTTCAGGATCTGAACGCACGGCTGCTCATCCACCCGGATCTGGGGCTGGGAGCAGACGCCATTCTGCCTCAAAAGCGGGTGATAGCGGCCTCTCTTCAGAAGCAGGTCATTCGGAGGCAGCTTTTGAAGGAGACCTTGGGGGAGGAGCTGCGGGTGCTGTATGTGGCCCTCACCCGTGCAAAGGAAAAGCTGATCATGACGGGAGCGGTCGCCTCCCTGGAATCGCAGGTGATGGAGGCCTCTCGCTTCAGCAGGGGAGAGGGGCTTCTTCCGGTGGGAAGAAGGATGCGCTCTGGAAGCTTCCTGGATTACATCCTTCCTGCCCTTGCAGGCCACGAGGCCATGAATACCCTCTATAGATCCTTCGGCATGGAGACGGTTTCGCAGACCGGAAAAAATGAGGAGGAGTGGGTGAGGGGGGCGGATTTTCGCATCCAGAGGATTCAAATCTCGGATCTGGTACAGAGAGAGGTGCTGGATCAGGCGGAGGAGGCATGCCACAGGGAAGTTCTTCTGGAGTGGGACCCGGACCGGGTGTACGACGAGGCCGTCCGCCGGGAAATCGAAGAGAGGTTTGGCTATTTGTATCCTTATGGTTATCTGAACATCCTTCCGGTCAAGCTCAGCGTGTCTGAGCTGAAAAAGAGAGATTGGAAGGACGATCAGGAGAAGGAGGAGGCTGTCTATTTTGAACCGGATGTGGTTCCTCTCATCCCCCGTTTCATGCAGGAGGCGGAGGAGGGAGCCATCACAGGCGCCGGAAGAGGTACCGCCTATCACCGTGTGATGGAATGCCTTAAGTACGAAAAAACGGACTCTATCCAGGAGGTGGAGGCGCAGCTGAGGGAACTTGTGGAGCTGAAAAAGCTGGCCCAAGAGGAGGCGGACTGCATTCGCATGGAAGATATCTGGCATTTTCTTGGTTCATCCCTGGGACAGAGGATGAAGAAGGCCTCCCGGGAAGGGAGACTTTGCAGGGAACAGCCTTTTGTGATCTCCAGGCCGGCAAAGGAGCTGGATCCTGCCTGGGACTGGGAGGAGCCGGTGCTTGTGCAGGGGATCATTGACGCTTATTTTTATGAGGGGGAGGAGCTGGTCCTGGTGGATTATAAGACGGACAGGATTGGAAAGGGGGAGGAGCAGAGGCTGGTCGATCTCTACCATATCCAGCTGGAGGATTATGCCCAGGCGCTGGAGAGAATGACCGGGAAAAAAGTAAAGGAAAAGATTATCTATTCCTTTGGGATAGGCAGGGAGATCATGCTGGATGCATAAAATGATCCCGCCGGGGGAAAGTCGTCAGACTCTCCAACCGGCGGGATATTTGTTCTTCAGGGTTTGTCCTACCACCTTTCCGAAACCAAGGGGGTAGCCTTCCACACAGAGAAGATGCCAGCCCTTGGCATTTTTTGCCTCTCCCTCCTGAAGGGGCAGCGTTTCTCCCTTTAGGTAGCGGGTGAGACGGGGATCCTCCAGGGGGAGGCTGATGCAGGCGTCGGCCTCATCCTTGTGGAGGGCGAGGGCGAAGGGCTGGGAGGGCTCGAAACGATCCTTCTTGAGATCCCCCAGATAGAGGCCATTTCGCAGGAAGGAGATTCCCTGGAATGAGTGAGAGACAGGAGGAAGATAGTAGACCTTGTCTTTTCGGGTCTCCGTCCGATTCCAGTCAAAGGGCAGACCACCCAGGCTCTTCAGGCCGATTTCCCGGAAAAAGGCCTCCAGCCATTTTCGGGCATTTTTGTCGCAGGAGGATCTTACGGGACGGTTCTGGGTCAGGGCGCGGCCAGGCTTCTTAATGAGGGCCAGAAAATGACCTTCGCCCTGCATTCTATGAGGGAAGATGCGGACACATCTGGAAAGACGGGGGTCGCCTCCGCCCCATTGGGGAAGGCCGGGGCAAAAGCCCTGGTATCCTTCCATCTCTGACAGCTCCAGCTGGGGACGTTCTTTTAATAGAAATTCCACGGCGGCTTCGTCCTCCTGAGGGGCGAAGGTGCAGGTGGAATACAAAAGCGCTCCCCCAGGCCGGAGCATATCTGCGGCGTTCAGCAAAAGACCTTTTTGGACCTGGGACAGCTGGAGGGATTTTTCTGGGCTCCAGTCCAGGGCCAGAGCCTCCTCCTTTCGGAACATCCCCTCCCCGGAGCAGGGAGCGTCCAAAATGATTCTGTGGAAAAATTCAGGAAAGCTTTTCACAAGCTTTTGGGGAGGCTCATTGGCCACAAACACGTTGGGGATCCCAAAAAGTTCCAGGTTGCGCAAAAGGGCCCTTGCCCGGGAGGTGCTGATATCGTTGGCCACGAGGAGTCCTTCCCCTTTCAAGGCCGCACCCAGGGCAGTTGCCTTTCCCCCTGGGGCGGCGCACATGTCCAGGACAAATTCCCCGGGCTTTGCCCCAAGTCTGGAGGCCGGCGTCATGGCGCTGGGCTCCTGCAGATAGTAAAGACCGGCCTGGTAGAGCGGACACCGGGAAGGGCGGCTCTCTTCCTCATAGAAGTATCCGTTTTCCACCCAGGGGATCCGGGTTACGGGAAAGGGGGCCAGACGCTCAAAGTCCTGGCAGGAGATCTTTGAGGTGTTTACCCTCAGGCCAAAGGTCCTTTTGTCTTCGTAGCTTTTCAAGAAATCTTCATAGTCCTCCCCCAGCATTTCCTTCATCCGAATGAGAAACTCAGGGGGAAGGAAGGGAGCGGTATGATTATCGCGCATCATGGGCCTCCTTTCGGGCAATGGGCTTTGCAGAGAGCTTTGTAAAAATGGAAAAGGTCATCCCGTTGGGGAATCGTTTTCTCCCATTATATCGAAAAGAAGAAAAAAATAAATACTATTGACAAAAGTATATTATATGTTATATAGTATTGGTGAAGAAATAATATAGAGTGTTATATAACATAAATCTACAGGAATAGGAAGTGAGCCCATGGTATTCAACACAGGAGCTGCCCTTCTGGACGCCATCGTCCTTGCCGTCGTCTCACAGGAAGAGGAGGGAACCTACGGGTATAAGATCACGCAGGACGTCCGGGGAGTTCTGGATGTCTCGGAATCGACCTTGTACCCGGTCCTTCGCAGACTGCTGAAGGACGATTGCCTGGAGGTGTATGACCAGGCTTATGCGGGAAGAAACCGCCGATATTATAAGCTTACGGAAAAAGGCAGCGCACAGTTGAACTTATACAAGATCGAATGGAAAAACTACACATCGAAGATCATGAAATTGTTTGAGGGAGGAATATGAAAATGGACAGAGCTGCGTTTATGGAGCAGTTGGAAAAAATGCTCGCAGATATCTCCCCTTCGGAAAGAGAGGAGGCCCTGGATTATTATGAGAGCTATTTTGATGACGCCGGGGAGGACAAGGAGGATCAGGTGATCCGAGAGCTTGGAAGCCCCGGGAAGGTGGCGGCCATTATCAAGGATGATCTGCGGGAGAACGGCGCCTCTCATGGGGCCTACACGGAGAGAGGCTACGAGGATCCCAGAGAAAGGGAGGAGCTTCAGTACCCCCAGCGCTTTGGAGCATCGGAAGAGAAGGAAGCGGAAGGCCCAGACACCTACGAATACGGGGAGGGCAGCTGGGGAGAGACAGAGGAGGATAGGCGCCGCCGTGAGCGGGAAGAGAGGAAGGCCTCTCGGGCCCAGCGGGGAGGCTATCACCCCAAAAGCAGGCGAGGCGGCGGTACCGCAGTCTTGATCCTGATACTCCTGGTGTTTTGCGCGCCCTTTTTGAAAGGGGTTCTGGGAGGTGTTTTGGGAGCCGTTGTGGGGATCGCCCTTCTTCCGTTTCTTTTGATCCTTGGTCTGGGGGTCGTGGTTTTGGGGCTTGGAGCTGGCGGGTTTGCCTGTGTCGCCTCCGGTATCGCCCTGTGTGCCACCAGCTTTGCCTCCGGGGTGTTGACCATGGGGGTGGGCTTTTTGCTCATGGCCGTGACCTGTATTTGCCTGCTGCTTTTGACGTGGATCGCCGGAAGGCTGGTTCCTGGGATGATGCGCAGATTCACGGATTTCTGTAACCGTATCCTGAATAGAAGAGGGAAGGGGGCTGGAGAGGTATGAAACGTTTTACAAAGATCATGCTGGTGGTGACGGGGATCCTTCTGATCCTGGGAGTTGGCTTTGCCGCCTCTGGAGCGGCCATGGGAGGATTGTTCACCTCCTGGGAGGCCGTGCGCACGGCGGGAGGTCTTTATCCAGGCAAGAGTATCGGAGATTTTGGCGACTGGGACGAGGAGGATGAGGAATGGGAGGAAGCGGAAGTCCACCATCATGATACTCAGGGACAAGGAGGGGTTGGTCCTGTTTCTGCGGAAGGAGATGCCCGATTCTGGGAATTTGACGTACCCCAGGAGCTGGAGGCGGAGCTTTCCTGTGACGAGCTGGTGATGGAGCCCTATGAGGGAGCCGCATTGAAGATCCAGGTGGAAAAGGATCCCGATGGGCTGGTGACGGTCCGAAAGAAGGGGAATGCGGTCAGGGTGTCTTCTAGATCTAAGAAGCATAAGGCAAAAATGATCCATATTTATTATCCCCAGGGAACCAGCTTTCATGAGCTGGATCTGACCATCATGGCCGGAGAGGCGTCCCTGGAGGGTGAGATTGCTGCCAGGGAGGCAGAGATCTCCGTGGGAGCGGGTACCTTGGCCCTGAAGGACAGCCTTACGGCGGAGGAATTGGACATCACCGTAGGAATGGGAGAGGCCAGCTTTGCAAGGATCGATGCAAAAAAGATCCAGGGAGAGTGCGGAGTGGGATCCCTGTCCTTGGGGGCGGCTGGAAATGAGGAGGATTATGATTACGATATCCAGTGCGGTGTTGGGAGCATTGAGATCGGAGGCCAGGAGATAGGTGGGATCGCTTCGGAGAAGAGCATCGATAATCATGGCGAACGGAAGATCGATCTGGAGTGCGGTATGGGAGAGATCCGGGTGGATTTCTGCGGCTGAGATGAGGCGGCCGGTGAAAGGCTTGGAAGTCGGAGCATAAAGCTGCCATTATTGGCGCGGCCAGTGCGCCGAGAAAGGAATGATAAAAAATATGAACAATAAGCGTCTTTATAAGTCAACGGTAAACTGTATGCTGTGCGGTGTGTGCGGGGGCATTGCAGAGTATTTTGACCTCGATCCCACTTTGGTTCGCCTTGCCTGGGTGGTGCTGACCTGCTTCGGAGGGGCTGGCATCTGGGCCTACATCGTGGCGGCCATCATCATCCCCAGGGGATAAGCTTTTCCGCTTCCTGAGGTATATTTTCCGCCAAAATGTCCCATACTCCCAGGGAAAGGAGCGTGCTGGCATGAACAAGGACAAAGAGGTGGAGGCATACGTCAGCGGGGAGCTGACAAGGGAAGAGGAATACAAATACGAGGTGGCTCGTGAGCTGGGGCTTTTGGACAAGGTCCTGGAAGGAGGATGGAAAAATCTTTCCGCAAAGGAAACCGGCAGGATCGGGGGAGTCATGGCCCGAAAGAAAAAGAGCCGGGGGCAGCCATGAGCATGGGTCATTTATGAAAAACAGCTTTGTCAGGGGGGATCCGCAGCCGGATTCCCCCTGTGCCGTCTCTGAAAAGTGTACCAAAAAGGGAGAGCGTGGTCTTGTTTTTTTATATTTTTTTCATAAATTTTTGTCAAGGAAGGAATTGAAGAATGGAGGGACCGATGTTATACTACTGAGATAAACAAAGCAAAAGGTGGCGGGACGGGCGTTCTCTGCAGGCGATATGGAGAATGCACAAGGTGGGACGAACGTTCACGGCCTATAGGATGAAGGATGATGGTATGACAGAAAGCTACATAAGACTGGAAAAGGTTTCCAAGATCTACGGTACCAGGGAGGTACGGATCGTGGCGGTGGATGATCTGAGCTTTGAGATCTCCAAGGGGGAGTTTGTGGTGATCGTGGGGCCCAGCGGCGCTGGCAAGACGACGGTGCTGAATATTTTGGGAGGGATGGATCAGGCCACCAGCGGGGAGGTCTGGGTGGATGGCAAAAATATTGCCGGATATTCGGGGAAGCGCCTTACCAGCTACCGGAGGGACGACATCGGTTTTGTTTTTCAATTTTACAATCTGGTTCCCAACCTGACAGCTCTGGAAAATGTGGAGCTGGCAGCCCAGATCTGCAAGAACCCTCTGGACGCGAAGAGGGTACTGGAGGAGGTGGGACTGAAGGAACGCCTTGGGAATTTTCCCGCTCAGCTCTCCGGAGGCGAGCAGCAGAGGGTGTCCATCGCCCGGGCCCTGGCGAAGAATCCCAAGATGCTGCTCTGCGACGAGCCTACGGGGGCGTTGGATTATCAGACGGGAAAGGCCATTCTGAAGCTTCTGCAGGATATGTGCAGGGAAAAAGGAATGACCGTCATCGTCATTACCCACAATTCGGCCCTCACTCCCATGGCGGATCGGGTGATCAAGATCAAAAACGGTACGGTGTCCAAGATTCAGGAAAATCCACATCCGACGCCGGTGGAAGAAATTGAGTGGTAGGTGAGAGGATGAAAGCACTGCATAAAGAGTTTTGGATGGAGATCAAAAAAAGCAAGGCCCGTTTCCTTTCCATCTTTTTTATCGTGGCTCTGGGCGTGGCCTTCTTTTCGGGCATCCAGGCGGCGTCCCCGGACATGCGCTTCTCCGGGGACGCTTATTATGATGAAATGAGCCTGATGGATCTGAAGGTGATCGGCACCATGGGCCTGACCCAGGAGGACGTGGACGCCCTTTTGGAGGTGGAAGGGGTCGAAAAGGCAGAGGGAGCCTATTTTGTAGACGTGATGTGCGGAGAAGGAGAAAACCAGACGGTTCTCCACGTGGAATCCCTGAACCAGGAGATGAACCAGCTCTCGGTGGCCCAGGGGAGGCTTCCTCAGAAGAGGGGGGAGCTCTTTTTAGATCAGGCCTTTGCGGAGGGTCATGGTTATCAGGTGGGGGATCCTCTGACCCTGAAGGAGGAAAAGGAGGGCACCTTTCTGAAAAGAAAGGAATATACCATTGTGGGCACGGGGCGCTGCCCCATGTACATCTCCTTTAACAGGGGCAATACCACTCTGGGAACGGGGGAGGTCAATGGCTTTGCCTACTTGCTTCCGCAGGATTTTGACCAGGAGATCTACACCCAGATCTACCTTTTGGCCCACGGGGCAAAGGGGCTGACCAGCTATACGGATGCCTACGACAACCTGATCCAGCTGGTGCAGGAGAGGGTAGAGGGGATCCAGGAGATCCGGTGTCAGGCCCGCTATGACAGCGTGGTGGGGGATGCGAGGGAAGAGCTGGAGGACGCCCGCAGGGAGCTTCTGGACGGCAAAAAAGAGGCGGAGGAAAAGCTGGCTGACGCAAAAAAAGAGCTGGATGACGGAGAAAAAGAGCTTCTGGACGGAAAACAGGAGTATGAGGATGGTGTCAAGGCATTGGCGGACGCCAGGAAGGAGACGCAGGATGGGAGAACCCAGCTGGAGGACGCCCGCCAGCAGGTGGCAGACGGATGGAACCAGATTGCCGGCGCCAGGGCGCAGGCGGCGGAGGGGCAGTCCCAGCTGGAAGCGGCCCAGTCGGAGATTACAAGCGGCTTGGCGGAGATCGAGAAAAACCAGTCTGCCTTGGATGAAAAGAAAGCGGAGCTGAAAGCCGCCCGACAGCAGTACAAGGAGGGAAAGGCCCAGCTGAAGGCGGCCGAGGCTCAGCTCAGTGAGCAGCAGGCTCAGCTGGACAGCTCCAGAGAACAGCTGGCCCAGGGGAGGGCTCAGCTGGAGGCGGCAAGGACGGACTTGGCGGCAAAGCGGCAGGAATGCGAGACAAGCCTGGGGACCGTGGCGGAGGGGGAGGCTGCCCTCGTGCAGTCAGAGGCAGCCCTCAGCCAAGCCCGCGAGCAGGCGGCGCTTTTGATTGCCCAAAGGGACGGGCTGAAGGCTCAGTATGAGGGGGCCGCCGCTTCTGGTGAGGCCGCTCCGGAGGAGCTGGAGGCTCTTTTGGCCCAGATCGGAGCTCTGGAGCAGCAGGCCGCCGCCGTACAGGGGCAGATCGGCCAAAACGCTGCGGCCTTGGATGCGGCCCGCCAGGAGCTGAGCCAGAGCCGTGCCCAGCTTGCGGCGGCCATGGGGGAGATCGATGGAGGGCTGCAGGCCTTGGCCGTACAGGAGGAGCAGCTAAATGGATCGGAGGCCCAGATCTCCCAGGGGCAGGCCCAGCTGGATGGGGCCAGGGCCCAGCTGGAAAAGGAAAAGGAGAGACTGGCCAGCGCCAAGGAGCAGATTGATGATGGAAAGACTCAGATCGAGGCGGGACAGGCTGAGATACAGAAGGCCAGAAGCCAGCTCCAGGAGGCCCAGGGTGAGCTCACTGCCAGGGCCCAGCAGCTGTCTGCGGCTGTGGGAGAGATCGATGCAAATGCCAGCCGCCTTGGCAGTGCCCAGGCCGAGATCAATGCCAACGAGCAAAAGCTGGCGGATGCTCAGAGAGAGATCGAGGAAAATGAAAAGAAGCTGAAGGATGCAAAAAAGGATCTGGAGGATGGTGAAAGAGAGCTGGCGGAGGGCCGGCAGGAGTACGAGGACGCAAAGCAGGAGGCGGAGCAGGAGATCTCCGAAAACCAGCAAAAGCTGGAGGACGCAGAAAAGGAGCTGGAGGAGGTCCAGGTGCCCTCCTGGACGGTGACGAACAGGAACAGCCTTCCAGAGTACTCGGATTACGGGGACAATGCAGACAGGATCCGAAATATCGGTCAGGTGTTCCCGGTGATCTTCTTCCTGGTTGCGGCGCTCATCAGTCTGACCACCATGACCCGTATGGTGGAGGAGCAGAGGACCCAGATCGGCACCATGAAGGCCCTGGGCTACACGAAGAGGGCCATCGCTGGAAAATACGTGGGCTACGCCCTTCTGGCCACCGTGGGGGGAAGCGTCCTGGGGATCCTCATTGGGGAGAAGATCCTGCCTTACATCATCATCACATCCTACGGGATCATGTACCACAATGTGTCGGACAGTCTTGTGATCGACTATGAGCTTCGCTTTGCCATGATCGCTTCTGCGGCGGCCGTGGTATGTACCGTGGGAGCGACCTTGTTTTCCTGTGGAAAGGAGCTGCGGGAGCCCCCGGCTTCCCTGATGCGCCCCCCGGCGCCGAAGGGGGGAAAAAGGGTGCTCGTTGAGCGGATCACGATCGTTTGGAAGCATCTGAGTTTTACCTGGAAATCTACCCTGCGGAATCTGTTTCGGTACAAAAAACGCTTGTTTATGACCATATTTGGGATTGCAGGCAGCATGGCCCTGCTTTTGGTAGGGTTTGGGCTGAAGGATTCTATTATGGACATCGCCGTCCGTCAGTATCAGGAGCTGCAGCATTATGAGGCGAACGTCATCGAGGACGGTGACGCTTCTTTCGAGGATCGGGAAAAGGCGGCGGATTATCTGAAGGGCCATGAGAAGGTGGACCATTGCATGAAGGTACAGTTTTCAAAGCTGAGCGCTCCAAGGGGCAGCTCCAGCCTAAGCGTTTATCTTTTTGTCCCGGAGGATGGGGAGAGCTTTGAGAAGGATGTGACCCTGAAAAACCGGATCACGGGAGAACTTTACCAGCTGACGGATGAGGGGGCTGCCATCGGTGAAAAGACGGCCAGCCTGCTGGGGCTGGAGCTGGGAGATTCCATCACCCTGGAAAAAGGGGGAAAGGACTATTCGGTGAAGGTGGCGGTCATCACGGAGAATTACATGAGCCATTACGTTTACATGACCCCGAGGCTTTACCAGCAGACCTTTGGGGAGGCGCCGGATTACCAGAATCTTTTATTTACCATGAAGGAGGAGTATAGGGAGGATATCGAGGAGGTGGGAAAGGAGCTTTTGTCCATGAAAGGAGCCTTGAGCATCAGCTACACCAGCAGCATTGAGGGGCAGCTGGAGAGGATGCTGAGTACTCTGGAGACGGTGGTTCTGGTTCTGATCGTATCGGCGGGAATGCTGGCCTTTGTGGTGCTCTACAACCTGAACAATATCAACATCACGGAGCGCCAGAGGGAACTGGCCACCTTGAAGGTGCTGGGCTTTTATGATGGGGAGGTGTCTCAGTACGTGTTCCGGGAGAATCTGATCCTTACCCTGCTGGGGGTGGTGTTGGGAGTCTTCTTTGGATTTTTCCTTCATCGGTACGTGATCACCACCGTGGAGGTGGACGCCGTCATGTTTGGCCGGAGCATCCGGCCGGTGAGCTATTTGTACAGCGCTCTGTTTACGGTTGGCTTTTCTCTTTTCGTCAACATGACCATGCACTTTAAGCTGAAAAAGATCAATATGGTGGAATCTCTGAAGAGCGTGGAATAGGAAGACTTTGGCAGCAGAGGTATGAGCTGGAGGGACCAAGAAGGACTTGACAAGAGGTGGTTTTCCAATTATAGTAGAACCCAGGTGACGGTCCGGGTGTCCGGGCCATTGTGAAACCGAGGCGAAAGGCGAGGAAGAAGAGGAGTACGGGGGGCGTCCTGCCAGAGAAAAATGCTGCGGCCTGGCTGCGCTGGAAGGCATTTTCAGAAGACGTTCATCGGAAGGTGGCTTTGGAGCCGGAGGACTGAAGGCCGGGGAGGTTTGCCCCGGGAGGATAGGCTCTCCCGTTTTCCCGCGTTAAGGGAATGAGAGACGTGGAAGCTTTTGGTGATGGGATTTTTGATGCCAGGGACAGGGGCTTTCCATAATGAAGGTGGTACCGCGGCAATGATCGCCCTTCACACGGATCGTGTGAAGGGCGCAACTTTTTTTGCGGCCGTTTGGACGGGCCAGGGCAGCGCCGCCCTGGCCGAATGGAAATGACAGAAATGTGCAAAGATCCTCACGCCCCCAGGCGATGGCGGTGGGTTTTTGCATGGGGCAGCCGGTCAGCTGGGCTGTGATCTTTTTTATGCAGGAGGAAACGTATATGAGCAGGGAACTTGCAAAAACCTACGATCCAAAGGGGATCGAGGAGCGCCTTTATCAGAAATGGATGGACAATGGATATTTTCACGCAAAGGTGAATCCGGACAAAAAGCCGTTTACCATCGTGATGCCGCCTCCCAATGTGACGGGACAGCTGCACATGGGGCACGCTTTGGATGAGACCATGCAGGATATCCTCATCCGCTTTAAGAGGATGCAGGGCTACGAGGCTCTCTGGCAGCCGGGCACGGACCATGCGGCCATCGCTACGGAGGTGAAGGTGACGGAGAAGCTGAGGAAGGAGGGCATCGACAAGGAAGAAATCGGACGGGAAAAATTCCTGGAGTATGCCTGGGAGTGGAAGGAAGAGTACGGCGGAAAGATCCTCAATCAGCTGAAGAAGCTGGGTGCGTCCGCCGATTGGGACAGAGAACGCTTTACCATGGATGAAGGCTGTTCTGCGGCAGTCCAGGAGGTGTTTATCAAATTATACGAAAAAGGATATATCTACAAGGGCTCTCGGATCATCAACTGGTGCCCCGTGTGCCAGACCTCCATTTCCGATGCGGAGGTGGAGCATGAGGATCAGGATGGCTTTTTCTGGCATATCAATTATCCCATCGTGGGGGAGGAAGGACGGTTCGTGGAGATTGCCACCACCCGTCCTGAGACGCTTCTGGGAGATACGGCGGTTGCGGTAAACCCGGAGGATGAAAGGTACCAGGATCTGGTGGGGAAGATGCTGGAGCTTCCTCTCACGGGAAGAACCATTCCTGTGATCGCGGATGAATACGTGGATAAAGAGTTTGGGACCGGCTGTGTGAAGATCACGCCAGCCCACGACCCCAACGACTTTGAGGTGGGACGCCGCCATCGGCTTCCCGAGATCAACATCATGAACGATGATGCCACCATCAATGAGCTGGGGGGCAAATACGCCGGCATGGACCGCTATGAGGCGAGGGCGGCCATGGTGGAGGATTTAAAGGAGCTGGGGCTTCTGGTGAAGGTGGTTCCCCACAGCCACAGTGTGGGAACTCACGACCGCTGCGGCACCACGGTGGAGCCTATGATCAAACCACAGTGGTTCGTAAAAATGGACGAGATGGCGAAGGCCGCCATCCAGGCGTTAAAGGATGGGGAGCTGGAGTTTGTGCCGTCCCGTTTTGACAAGACCTATCTTCATTGGCTGGAAAATATCCGGGATTGGTGTATTTCCCGGCAGCTTTGGTGGGGACACCGTATCCCTGCCTATTACTGTGATGACTGCGGGGAGACCGTGGTGGCAGCTGAGATGCCTGGCAAATGCCCCAAGTGCGGCGGGACCCATTTCCATCAGGATGAGGATACCCTGGATACCTGGTTCAGCTCCGCACTGTGGCCCTTCTCCACGTTGGGATGGCCGGAGAAAACGCCGGAGATGGAATATTTTTATCCTACGGACGTTTTGGTGACCGGTTATGATATTATTTTCTTCTGGGTGATCCGTATGGTCTTTTCTGCTCTGGAGCAGACGGGGAAGGCTCCCTTCCACCATGTTCTGATCCACGGGCTGGTGCGGGATTCCCTGGGACGGAAGATGAGCAAATCTCTGGGAAATGGCATTGATCCCCTGGAGGTGATCGACAAGTATGGAGCCGACGCCCTCCGTCTGACCCTGATCACGGGAAATGCTCCGGGAAACGATATGCGTTTCTACTGGGAGAGGGTGGAGTCCAGCCGGAATTTTGCCAATAAGATCTGGAACGCCTCCCGTTTCATCCTGATGAATCTGGAAGGAAAGACCGTGACGGAGCCGAAAGCTCTGTCCCAGCTTTGGCCGGAGGACAGGTGGATTTTGTCCAGGCTGAATACCGTGATCCGGGAAGTGACGGAAAACATGGAAAAATATGAGCTTGGCATTGCGGTACAGAAGATATACGATTTCCTGTGGGATGAGCTTTGTGACTGGTATATCGAGCTGGCAAAGGTTCGTCTGTGGAAGGCGAAGGAGGATCCGTCCGCTGCGAACGATGCCCTTTGGACTCTTCGCACGGCCCTGACGCAGGGCCTGAAGCTGCTCCATCCCTTCATGCCCTTTATTACGGAGGAGATCTTCTGTACGCTGCTTCCGGAGGAGCCCTCCATTATGATCTCTGACTGGCCGGTGTACCGCGAGGAGTGGGAGGATGAAAAGGCCCAGCTTGCCATCGGAAGCTTCCAGGAGGTGGTGCGGGGCATCCGTAATATCCGGAACGAGATGAACGTACCGCAGAACCGCAGAACCCATCTCTACATTGTGGGAGGGGATGCCGCCGTCTGCGGTATGTATGAGGAGACCAAAAAATCCTTTGTAAACCTTGCCCTTTCCAGCGAGATCCACGTGCAGGAGGATAAGGCCGGCATTGGGGAGGACGCAGTTTCCGTTGTGGTATCAAACGCCGTGGTCTACCTCCCTCTGGAGGATCTGATCGACATGGAAAAGGAGATCCAGCGGCTGAAAAAGGAGCAGGAGCGGCTGACAAAGGAGATCGCCCGCTGCCAGGGAATGCTCCAGAATCCCAGCTTTGTTCAGAAGGCGCCTGAGGCAAAGGTCAATGCGGAGAAGGAAAAGCTGGAAAAATACAAAGAAATGAAGGAAAAGGTGGATATGCAGCTGGAGAAGCTGACAAAATAAAGGAGTGTTTTTATGAAGCTAAGCAAATTATGCAATAAGATATCCCTGCTCCTTCAGGCGCTGTGGTGTACCTTTTTGTACTTTCTCATAGAAGCCATCAGCCGCCATTCCTTTACGGCGGCCTGGCAGTATATGACGGGAAAGCCCCTGGTGTTTGCTTACAATACAGCCTTTCTTTTTACGACCATGCTGATCGTTTACCTGTTTCACAGAAGAGTCTTCTGGAGAGCGATGGTATCCATTCTCTGGCTCTTTCTGGGAGCGGTGAACGGTGTGCTGCTGATGAACCGGGTGACACCCTTTACAGGGCCGGACCTCCATATGCTGACAGACGGCATTGCCGTCATGCAGAAATATCTGCCGGCGTACGGGGTGGTTCTGGGCTGCATCCTGATAGGAGCCGTGCTTTTGTCTTTGCTGATCCTGTTTGTCAAAGGCCCCAAATATCAAGAGAAGATCAGGTATCGCTATGTGATCCCCCTGATCCTGGCAGGGGTGGCGGCCTTCGGAGGCGTCACCCAGCTTGCCCTGGAAAAGAGAGTCCTTTCCAACTATTTTGGCAACATTGCCTTTGCCTACGAGGACTATGGATACCCCTACTGTCTTGTGACCACCATCTTTAATACGGGGATCAAGAGCCCCAGGGACTACTCCGAAAAGGAGATCCGCCGTATTGAAAAAACGGAGGAGAACCTTCCGGAGACCAAGGAAAAGGAGTATCCGAACATTGTTTTTGTCCAGCTGGAATCCTTCTTTGACCCGACCCTTGTGAACTACCTGAAGATCTCCCAGGATCCCATCCCAAATTTCAGGAAGCTGATGAAGGAATATTCTTCCGGCTACTACAAGGTGCCCTCCGTGGGGGCGGGCACGGCCAACACGGAGTTTGAGACCATTACGGGGATGAGCCTCCACTATTTTGGACCGGGAGAGTATCCCTACAAGAGTATCCTCAAGGAGACCACCTGCGAGAGTGCGCCTTACGTGCTGAAGGAGCTGGGCTATGCCACCCACGCCGTCCATAACAACGAGGCAAACTTTTATGGAAGAAAGAACATTTTTCCTAATCTTGGTTTTGACACCTTCACCTCCGAGGAATATATGGAAAAGGAGAATCTCCAGAATCCTCTTGGCTGGGTGAAGGACAGCATCCTCACCGATGAGATCGTGAAATGCCTGGATGCCACCAAGGAGCGGGATTATGTATACACCATTTCCGTACAGGGGCACGGGGACTATCCCGAGGAACCCATCCTGGAGGAGCCGGCCATCACCGTCACCGGAGCGCCTACGGAAGAGGAAAACAACAAATGGGAATACTATGTAAATCAGCTTTCTGAGATGGATGGCTTTGTCCTGGATCTGGTGAACACCCTGTCCAGATATCCGGAGGATGTGGTTCTGGTCATGTACGGGGATCATCTGCCAACCATGGGTCTGAGGGTGGAGGACGTGGAAAACAAATATCTCTTCCAGACAGAGTACGTGATATGGGACAATATGGGGCTTCCAAAGAAAAATGAAAATCTTTCTTCTTATCAGATAGCAGCCGAGGTGATGGACCGGGTGGGGATCCATGAGGGAACCATCTTCCGGTATCACCAGGCAAGGAGGAACACCAAGAATTACCAGGTGGATCTGGAAACCCTCCAGTATGACCTTCTCTACGGCAGCCGTTATGCTTACCAGGGGGAAAGTCCATATACCAGGACAAAGATGCGCCTGGGTCTTTATGACTTGACTTTGGATTCCATAAGGCTTGTGTCGGACGTGGATTTCACCTATTACATACAGGGCACCAACTTCACGCCCTCCAGCCAGGTTAAGCTGAACGGGGAATGGTACGACACGGTTTATGTCAGCCCTACCACCCTGGTGATTACAGGAACTCAGCTGAAGGATTTTGACCGTCTGGCTGTCGTGCAGCGCAGCAACAGCTCCACCAGAAAAGCCCTGAGCAAAAGCTATGACAGAGCGGTGTATGCCTTGTATGGGGATAGCCCCTGGAGAATAAACGGCAGTCTGGGAGAATGAGCCTTTGGATTTCTGGCATACAGATGGCCGCATGGGCTTGGGCCGCCGTTTCGGTATCGGAACGGCGGCGTTCTGTCTGAAAAAGTCGGATAAAATATGACGATTGGGACTGGACATCTTTCACCACTATTATATAATGGTAACGTAACGGGTCTGCGAAAGAGCGGCGCTTTTTTATCAGACCCGCTGCGAATACATTAGATAAAAGTGGTGAATTTTTATATGGGTTACAGTTATCAAGAGGCCGTTGACTATATCGAGGAAACGCCGAAGTTTACAAAAAAGAACAGCCTGGAGCATACGAAGGAATGTCTCCGCCGGCTGGGAAGCCCCGAAAAATCTTTTCGGGTGATTCACGTGGCAGGGACGAATGGCAAAGGAAGTACCTGCGCTTTTTTGACCTCTATTTTAAGGGAGGCAGGCTATTCCTGTGGGCTGTTTACCTCCCCTCACCTGATGGAGATCAATGAGCGTTTTCAGATCAATGAGGTGAATATTGACAACGAAACCTTTGTAAGGGCTTTTGAGAGGGTGAAGGCTCTGGCGGACCAGCTGGTGGCAGAGGGAAGCTATCATCCCACATATTTTGAGATGCTGTTTCTGATGGGAATGCTCATCTTTGAGGAGGCGGGTGTGGACTATGTGACGCTGGAAACAGGGCTTGGAGGGCGTCTGGACGCCACCACGGCAGTGGAGGATCCTCTGGTCTGTGTCATCACCTCCATCAGCCTGGATCATGTGCAGTATCTGGGAGATACCGTCCAGGCCATTGCGGGGGAAAAGGCGGGGATCATCGTCCCTGGCGTGCCGGTGATCTACGATGGGAGTGATCCCTCGGCGGCGGCCGTCATCCAAGAGAGGGCCCAGGAGGTGGGAAGCCCGGCATTCAGGGTGGATGCGGGGGAGGCCTGCGTGAAGGCAAACACGGCGGCAGGCATTGATTTTTCCCTTGGCAGCAGGTATTATAAAGATACCGTTTTTCATATTCCCTTTATTGCAAGGTACCAGGTGATGAATGCGGCTTTGGCCCTGCAGACCATAGAGGTGCTGAGGGAGCGGGTGCCGGTTTCTGTATGCGCCGCCCGGGAGGGTGTGGCGAAGACAAGGTGGCAGGGAAGGATGGAGACTGTCCTTCCTGGGGTCATCGTGGACGGCGCTCACAATGAGGACGGCATCCGAAGGTTTGTGGAGACGGCGGCACATTTTCAGGGGAAATATCCGCTGACGCTTCTTTTTTCTTCGGTTAGTGACAAGGATTACCGGGATATGATCCGCACGGTGTGCAGCCGGATCTCCTTCCGGCATGTGGTCACCACCCAGGTGGGAGGCGACCGCCAGGTACCGGCGGAGGAGCTGGCAGAGCTGTTTCGGAAAAACGGGTGTCCGGCGGTGGAGAGCCGGGACTCTGTGGAGGAAGCTCTCCTTGCGGCACAGGGGGCAAAGGGCGAGGACGGACTTTTGTTCTGTGTGGGTTCTCTTTACCTGGTAGGCGAGATCAAAGCCGCCATCAGACGGAACTGATTTTGGGGAGCAGGCCCAGAAAACACTGGGCGGGAAAGAGGAAACACCAGAGGTGTACCATGATGCCCAGAAAACATTGGGCGGGAAAGAGGAAACATGATTGACTATGAAGAGGAATTAAAGAAGTTTGAGCCTTGTCTGGACGTTACGGATGCGGAGCGGGCCATTTATGACAGGGAGCTGACGGATATACTGGATATCCTTCAGGAAATGCTGCGGGAAGCAAAGAGCGGCCGCCGAGTAAAATAGAATGAGGAGATACAAATGAACTGCATGAACTGCGGCGCATTCCTGGCAGATAAGGACCTGGACTACTGCCCAAGCTGCGGCTGCAATGTCCTGATACAGAAAAAGGTGGAGTACCTGTCCAAATTTTATTACAATCAGGGATTGGAGAAGGCCAGCATCCGTGATCTCTCAGGAGCCATTAATTGTTTAAAGCAAAGCCTTACCTACAATAAAAGGAATATCCAGGCCAGAAATCTCCTGGGCCTGGTCTATTTTGAGACTGGTGAGGTGGTTGCCGCCTTAAGTGAATGGGTGATCAGCAAAAATCTGAAGCCCACCAAAAATCTTGCGAATGAATATATCAACCGTCTCCAGGCGAATTCCAACAAGCTGGATGCCATCAACGAGACGATTCGAAAATACAACCATGCCCTGGCACTTTGCAGGGAGGGGCATGAGGACATGGCAGCCATACAGCTGCGTAAGATCCTGGCCCAGAACTCCAAGCTGATCAAGGGATATCATCTTTTGGCCCTGATACAAATGAAGAACAGGGAGTGGGGCAAGGCCCGGCGTACCCTGAAAAAAGCGGCCAGGATCGACAAGACCAACACCACCACCCTGCGTTTTCTTCGGGAGGTGGATGAGCAGACCGGTGTGACAACCCACCTGGAAAAGCCGAAAAAAGGCTTGTTCAGGGCAAAGGAGGACAAGGGCCTTGACGAGCCGGTGGACAGCATGGTGGTGCAGCCCGCCGCCTATCGTGATAATTCCAAGGCTTCCCTGTTTTTTACCTTGATGGCAGGCGTGGCGGCAGGCGCCCTTGCCTTTTGGCTTCTGGCGGTGCCCTCCATACGTCAGGGGATCTACAGGGAGGCAAATCGCCAGCTTGTCAATTACAGCGAATCTCTGGCAAGCCAGGGAGCGGAGCTGTCCAAGGCCCAGGGGGAGGCGCAGGAGTCGGACGATACCGCAGAGCAGCTGGCGGCACAGATCGAGGAGGAAAAGAAAAAGAGTGAGACCTACGGAGCTCTGCTAAGCGCCTATGCTGCGGTGATCCAGATGGACTATGACACGGCGGCATCAGAGGTGCAGAAGATCCATGAATCGGCGCTGACCGACGAGATGAGGTACGTGTACGGCGTTGTCTGCGACACCACCGGAGTCACGGGCATCCATGATGAAGAGGGAGGTGAGGGCGGCCAGGAAGACGGCGGTTCTGACGAATACGATGAATACGACGAGTACGGCGATTACTACGGATAGAAGACGAAAGAGAAACCTCCAGACAGAGGACATACGAAGAGAATTTCAGGGTGACCCTTCAGGCGGGACGGCGCGCTTGCCGAACTGACCATGGAGAAACGCTGGAATGTGCAGGGATTCAGGAACTCAGCGGGTTTCCGCGGATCCTTGCATTGAGCGGCGCTTGTGCCTGAAGGACTGTATTTCAGGGGTATGAAGAAGGGATAAGGGGGAATACGATATGGAGCCTGTGTTTGAAACGGTAGGAACCTGTCTGAAGGTAATGCTTCCCGGGGAGGTGGACCATCCGGTTTCCGAAAAAATACGGAGGGAGACGGATCGCATTATGGGACGTCTGTATATTCGGACTATGGAGTTTGATTTTTCCAAGACCGATTTTATGGACAGTTCCGGGATTGGACTTCTCATGGGGCGGTACCGCGCGCTTGGAATGGTAAGAGGCTGTATCCGGGCAGTTCACGTGAGCGGCTATATCAACAAGCTGCTCCATCTGTCAGGGGTCCATCGATTTATCGAGATCAGTCAGATCGCTGAGGAAAGGGAGGGGGAGCTGCATGGAGAATACCAATGAAATGACCATCATTTTCGACAGCCGCCCGGTCAACGAGGGTCTTGCCAGGATCACGGCGGCGTCCTTTTGCACCCAGCTGAATCCCACCTTGGAGGAGGTGACAGACTTAAAGACGGCAGTCTCCGAGGCTGTGACAAACTGCATCATTCACGGATACCAGGGGGAAATACATAAGATTACCATGACCTGCAGAAGAAAGGGTCAGGAGATTTTTGTGGATATTTCAGATGAGGGGGTGGGGATCCCCGACATCCAAAAGGCCATGGAGCCGCTTTATACCACAAGACCGGACAAGGAACGCTCCGGTATGGGCTTTACCTTTATGGAGGCTTTTATGGATCAGGTCACTGTGGAATCCACAGTGGGGAAGGGAACCACCGTGCATATGAAGAAATGGATAGGGAGGCAGAATGGAACAGACCCTTGCTCTGATCAAGCGTGCGCACCAGGGAGATAAAAGGGCAAGAGATGCAGTTGTGGAGGAAAACACGGGGCTTGTGTACACGGTGGCAAGAAGGTTTATGGGAAGAGGCGTGGAGATGGAGGATCTGCTCCAGATCGGCTATATTGGCCTCTTAAAGGCGGTGGACAAATTTGAACCGGCTTTTGAGGTAAGGTTTTCCACCTATGCCGTTCCCATGATCGCAGGAGAGATCAAGCGGTATTTAAGGGATGACGGCCCTCTGAAGGTCAGCCGGTCCCTGAAGGAGATCCATGGAAAGATTTATCAGGAAAAGGAACGTCTGGAAAGACAGTACGGGCGGGAGCCGACGATCCAGGAGATTTCCGCTTCCATGAACCTGCCTTTGGAGGAGGTGGTGATGGCGCTGGACTGTTCCTTCCAGGTGGAGTCTCTCCAAAAGGTGGTTTACCAGGGGGACGGGAGCGAAATCTCTCTCATGGACCGCCTTCCTGAAAAGGAGGACGGTCAGGAAAAGCTGCTGAACCGTCTCCTTTTGGAGGAGGTGCTCACCGGACTGCCCCCGAAGGAGAGGAAGCTGATCTATCTGAGGTATTTTCAGGATATGACTCAGACCCAGATCGCTCTGCTTTTTGGCGTTTCTCAGGTGCAGATTTCCAGGATGGAGAAGAGGGTACTGAAGGCGCTGCGGGGCAGACTTGAGGGAAGCAGCTGAGGGAAGAGTGGGCTTCCGAAGAGGAATAAGAGAAGGGAAAAAGAAGACCAAAAAACAGGACAGTCCAGATGAGATTGGGCTGTCCTGTCATCGTTGTTTGGGGAAGGCCGCAAGAAGCGGCGTCCTGCCTGGTGCGCAGGCCTGTATTCTCTATGCTGGCCCAGGCTTTGTCATGCCTGTGCCCTTCCAAAAATTCTGTCCTTGTACTTTAGGAGGGCCGTCTGGAGGACCAGGCCAAACACGCCGCAGGAGATCACTTCGCCGATCCCCACCGTCAGCATCATAAGGGGGATGGGAAGGGGAACTCCATAGCCGTAGCGCAGCACGAAGGGCACGATCACGGCATTGGCGATGATGGGCGGCAGCGGTGCCAGGAAGCGGTTGGAATCACGCAGCTTGTAAGTGAAGACTGCGCCGATGAGGGTGGCAATGCTTCCAAAAATAACATCCACGGCAATGCACCCGCCAAGCAGATTTGCGATGATGCATCCCACAAACAGGCCGGGTACCGCCGCCGCCGTGAAAAAGGGAAGGATGGTCAGGGTCTCGGAAATACGCACCTGCACCTCCCCATAGGAAAAGGGTGCAAAAACCAGTGTCAGCACCACGTACACGGCGGCAATAGCCGCTGCCTGCACAAGAAACAGAGTACCTTTGTTTTTCATGATTCAATTCTCTCCTTTAGTTTTGTTTTACGAGTGGAAGGTCTCGAACACTCGGTTTTATTTTGTGGGAAAGTCCGGGAGCCCTTGATTTTGGGGGCTTCCCAGGGCATTCCAACATCGGACAGTATATCATGATGCCAGGTGAAAATCAATATTTCAGCCAAATTTTAGCCGAAATTTAAGTCAGATACATCAGATATATGGAAGTCAAATGTAAACCGAAAAAATAACAGCCCGGACAGCTGGTCTGCCGCAGGCGCAAAATGGCCCGTACTGCAGCTTAGCCGATGGAAGGGTTTCCGTCTTCTTTTTTCCGGTCTTCGTCCTCCAGGATGGTGGTGTTTACATCCTTCTCGTAAAGACGCATTTTGACCTCCATGGGAGTGGGATCATCGGAAAGACGGAGAGGCCCGAAATGGTTGAAGAAAAAGAGGACGCCAAGGCCGATTCCTATAGAATAGGAAATTTCCAAAATGGTGAAGCCGTTCCCGCTGCTTCCGGTGACCTGGGTATATATCTGGGAAAAGAGGGCCGGAAGGTCCACATCGTTGCTGAATGTCATGATGGAAAAGGCTGCGCCGAAGAAGGTGGAGAGACAGACGAAGAGGATCTTGCACCATCGCAGGAAAAGGCCGGGGGAAGGCTCCCGCTTGTAGGTCAGGATAAAGTCCGGCTCCCCCAGGGTGCTGATATCCAGTCCAGGCTCCTTTTTCTGGATTTCCCGGACAATGTCCATGACTGACATGGCGTATCTGCCGGCCCGTTCCGGGGGAAGATTCGCCACCGGCATGACCCGCAGGCGGTTCAAGATCTGAGAGCTGCTGCAGGAGAGGGAAGCCACGTCCTGGAGGTAAACATGGGGGTTGATCACTTCGATATTCTGTTTAAACTGCATATGCAGGGTATCACTCATGGCTTCACATCCTTATTCCTTCATTTTGGGCTTGAAAATCCAGCTGGCAAGGTAGGAGAAGATCAATGCGGCGGAAACGCCGGCGGCACAGGAGGTAAAGCCTCCGGTAAAAAGTCCCAGGGCCCCCTCTGTGTCGATGGCCTCCTTCATGCCCTTCCACAGGATATTTCCAAAGCCAAGAAGAGGGACGCTGGCCCCGGCTCCGGCGAAATCCACGAGGGGCTGATAAATCCCGATGGCGCTGAGGAGGGCTCCCGAGCAGACCAGGAGGACCATTACCCTTCCGGGCATGAGCTTTGTTTTGTCAAGAAGAATCTGGATCAGGGCGCAGATCAGGCCGCCCACCCAGAAAGCATTCCAGTAATCCATAATCGTTCCTTTCTACTACAATATATTTATGGCTAATCTCCCTTACAGCCAGTAAGGAATTATCCATCTTGTTGCTTAAGCTGTTTTCAAATGGTGTGAGAGAAAGTCAGAATCAGGTCTCGGGCAAGGGAATGTGCTCCAGCACCACCCCGTGGGCGATGCCGGGAATGGTGTCGCCCTCGTTAAAGCTGGTTTTGGAGAGCAAGGCTCCGGTGGGAAGGAAGAGAACTCTTTTCCATGCACCGCTGGCCAGTTTAGGCAGGATGTAGGCGGACAGGACGGCGGCCGAACAGCCGCAGCCGCTTCCGCCGGAGTGGGTATCCTGGGAATCGTTTTGGAAGATCAGGAGACCGCAGTCTTTGTGTATCTCCTGGATATCCAGTCCCTTTTCCCTGGTAAGGTCAAAGAGGATCCTCTGGCCCACAAGACCCAGGTCGCCGGTGAGGATGGCGTCGTAATCCCGGGGAGACCGGCCGAAATCCTGTAGATTGCGAAGGATGGTGTGGCAGGCGGCGGGAGCCATGCAGGCGCCCATGTTCAGAGAATCCTTAAGCCCAAAATCCACCAGCTGTCCGGTGGTGAGTCCGGTGATGGCGGCGCAGCCTTTTTCTGTGCAAAGTTCCTCGTTCTCAGGAGAGGGAGGCTTTCCTTCCAGGATGCAGGCCCCGCAGCCGGTGACCGTCCAGGTGGCGGAAAGAGGTCTCTGGTTTCCATAACCCAGGGGAAAGCGAAATTCCTTTTCCGCACTGGCAAAGTGACTGGAGGCCACGCAAAGGACAGGGTCTCCGAAGCCCCCTGCCACGGTGAAGGCGCCCAGGGAGAGAGCTTCTCCCATGGTGGAGCAGGCGCCAAAGAGTCCGTAAAATGGGACTTCCAAATCGGCGGTTCCGAAGGAGGTGGCAGAGGTCTGGGCCAGAAGATCCCCTGCAAAGCAAAGGCGGAGATCCTGAGGGGTTAGTCCCCCTTTTTCCAGGGCAAGAAGGGCCGTGGATTTCTGCATGGCGCTTTCGCCGGCTTCCCATGTATCTGTCCCGAAAAGCGGATCGGATACGACTTGATCAAAAAGGTTCCCAAGAGGCCCTTCTCCTTCCTTTTTTCCCACGATGGAAGCGCAGCTTTGGATGTAAACCGGTTCAGGGAAGGAGACGCTGGCCTTTCCCGTCATGAGCAGATCTCTTTCTTTCATCCCACCACCCCCACGGCCTTGAAAATATAGTAGATCACCCCGAGAATCCAGGAACTCATGATCCCGTACAGGATCACGGGCCCGGCGATGGTGAAGATCTTGCATCCGATGCCGAAAATCTGGCCCTCCGCCTTATATTCGATGGCCGACGCCGCAACGGAGTTGGCAAAACCGGTGATGGGTACAAGGCTTCCCGCACCTCCGAATTTTCCCAGCTTTGTATAAAGGTTCAAGCCGGTGAGGATGACGCTGATAAAGATCAGGATTACCGAGCACCAGGTTCCCGCCGTTTCCTGATCGATCCCCATACCCTTGACGAAATTGATGATTCCCTGGCCGGCCAGGCAGATGGAGCCTCCTGTAAGGAAGGCCTTTGCCATGTTCAGGGGGAGACTGTGGGAGGGAGTGACGCTTTTTACATATTTTTCATATTTTTTTTGTGCCTGTTCCTTTTGCTGGGGGTTCATATCCTCATCCTTTCTTTTTCGCACATACATGTACTTTTTGGAATTGTCTGACCATAGTATGTGGAAAAAGTTTGGGAATATACTTTCACTTTTGACTTTTCCTGCAATAGAAACTATAATGGAGGACAGAGGGATGTTCCATTGCAGAAAAAGGACAAAAGGCCAGGAGAAAAAGGGCTCCGGCGGAAGGTGAACGAAAGAAGGGAGAGTCCCAATGAGGGATTATTTGATCGGAAAAAGAACGCGCCGCCTGACGGAGGCGGATGAGGGCGTTTCCATATGGAGCATGGAGCTGGAGCCCCCGGAGGCGGAGCACATGGCCTGTGTGATGGAAGAGGGATTGTATGTGCTGGCAGTGGATGAAGGAAGCCTTTTCTGCCAGGTCGATCAGGAGCGGTTCCAGATATCCCAGGGAGAAGGCCTCTTTATCGGAGAAGGGAGCCTGTGGCGGTTTCTTGGCTGTGGGAAAGAGGGATGCAGGCTGTATCTGATGGAGATGCCGGATGATTTTCTGAGGGAAAGGATGGCGGGCTTTCCCGGGTGGCGCCACATGCTTTCCATGAGGGAGGATGGAGCTTTCTTTGCGTGGAAGCTGAGAGACGAGAAGGAAGAGGAGGCGGAGGCCATCCTGGCGGTCAGGGCGGCAGGACAGACGGCGGAGGCAAAGGAGGAGTGCTATGAGCTGGATCTTTTCAGCTGGTTGTTTTCAGCCTGCTCCGCCCTTTGCAGGGCTTACGCCAGGGCGAAGCCCAAATGCACAAGGGCGTCCGCAAGGGAGAGGGAGAAGCTGCAGGGAATGGTGAGAGGCCTTCACGCCCATTACCGGGAGAAGCGGACCCTCTCTCAGCTGGCAGAGGAATGTGGTGTCAGCGAGGGCGATTACTGCCGCTTTTTCAAAAAGCATCTGGGCCAGACGCCTTTTGAGTATCTTCAGCAGTATCGAATTATTCAGAGCATTCCCCAGCTTCTGGAAAAAAAGGGAGGACTGAAGGAGGCTGCTCTCAGCCATGGATTCAGCGGTGCCAGCTATTATGCGGAGATCTTTCGGAAGGAGATGGGCTGCGCCCCGGGAGAGTACCGAAAATGGTACTTTGGGACGGAGGAGGCTTGTCCTCTGTCCAGAAAAGAGCGGTTCAAAAGAGAACAAAAAAATAGAAATCTTGCCGGGGCAGTCCGGAGAGAAAAGCCGGCGCCGGAAAAGGCCATGCCGGCACATCTTTTATAGGGATCAGGGAAACCAGCCTTTTCCGTAGTACAGCAGAGAGCCGAGGATCTTGCCGATGGCGGCGGAGAGGATGATATATGGCAGACCCTCCTGAAATTTTAAGCGCCGGGAGAACACGGGGAATACGTCTGCGATCTCGGCCAGGGCCATGACCCAGCCTCCTAGAAAGATGCCGGAGAAGAGGCCGAAGAGAAGGAGAAAGAACCACTGGCCGGGAAGATCCCAGGAAAAGAGGAAAGCCAGATTTCCCAGGAAGATGCCGGCCATGGTGACGTCCTCGTATAGAAGGATGCAGGAGCCCGTATGGGTGATCCCTGCATACCGGGGGATGATGGATAAGCCGATCAACAGCCCCGCTGCCCCTCCGGCGACGATGACGCCGGCGCAAAGGCCGATGAAGGCGAGAAAGAATTGCTGAAGCATAAAAAAACCTCCTTTTCAGCTGCTCAGCCATGCCGGTACCTTTGTCCTGCCGCCTGTGCAGAGCGGGAGGGAACTGGGGAAGGGTTCTTCTTCCGGGAGACCTTTTCCGTGGGTGCCTGCGGGGGTAGCTTCATTTGGCTGAGGCGCTGATTTTTTAGACAAGGTGGGCGGATGACCGGGGCCGGAAGAGCGGTCTGAATGGCCGCATCCTTTGATTGTTTAGTATTGGAAAAATGAAAAAAAATATGTACAGGGTGGTTTCCGTAGTATATAATGGGAAAGATTGATAAAAAAAGGGCGGATTGGGGAGGAGGGAGCAAACCTTCGGATCTGTCGTGATCGGCACAGAGAGTGTGCCTGGAAAGGAGTAAGTTTGGAAGCTATGGAGAATGCTTTTTCCAGGATGGAGAGCCTTCTGGGAACTCGGAGGACGGATCGGCTCCGCATGGCCAGGATCGCAGTCTTCGGGCTGGGAGGGGTAGGCTCCTACGTGGTGGAGGCTCTTGCCCGCTGCCAGGTGGGAAGCCTGACCCTGGTGGACAATGACTGCGTGTCTCCCACCAATATCAACCGTCAGCTTTTCGCTCTTCGGTCCACCATGGGAAAACAAAAGACACAGGTGGCGAGGGAGCGGGTGCGGGATATTGACGAGGATATTCTGGTCCATACCTACGATACCTTTTATGAAGAAAAAACAGCGGGACTTTTTGATTTTTCATTCTATGACTATGTGATAGATGCCATTGACACGGTCTCATCCAAGCTTCTGCTGATCCAGAAAGCCAAGGAGGCGGGAACGCCGGTCATCTCCTGCATGGGAACCGGCAATAAGCTGGACCCGTCCAGGTTTGAGATCACGGACATCGCAAAGACCAGCGTGTGTCCCCTGGCCAAGGTGATGCGCACGGAGCTGAAAAAACGAGGGATCCGAAAAGTAAAGGTACTGTATTCCAAGGAAAATCCCATAAAGCCTCTGTTTGACAATGGGGAGAGAAAAGGGACGTCGATGGGTCCCGTGCCGGGGAGCATTTCTTTTGTGCCCAGTGTGGCCGGCCTGATGATAGCTGGAGAGGTGATACGGGATCTGGCGGAGAGGGGAATGGATCTGTGAATCAGAATTTAATAGAAAAAATGAGACAGCTGCTGGGAGAGGAGAGGGTTCTTTTAGGGGAGCTGATGAGCCGCCACACCACCTTTCGGATCGGCGGCCCGGCGGATCTCTTTCTGCTTCCCAAAACGGGGGAGGACATCCGGCAGATCGTAAAGTGCTGCCAGGAGGAGGGAGAACCTTATTTTATCCTGGGAAACGGGAGTAATCTTTTGGTCAGTGACGAAGGATACCGGGGCGTGGTCATTCAGGCCTTCCGTAATTTTTCGGGGATTCAGGTGGAAGGTACCTGTATCCGGGCTCAGGCGGGGGCTCTTTTGTCCGGGATCGCCAGTGCGGCAAAAAATGCTTCCCTGACAGGGTTTGAGTTTGCAGGAGGCATTCCCGGCACCCTGGGCGGGGCGGTGGTGATGAACGCCGGTGCGTACGGCGGGGAAATGAAGGACGTGATCCAGGAGGTGACGGTGCTGACCACGGATGGTGAGGTGCGCTGTCTGCCAAGGGAGGACATGGCTTTTGGCTACCGTACCAGTGCGGTAAAGGAGGCTGGCTGGTGTGTGCTGGAGGCGGTGCTTCGGCTGGAGACAGGGGATCCCGAGGAGATCCGCTCCCGGATGCAGGAGCTGACGATGCGCCGGGTGAGCAAGCAGCCGCTGGAATATCCCAGCGCAGGCAGCACCTTCAAAAGGCCGGAGGGCTTTTTTGCCGGGAAGCTGATCATGGACTGCGGTCTGGCTGGATATCGGGTGGGCGGCGCACAGGTGTCAGAGAAGCACTGCGGCTTCGTTATCAATGCCGGTTCCGCCACGGCGGCGGATGTGTGCCGCTTGATGAAGGACGTTCAGGATCGTGTGTATGAGGAATTTCACGTGAGGCTGGAGCCGGAGGTGAAATTTTTAGGCGAATTTTAGGTGGATCAAATGGTATTTCCCTTCCTTTGAGAAGGAGAGCGGCGGAGGGGATTTGTTTACGACAGGAGAAAGAGCATGAGGTTTGTGATCGTGACGGGGGTGTCGGGAGCGGGGAAGACCGCAGCCTTAAAAATGCTGGAGGATGCCAGGTATTTTTGCGTGGACAATCTTCCTATTCCCCTTCTGGAAAAATTTGCGGCTCTGATGCCGGAAATACATGGAGATGAGCTGCGGAACGTGGCTTTGGGGATCGATGCCAGGAGCGGCCGGGCGCTGGATGACCTGGAGAAGATTCTGGACAGGATACAACAGGCAGGCTGTGTCTTTGAGATCCTCTTCATGGATGCGGAGGACAAGGTTTTGGTAAAGAGGTACAAGGAGACCAGGAGAAGTCATCCTCTGGCCATGGATGGGCGGGTGGACGATGGGATCCGCCGGGAGAGAGAGACCATGGGATTTCTGAAAAAGAGGGCGGATTACATCATAGATACCACCCATCTTCTGACCAGGGAGCTGAGGCAGGAGATCGACCGCATTTTCGTGAAGAATGGCTCCTTTGGAAACATGATGATTTCAGTTCTCTCCTTTGGATTTAAGTACGGGATCCCGGCGGATGCGGACCTGGTTTTTGACGTGCGTTTCCTGCCGAATCCTTATTACGTGGATGAGCTCCGTCCCCTTACGGGACTGGATGCCCCGGTATTTTCCTACGTGATGGACAGCGAGGCGGCGGTTGCCTTTGCGGACAAGCTGGAGGACATGATCGACTTTCTCATTCCCCATTATGTCCAGGAGGGAAAGACAAGCTTGGTGATCGCCATAGGCTGCACCGGAGGCAAGCACCGCTCCGTGACCTTGGCCCGGGAGCTATACGGAAGGCTAACGAGGAACAACAGAAAATACGGTTTTCGTCTGGAACACAGGGATGTGGAAAAAGACCGCCGGCTGAAATAATAACGAGAGAGGTGGGAAGATGTCTTTTTCAGGGATGGTGAAGGAAGAGCTTTCCAAGCGGGTGGGTCAGGCGAGACACTGTCAGATCGCCGAGCTGGCCGCCCTCTATTCCGCCTGCGGAAGACTGCAAAAAGGGCAAGACGGAGATTTTGTCCTCCATATGCAGACGGAAAATAAAGCTGTTGCAAGAAAGTGCTTTACAATATTGCAAAAAACATTTAATATAAAGGCAGGTGTGTCTGTTCACGAGAGTGGGCCTCTGAAGAAAAACGGTTTGTGCTGTGTGACGGTTTTTGAGCCGGAGCAGGCAAAAAAGGTGGCAGAGGCAGTGAAGCTCACCGTGGACGGGAGCAGAGGAGAAGCGCTGAGGTTGAGAAATTCTCTGGTGATCCAGCAGAATTGCTGCAAGAGGGCGTTTATCCGGGGAGCCTTTCTTTCCTCCGGTTCCATCAGCGATCCCCAAAAGGGATATCATTTTGAGATCGTATGCGCCGATGAGGAGAGGGCAGAACAACTACAGAAGATCATCCGCAGCTTTCACATTGATGCGAAGATCGTTTTGCGCAAAAAATCATATGTGGTCTATGTGAAGGAAGGGTCGCAGATCGTGGATATACTGGCGATCATGGAGGCAAATGTGGCCCTGATGGATCTGGAGAATATCCGGATCCTGAAGGAGATGCGCAATTCAGTGAACCGCAAGGTAAATTGTGAAACGGCGAATATCAACAAAACGGTGAATGCGGCTGTCAAACAGGTGGAGGATATCAAGCTGATCGAGAGCAGGGCAGGCTTCGACAGCTTAAGCGAAGGCCTAGAGGAAATCGCCCGTTTGCGTCTGCAGTATCCGGAGGCAACACTAAAAGAATTAGGAATGATGTTGAACCCTCAGGTTGGGAAGTCGGGAGTAAACCACCGGCTGAGAAAGCTGAGCATACTTGCGGATGAGCTGAGGGAACACAAGGAGGAGTTATTATGATTAAAAAACCAATCACCATCAATTTGTCAACTGGATTAGAGGCACGTCCGGTGGCGCAGCTGGTTCAGGTGGCAAGTCAGTTTAACAGCGAGATTTATGTAGAGATTGGGAAAAAGAAAGTGAATGCGAAGAGCATCATGGGCATGATGACGCTCGGGCTGGATGCCGGGGAGAAGATTACCCTCTCTGCAAACGGTGATGACGAAGATGCGGCCATGAGCAGTATCGAGCAGTACTTAAGTAATCAGTAATAGTCTCTGGACAGGTATAGGATAGACGAAAGAGACAGACAGCGCAGGTCCAGTTAAGGAATAACGTTCCATATATGAAGTGTACCAGGGTTATGTTCCAATGAGCGGCAGGAAAGGAAGACCACTTTCCTGCCGCTTTTCCCTTTCTCCTTCTCTTTTGTGTCTGCAAAGGCTCAGGTACCGGGATCGCTTTTGGCCTTCTGAGGGCCGTGCAGGTATCCTTGTCTATGAAGGGATGGCAGGTCAGTGGAGGGGAATGCAAAGCCTGCCATATATTTTTAGCTGGTTTTCAGCCATAAAAAGTTGACCCGGCCATGAAAACAGGGTATAATGTGGAAAGATACATAAGCCGCCGAAGCAGTGGGCGGCGGCGTAAATAATGCAAAGCAGAAGTGAGGAATGTTACCAATGGCAAAAGTTCTGAAGTTTATCGTGCATTTAGTAGTAATATGTACCATCCTCTGTGTGGTGGCCTTGGCGGTGCCTCCCTTTTTCGGGGTGACGACGGAGATTCGGGACAAGGCGGACGAGGTGTCGAACCTTCCGATGGGTTCAGTTACCTATGCGATCCCCGTGAAGTCCACGGAGATGGCTGTGGGGGATGCGATTCTGGTCCAGTATAAAGGCGGGACCAGCCGTTACAATATCTCCACCCTGGATGTGGCCAGCAATTCTGGTACGGCTGTGGACTCCACCATTTCACAGCCGATCCCTGCCAATATCACGGTGGGTGAATACATGCCGAAGGTTGTGATCACCATAAGTGTTATCGGATATCTGATGATCGCCACCCAGAGTATCGAGGGATTGATCATTTTAGGTCTGGCCGTTTTGTTTTTGATCATCCTTTATGTGATCGCCGAGCTTTGGAAGAAGGATCCAGAGGATGATGAGGATTATCCCCAGGATACGGCGCCGGGCTACGTGAAGTCCAAGAAGGAATTAAAGCAGGAAGAGAGGAGAAGAGAGCGCCGGTTCAGGGAGGAGGAGCGGCAGCTGAAAGCGGAGGAGAAGCCCTCCAAAAAGAAGAAAAAGAGCCGTACCGTCCGCACGGGCGGCTTTGTGGATGAGATCGACGAGGAAGATCTGGAGGAAGAGGACGACGAGATGTATCTGGAGGAAGAGGATTCCCAGGCCACCGTTCAGACGGCCACCAGTGAGGCTCATGAGGTCCTGAAGAAGGAGATCGCCGCGGCCACGGCGGAGGGAGAGGCTCCGGTACGTAAAAAAAAAGTCTCCCAGGAAACAACCCGAGTAGTCGTCAAAAAAAAAGCGCCAATCCCCGACATAACGGAGGAATCGGAAGAGGATGAGGTTCCGGAGATCAAGCGGATGGCCATTCCACGGATGACGGCGGCTCAGCTTGCCAAGAAGGCAAAGAAGGCGGGGGATTCCCCGGATATCGTGAGGGATGAGGTGACCAAGGTGACGCTTCTCGATTATTCTGACATCTTTGCGGAGGATGAAGACGAGGAGTATGAGGAGGAAGAGTAGAGCCTTGATCGGTCTGAGTTTTGTTTGACCTACATTTGACAAATAATGGATAGCAAAAGGGTGCTGTCGCAATAAGATTTTTCGTACTATGGGTAGCTGTCGTTCGTGAGTGTGTACAGCTGTATGCAGTATGGGTCTTAGGGCGTCAGCTCCTTTTTTTTCGAAATTTCTCTGACAGCGTGTATCGTACTGGATGAGAAGCGGTAGTTTCTTTCCGGTTCAGCTGGCCGCACCGATACCGAGTGTTTTTTTCGTTTTATCCCCATCTCTGCATTAAGCACCGGTTTGGGTGATTGCGGACTCGTTGACTTCCGAGGAATGCCACGTTATAATAAAATTAAAACAGGGGTACTGTATTTGCCGGTCGGAAATGGTAGGATACCATCCGAAAAGAGGAGACTTTATGGACGATAGGAAAGGAGGGAGGAGGCCATGACAAAGAAGCCGCTGCCGGTTGGCATTGACTCCTTTGAGAAAATCATCGAATGCGGGTATTATTACGTGGATAAGACCATGTTTATTAAGACGCTGGTGGATTCGGCGGGAGAGGTCAATCTTTTTACCCGTCCCAGGAGGTTCGGAAAATCGCTGATCATGAGTATGTTGAAGTCCTTCTTCGAGATTGGCAGTGACCCGGCATTGTTTCATGGGCTGGCGATTGAGCGGGAAAAGAAGGTGTGTGAGGAATACCAGGGGAAGT